>DASSBS010000159.1:0-64690 GCA_035698445.1 Woeseiaceae bacterium
GGGAAAAATAATTTCATCGCTTGGGGGTGAATGAAAGTGATAACCAGGTTTGGCCGCATGCATCGCGGCTCGCGCATTCGAGTCGGGTTGATTCTCTCCGTTGTATTTGCTGCTGGCGGTCCGGCGTCCGCGGACATGCTCTGGACGGGAGACTATTCGACCGGCGATTTCACGCAATGGCACGATCAGTACAGCGACGAGGTCGTCGACTTCCACCAGGTACCGAAATACGGGCGTCCCATCCAGTATGGGAAGCAGTTGGACGGGCACGTCGGGAACGGGGATCTTCTGTCGCTGGTCGCAAGAACGGAGCGCACCGTCGACGGCATCTACTACCCGCAAGGGCCGACGCGTGGCGGCGAGTACGCGGCCAAGTTCACGGTCAAGAGCCTGGAGAACGGCAGCGAGCCGGCAGACTGCGATAACGGCAACTGCTCGAATCGGAGAACCGAGCTCACGGCCCAGCAGACCTTGCCGCTGTTCTATAACGCGATGCCGTACATGTCCGAGCGCTGGGTCTCGGTCAGTATCTTCGTGCCCGACAATTGGGATACCGACGGCAATAGCTGGGGTCCCGTCGTGTTCCAGATCAAGGCGCTCAACGACGGCGGCGGCGTCGGTCCTGCGATCACATTGAACCTCAACGGCGGAGCATGGATGGTGGAGCACAACTGGACGGACGTGCGCAATTGCCGGTGCCGGCTCCCGTACCAGCAGCAAATGAACTACAAGGCGGAGGGCACGGAGCCCGCGCTGCTCGTGGATTTCCCCGATCGAAGCGCGTCGGAAGCAGCGCTCGAGTTGAAAAAGGGTGTCTGGACCGACTGGGTCATGCACATCAAATTCGACGCCCGAGGTGCCGGCGACGGCGGCGAAGGCTTTCTCGATATATGGAATCGAAAAGGTGATGGGGATTGGGTGAAAGTCCTCGACGTAGACCCGAAAAAAGTAACGATCGACGGCATGACGTTCGACCATGGCATCGGGCAGAATGCTCCCGCGGGCGACAGCAACCCGGGCGGCTTCGGCATCAAAGCAGGGTTGTACATGGATAAGGGCCAGATGCAGGGCGTCGAACGCAATCGCGTGATCTACAATGCGAACATTCAGGTCGGGGACGAGGACGCGACCTTTGCCGACATGTCACCCGATGGAAGCTCGCCTGGCATGCCGGCGGAGAGCCCCGGCGCGCCGGAGCACGCCGCTCCCAAGCCGCCGACAATCGTGACGCGGTGAATGCGCGCGATGTCCCGAGTGTCGTTGATCGGCGACGCGTTTCGGGTTGACATAATCCCGGCGGAAGTGGGAAACTTTTTGCCGTGCTAAGGGCAAACTTGCCGAAAGGCGAGGGCGCAAAGCTACCGGTCTAAAGGCCCACCGGGCCCAGGACGGCGGGGTTGCCACACAGAGCCGATTCGATGCGTTGCCGCAAGCAAGAGCTTACAAGCGGTAACGGAAAACGCTCGTACCAATCGCTTCCTCATGCTGACGCGCGCCGGATTACCGATCCGGCAAACCAACGTTTGCACCTTGCACGGTAACCGCACCTGCAGGCTGCTCCGCGGAGCCGCCTGTAGGCCCAGTTTTCCACTACTGTCGCGCCGGGCCCGAACGGGAACGTTCCACCGGGTCCCTTCGTTTCCACCGGCCGAGGCAGTACCGAAATCCGTTCGGGGTGTTGAAATGATCAATCGATTTCGCAGCATGCATCGCGACCGGCGCGCTCGAGCCGCGCTTGTCCTCTCCATTGCGTTCGTGGCTTCCGGTCCGGCATCCGCGGAGATTCTCTGGTCGGGAAACTATGCGACCGGCGATTTCACGCAATGGCACGATCAGTACAATGACGAGGTCGTCGACTTCCACCAGGTACCGAAATACGGGCGGCCTATCCAGTATGGGAAGCAGTTGGACGGGCACGTCGGGAACGGGGATCTGCTGTCGCTGGTCGCAGAAACGGAGCGCACCGTCGACGGCATCCATTACTCACAAGGGCCGACGCGTGGCAGCGAGTACGCGGCCAGGTTCGTGGTCAAGAGCCTGGAGAATGGCAGCGAGCCGGCAGACTGCGACAACGGCGACTGCTCGAATCGCAGAACGGAGCTCACGGCCCAGCAGACCTTGCCGCTGTTCTACGATGCCCTGCCGTACGGGTCCGAGCGCTGGGTCTCGGTCAGCATCTTCGTGCCCGGGAATTGGGACCATGACGGCAGCAGTTGGGGCCCGATCGTGTTCCAGATCAAGGCGCTCAACGACGGCGGCGGCGTCGGTCCTGCGATCACCTTGAACCTCCAGGGCGGATCGTGGGTGGTGGAGCATAACTGGATGGGCAAGCCCAACTGCCGATGCCAGCTCCCGTACCAGCAGCAAATGAACTACAAGGCAGAGGGCACGGAACAGGCGCTCCTCCAGGATTTCCCCAACCAGGGCGCATCGGAAGCAGCGCTGGAATTGGAGGAGGGTGTCTGGACCGACTGGATCATGCACGTCAAGTTCGACGCCCGAGGCGCCGGCGACGGCGGCGAAGGCTTCCTCGATGTGTGGAACCGGAAAGGCGATGGGAGCTGGGTGAAGGTCCTGGACATAGACCCGAAAAAGGTAACGATCGCCGGCAGGACGTTCGACCACGGTATCGGCCAGAATGCACCCCCTGCCGGCGACCCGGGCGGCTTCGGCATCAAAGCAGGGCTGTACATGGACACGCGCCAGATGAAAGGAGTCGCGAGCAATCGCGTGATCTATAATGCGAACATCAAGGTCGGAGACGAGCACACGACTTTTGCGCAGATGTCCCCGGACGGCTCCTCGGCCGGTACGCCTGCGGAGCAAAACGCCGCTCCGGAAGCGCCGATAATCGTGATGCAGTGAAACATTCGACTGTACTGATGAACGTTCCGCGCCTCGATCTTCCGGGAGGCGTGACGAATTTCTACCGGGTGCTGCAGGGGCACCTGGGAGTGAAGCAGTGTTTCGAGCTGGGCTGGAAATCCGATGAGTCCGGCCTGTTCGCGAGGGTGCGGCGCCTGGTTACGGATTACTGGCGCTTCCACCGTACGTTGGCAAACGGGACGTTTTCACTCGTGCACCTGAACCCGTCCTTCAGGCCGAAATCCTTGCTGAGAGACGCCGGGTTTCTCCTGATAGCGCGGGCTCATGCGGTTCCCGCGCTGGTTTTTTTCCACGGCTGGGACGAGTCGTTTCAGGCGACCGTGCAGAGGCGCTTCTGCTGGTTGTTCAGGTCCGTGTACGGCAAGGCGGGCGGCTTCGTGGTGCTTGCGGAAGAGTTTCGCCAGCACCTGCAGGCGATGGGTATTACGAGCCCCGTCTATCGGGACGCAACCTGTATTGACGACAGTTGCTTTGTCGAGGAGCGATATCTCTTGCCATAATGGCGAACCATGGCAATGACCGGGAAACCTGCGGGGGGCAGCCCATCGCTTCATGTGCTGTTCCTGAGCCGGCTGGTTCCCGGGAAAGGCCTCATAACCGCCATCCAGGCGTTTGCCATTTTGCAGCGGAATGCTCCGGCCGCCTGCATGACGATAGCCGGTGACGGTTCCGAGCGGCAGGCCGCCGAAAGTCTCGTAGAAAAAACGGGGATCCGCGGCGTTCGCTTCCTCGGTCACGTAGAAGGCGAGGCGAAAGAGCGCGCATTCGGGGAGGCGACTCTCTTCCTTCTGACCTCCGAGAGCGAAGGGATGCCGACCTCGGTCATCGAAGCGATGGCTCACGCGCTTCCAGTCGTCACCAGCGCGGTAGGCGGTCTGAAGGATTTCTTCCAGCACGGCACCATGGGATTCATGACCAGCAGCCGTGACCCGCGCGACTTCGCCGATCTCATGATCCGGCTGTCGAACGATGCGGAGCTGCTGTCTCGCATGTCCGCTTTCAATTACGCGTATGCCAGGGAGAACTTCGCGGCATCCAAAGCGGCCGACCGGCTGAACCGCATCTACGACGACATCGTCCGGCAGGATCGCTTGAAGAAAGCCGGTTCCCGCTGGCACGCGTTCAGGCGCTGGCGCATGGAAAGGCGGATCCGGCGGGCCGATGAGTCGCAGTTGCAGGAGCTCCACGAGCAGTACCTGAATGCCGGCGGCGCGCAGGAGCGCTGGGAGCGTTTGCGGCGTGAGCGCCGCGAACTGTGAACTGATTCATGGAAACTGTGCCTGCGATTGTGCGTTCGCGTTGACGCGCCGGAATTCATTGACACCTGCAGTGCGCTATGGGAAAGTTTTGATCGTGCAAAGGGCAAACTTGTCGAGAGGCAAGGACGCAAAGCTACCGGTCTTGGCCGTAAAGTGCGAGACAGCGGGGTTACCACGCTTTCGTTTCCCTCGGGCAGGGCGCTCTGCGTTCTGTGCCCCTGATGCCGTTCCCTGGCATTCAGCGGGCCCGAGTCGCTCCAGGCAGGCCCCCCTGCACAATGTCGACCGTCTGCCGGAAGAGCAGCGGCAACCAATAATGCTGATAACAATGGGGGAACGATTCGTATGTACTCAGACGCCAACGGAACGCGTTTCGGAGGTCCGGCAGCTTTTGCCGTTGCAGCCATCCTGGTGTCGGCCGGCGCGCACGCGGAGATCGTCTGGAGCGGTGACTTCAACGATCACGATTTCAGTAACTATCATACGAACTCCGATCCGAACGTCGTCGCATTCCACCTCGTTCCTCCGTATGGCCGCCCCCCGCAGTACGGCTATCAGCACCCGGCCCATGTAGGCAACGGTGACTTGCTGTCACTGGTCGACTCTCCGACGCGCGGCAGCAAGTATTCGGCCAGGTTCGTCGTCAAGAGCAAGGCGGGAGGCGGCGTGGAACCGGCTGACTGCGATCCGGCACTCGACTGCAGTACTCGCCGGTCACAGCTCCAGATGACGTCCACTCTTCTGGAGTACTACAACGCCATTCCACAGGGAGCCGAACGATGGATGTCCATCAGCTTCTTCATTCCGGAGAACTACGACGGCTCGGGCGGCGGTTTCGGACCGGTCCTCTGGGGCAGCAAGAGCTCGAGCCAGAACAAACCCGGGACGTTCGGCATCTGGGCCGAAGACGGCCAGTGGCAGATCATCCACCGCTATTATTCGAGAAGAATGCATGAACAGGGCGTGGACTTCAGGCCAAGCTGGTGGCTGACTTTCGAATATTCAACGGAGTTCCCGAGTGCTGACAACTGGGCGCAGGGACTGGTGGACTTCCCCGACGTCGAGGCGTCCAGGGCGGCATTGTCGAACCTCAACAGGGGAAGCTGGACCGACTTCATCTGGCATTTCAAGACGGACGTCGACGAGTTCGAGGACAACACCGGGTTTCTGGACGTCTGGATGCGGGCCGGCTCCGGCGAGTGGGTGCATGTCCTGAAGATACGGCCGATGAAGGATCTCGCGCGCGTCTCGACGTGGCCCGAGACCTCGCCCGAACGCGTCTTCGATCGCGGCATCGGGCAGTACGGACCGGGCGGGTATACGTCCCAGATGGGCCTGTACATGGACCGGGACCGCGTCTGGGGACATGACGAAAACATGGTCATCTACATGGACAACCACAAGATCGGCGACGAGAATGCGACGTTCGCCGATATGAGCCATGACGGGTCGGCACCCGGTAAACCGCCGCCGACGGCGGACGTTCCGCCGAATCCGCCGGTAATCGTCGAGAACGACTGACGGCCGGGCCGCCGGTGATCAGACCACCGCCGGGACCGCGCATTCGTTGACGACCCAGCGATACTTGCCGGCTTCGGTGCGCGGGATGTCCTCGCATTCGATGACCGTCACGTCGATGCCGGGATCCACCATCTCGCGAACGTTCTTCATCAGCGCGGAGCGCTCGGCCGCGCTGTACCCCTGCATCGGGACCACCCTGATCTCCCAGCGTCCGGCCGCAATCTGTGCCACCTGCGATCGCTCGATGTTGCGCAGCCCCTTGAACGCAAACGTGACCAGCGAGGGGCTGACGGGATTGCCGCTGGAGCCGAAGATCCTGTCTTCGTACTTGCCCTCGATGGGCTCTACCATCGGGTAATTTCTGCCGCACGCGCAGGTGCCCGGCTTCCAGCGGCTCCGGTCGGACAGCCGGTAGCGGATCAGCGGCATCGTCGAGTTGTGGAACGTCGTGCCCGTGATGTAGCCCGAGTCGCTCGTCGGATTGCCATCGTCGTCCAGGATCTCGACATACGAGTACTCGGGATTGACGTGGTAGCTGCCCGCTTCGCATTCCGTGATGAAAGCCACCCGTTCCGCCATCCCGTAATGGTCGAACAGCCTTGTTTTGAGCCGCGACGATATGAGCTCCCGCTGGTGCGTGTAGAGCATTTCCGAGCTGGTGTAGACGACGGGTATTTCCAGGTACTCGTCGACGTGCTCCAGGTGCAGTGCCAGCTCGTACGCGGTGGACGGGTAGGCGTGCAGGAGGTACGGCTGGAACTCGCGGAGCTCTCTCGCGATGGAAGCGATGTAAGGCGGGTGCAGGTGACGGGACGACACGAGTAGCTGGTTTTCGGCCTGGTTGTACAACCAGAACGGCGCCGAAGTGCGAGACGCGGGGACAGCGTAGTCGCCCCGCAGGGTGGCGCGCCGCATGCCCTTCGCGAACCCGGACCACTGCCAGTGCCGGTTGATGAAGGCGCTTTCCCAGATCACCGAGGACAGGCTGCGAAAAATTTCCAGCGGCGTACCCGTGGTTCCGCTCGTCAAACCGCGCGCCGTCCAGAGCTTGTCCAGCCCCAAAGCCGGGAAGTAATCGCCCTTGCCCGCGAGCAGGTGGCGTTTGGTCACGACCGGCAGGGCCTGTAATGCGCTGCGGACGTCATCGGCCGGCACGTCGAAGTCCCGGTAGGCCGGAATGCGTCGACTGGCGGCAAGCAATGTTTTCCGGAGGAGGCGCTCCTGGCGAAAATGGCTTTCGTCGCTCGAGAGAGACTCGTTCGCGAGAAGCGCCGCGGCCTTGCGGTCACGCAGGAAATTTTCCCGCACCAACGCCCGAAACCAGTGGCGTGCTATCACCCTCATTTTTATTCTCCAGGGAGCAGCCGGTCTGCTTATGATCGGTCATTGGCCGGCCGCGATTTAGACGACGCGCGAGAAGGCGCGTCAGGTGCCGTTCGGAAGCGGCACTGCCACGAGTATAGCGCAGACCGGCGCGGTTGGGGCCGCCCGCCGCCAGTTAACATAATGCCGGGAGGCGGAAAATCCCCGGCCGTGCAGCAGAGCAAACGCGCCGAAAGGCAAGGGCGCAAAGGTCTATACTGGGCCGGACGCAACCGACGCCGAACAAGAACGATCAAGGAGGGGATGATGAGCACAGACGTCATCTCGCAATCCGTGCCCGAGGATGCTCCGGCCCGCCGGGTGCTGATGCTGGGAACGTCGCCGGCGACCCGCGGCGGCATCGCGAGCGTCGTCAGGGCCTACCGGTCCGGCGGCCTGTTCGCCGACTGGCCCATCACCTACCTCGCTACGCATGCGGACGGCGGCCACTGGCGCAAGCTGGGTGTCGCGCTGTCGGCCTGGGCACGGTTCGGCGCGTGGCTGGTCCGCCGGCGGGATTTCCTCCTGCACGTGCACGCCGCGTCCCGCGCCAGTTTCTGGCGCAAGTCGGCCTTCATCCTGCCGGCGGCATGGCGGAGGCGGCCGGTGATATTCCATCTGCACGGCGGAGAGTTCATGCGGTTCTACGAGGACGAATGCGGGACCCTGGCCAGGCGCTACGTCCGGTACGTCCTGCGCCGCTGTACGAGGATCATCGTCCTGTCAGGCAGTTGGCGCGAAGCGCTCGAATCGATCACCAGCACTCCGGTCGACGTGATCGGCAATTTCGCGCCGTCGTTTTCCCTCTCCCGGCAGCGGGTTCCCGGCAGGATCCTGTTCCTCGGACGTCTCTGCGAAGGCAAGGGCATCTTCCTCCTGCTGGAAGCGTTCGCGAAGCTGTCCGGGGAGCACCCGGATGCACACCTGGTCTGCGCCGGGGACGGCGATCTCGACGCGGTCCGCGCGCTCGCAAAACGGTTGGGCATCGAGGACCGCGTCGAGGTTGCCGGCTGGATCGACGGGAACTGCAAAGCCGAGCTCCTGGCGACGGCGTCGCTGTACGTCCTGCCGTCGTTCGCCGAGGGTATGCCGATGAGCGTCCTGGAGGCGATGTCCGCCGGACTCCCGGTCGTCGCGACGCCGGTCGGCGGGATCCCGGACGCCGTCGCGCACGGCGAGGAAGGGCTGCTCGTGCCCGCAGGCGATCTGGCGGCGCTGTGCGACGCCGTCGGCAGCCTGCTGGCCGATCCGCAGCGGCGGCAGGCGATGGGAACGCGTGCCCGGGCGAAGTTCGCGTCCTCGTTCAGCAGCAGCGCGGTGTTGCCGAAGGTCGGGCGAATTTACCGGGAGCTCGGGGTCCGGCGGCGGCAATCCGGCGAGGCCGTGGGCGTCCTGCGGCAAAGCGCCGCCGCCGAATAGCACCGCCGCGCAACGCTCCGACGATGTCGCTCCACCTGCACGTCCTGTACAGGTCCTTCGGGATCGGACCCGCGGGGCCCGCGTAGGGTGCAGGCCTGGTCGTGGTACGCGAGGCGACTGTCTCGCATGTCCGTCCCGGAGATCGGGCACCGGCTGGGGCGCAGCCTGCGCGTGCGCGGCGAGCGGGCCGGCTGGTTCCGCGCGCGCCGGCCGCCCGCCGCGTTGCTCGAGCGCGAGCCGCCGGCGTGGATCGCGGGCGTCGCCGGACTGGACAGCGCGGTCTATACGTCCGCGGCGGAGCGGCTCATCGCCGGTGAGCAGCCGGTCTTCGCGCTCGAATCCGCCGGGGCGGAACCCTGGCAATGGAACCGCGACCCGCTGACCGGCATCACGGCACCCCTGCAGTTCGGCAAGCTCATCGACTACCGCGACGAGCGCGTCGTGGGCAACATCAAGTACCTCTGGGAGCCGAACCGTCACCTGGAATTCGTGACGCTGGCCCAGGCGTACGCACTGACCCGCGACGGCCGCTATCTCGCGGGCCTGCGGGAACGGCTCGAGTCCTGGCTGGAGCAGTGCCCCTATCCTTGCGGTCCCAACTGGGCAAGCGCCCTTGAAGCGGGCATCCGTCTCGTCAACTGGAGCATCGCCTGGCAACTCGTCGGCGGCCGCCGCTCGGCGCTGTTCGAAGAGGCGGGCGCGGGGCTTCGCGAGCGCTGGCTCGACAGCATCTACCGGCACGCGCACTTCATCCGGCACTACTACTCGCGCCACTCGTCGGCGAACAACCATCTCATCGGCGAGGCTGCCGGAGTGTTCATTGCGGCCTGCACCTGGCCGTACTGGAAAGAGCTCGAACGCTGGGGCGCGGAGGCGCGGCGCCTACTGGTGGACGCGGCCGGGGCGCAGACGCATCCGGACGGCGTCAACCGCGAGCAGGCGGTCGCCTACCAGCAGTTCGTGCTGGACTTCTTCATCCTGTCGGCGCTCGCGGGGCGGTCGAGCGGGCTCGAGTTCCCGCAAGCGTACTGGCAGACGATCGAACGCATGCTCGAGTACCTCCACGCGATCATGGATGTCGCCGGCAATGTGCCGATGATCGGCGACGCGGACGACGGCTTCGTGGTGCGCCTGTCGCAGGAGCGAGATTTTTGCCCGTTCCGCTCGCTGCTCGCGACCGGCGCCATCCTGTTCGACCGGACGGAGTTTGCGGCCGGGCGCGCGGTCCTCGATGACAAGACCCGTTGCCTCGTCGGCGGCGAGCGCTGGAACGCCGTAGCGCGGGCAGCCGGCGGCGCTTCCCCGCGGCGCGCTTTCCCCGACGGCGGCTATTTCATCCTGGGACAGCGGCTCGGGTCCGACGACGAAATCCGCCTCGTCGCGGATGCCGGGCCGCTCGGCTACCTCAGCATCGCGGCCCATGGCCATGCGGACGCACTGTCCTTCGTGCTGTCCGTCGCCGGCCGCGAGATGCTCGTCGACCCGGGCACGTACTCCTATCATACGGAGCCCCGGTGGCGGGAGTACTTCAGGGGTACCGGCGCGCACAACACCGTGCGCGTGGACGGGCTCGACCAGTCGATGCAGGGTGGCAACTTCATGTGGCTCAGGCACGCCGCCGCGCGCTGCCTCGAATTCGATTTCGGCACCACCTGCAGCCGCTTCACGGGCGAGCACGACGGCTACACGCGGCTGGAGGACCCGGTCGTCCACCGGCGGAGCATCGTCCAGGACAAAGGCACGATCGAAATCGTGGATACGCTGCGCTGCAATGGCTATCATAGCGTGGAGCGATGCTGGCACTTCTCAGAAAAATGCCGCGTCTCCCTCGAGGGCACCACCGTAGTGGCCCAACAGGGCCCGGTCCGGATCACGCTGCGTGCGCTGGAACCGGTACGCGAGATTAAAAGACTCTACGGATCCGACGACCCGCCGGGCGGCTGGGTTTCGCGGCGCTTCGACGTCAAGACGCCCGCGGAGTCGCTGTACTTCGTAAACGCCGTGCGCGGCACGGCCGAGCTCAAAACCACGATCGAATGTGAAATCGACCGGTACATGGATACCGCCAAGCACGGAACAATGGAATGAGAATAAGCGTATTTGGCCTGGGGTATGTCGGCGTCGTGTCGGCGGCCTGCCTCGCGCGCGACGGCCACACAGTGATCGGCGTGGATCCGAACACGACCAAGGTCGACCTGATCAACTCGGGACACACGCCGGTCATCGAAGCCGAGGTAGAGGAACTGATCGGCGCAGCGGTCGCAGCCGGCCGCCTCAGCGCCGGAACCGATTCGCGTGAGGCCGTATTGCAGTCCGACGTGTCGCTCATCTGCGTCGGCACGCCGAGCCAGGCCAACGGCAGCCTCGAGCTCCGCTACGTCGAGACCGTTTGCGGGGAGATCGGCCGTGCGATCCGCGACAAGGACGGCTACCACGTCGTGGTCATGCGCAGCACCATGCTGCCCGGATCGATGCTGGACGTCGTCGTGCCCACGCTGGAAGAGGCTTCCGGCAAGACGGCCGGCAAGGAATTCGGCGTCGCCATCAACCCGGAATTCCTGCGCGAGGGAAGCGCCGTCCATGATTACCGCAACCCGCCGAAGACCGTCATCGGCTGCTCCGACGAGAAGAGCGGCGAGATCGTCGCCGACCTGTACCGGCACCTGCCGTGCCCGCTCGTGATCACCGACCTCAAGACGGCGGAAATGGTCAAGTACGTCGACAACGTGTGGCACGCGCTGAAGGTGGGCTTTGCGAACGAGGTCGGCAACGTCGCCAAGGCGCTCGGGGTCGACGGTCACCGCGTCATGGACATCTTCTGCATGGACGACAAGCTGAACCTGTCGTCCTATTACCTGAAGCCGGGGTTCGCGTTCGGCGGCTCCTGCCTGCCGAAGGACCTGCGGGCCTTCACGTACAAGGCGCGCACGCTCGACGTGAACCTGCCCATTCTCGAATCGATCCTGCCGAGCAACGAGCTGCAGGTGCGCCGGGGCTTCGACATGGTGGCGGCGAACGGCGGGCGCAAAGTCGGCGTGCTCGGCTTCAGTTTCAAGGCCGGCACCGACGACCTGCGGGAAAGCCCGATGGTGGAGCTGATCGAGCGCCTGATCGGCAAGGGCTACGAGCTGCGCGTGTATGACAGGAACGTCAATCTTGCGCGCCTCGTCGGCGCCAACCGCGAGTTCATCCTGAACCGCATCCCGCACATCGCCGCGCTCATGGTGGACGACATCGCGGCGGCCATCGACGGCGCCGACGTCGTCGTCATCGGCAACGGGGATCCGGAGTTCGGGAGAATTACCGGGCGGCTCAAAGCCGGGCAGCACGTGGTGGACCTCGTCCGGACCGATCTGGCGGGCAGCGCAGACGGATCCTATGACGGCATCTGCTGGTAACCCGCGCAAGGTCCTCATCATCGTCGAAAACCTGCCGGTCCCCTTCGACCGGCGCGTTTGGCAGGAAGCCACGACGCTGGCGCAAGCCGGCTACCGGGTGTCGGTCATCTGCCCGACCGGCAAAGGCTTCGAGGCGCGCCGGGAGACCCTGGACGGCGTGCACATCCACCGGTACCGCCTGCCGCTGGAGGCGAGCGGCTTTCTCGGCTACGTGGTCGAGTACGGCTGGGCGCTCGCGGCGCAGCTACTGCTTGCGCTGCGCGTGCGGCGCGAGCGGGGTTTCGACGCGATCCACGCCTGCAATCCGCCCGACAACATTTTCCTTATCGGGGCGTTGTTCAAGCTGTTCGGCAAGCGCTTCCTGTTCGACCACCACGACATCAACCCGGAGCTGTTCGAGGCGAAGTTCGGCAAGCGCGGCCTGCTGCATCGCAGCTTGCTGCTCGCCGAACGGCTGACGTTCAGGACGGCGGACGTCAGCATCGCGACCAACGAGTCATACCGGGAAATCGCCATCGAACGCGGCGGCATGGATCCGGACCGGGTGTTCGTGGTGCGCAGCGGACCCAATCTCGACCGGGTACGCCCCATGCCTCCCAACCCGGCGCTGAAGCAGGGCCGCCGCTACCTGGTGGGCTACGTCGGCGTGATGGGAGCCCAGGAAGGTATCGATTACCTGCTGCGCGCCGTGCGCATCATCGTTCGCGAGATCGGCAGGACGGACGTGCATTTCGGCCTCGTGGGCGGCGGCACGGAGCTCGATGCCATGCAGCAGTACGCGGAGGAGCTCGGGATCGCCGATTTCGTCACGTTCACCGGCCGCATTCCCGACGAGCCGATGCTGGAGATGCTCAGCACGGCCGACGTCTGCGTCAACCCGGACGTCGCGAACGTCATGAACGACAAGTCCACAATGAACAAGATCATGGAGTACATGGCGCTCGGCAAGCCGGTCGTGCAGTTCGACCTGACGGAGGGCAGGCGGTCGGCGCTGGAGGCCTCGATTTACGCCAGGCGCAACGACGAGAGGGACCTCGCTGCCCGGATTCTCGAGTTACTGGACGATGAAGAACGGCGGCGGCGCATGGGAGAATACGGGCGCTGCCGGGTCGAACGGGAGCTGCAGTGGGAGCACGAGGCGCCGAAGCTGCTCGCGGCCTATGACGCCCTGTTTTCCCTGACGTAGTCCGCTACGCCGTTCTCCCGCACGCGGTCTTCCGGGTCGACCGCGGACGTCGCAACCGGTTTCGCCGGTTCACCGGCGGACTGGCGGAATTCCGTGATCGAGCGAATGGCGTATTCCTTCGTTTCACCGGCATGCGAGAAGATGACGAGCTCGCCCAGCAGGCCGAGCCCGAAAAGCTGCACCCCGAGCACCACCAGCAGCGACGCGAGCAGCAGCGCCGGCCGGTCGCCGAGCGCGACGCCGAAGAACAGCCGCTGGACGACGAGCACGAACACGACGGCGGCGCCGATGCCGGCGGCGATGAAGCCGATCGAGCCGAAGAACCTCAGCGGCTTTTTCGTGAACCTCACGAGGAAGAAAACCGTCAGGACGTTCAGGACGCCATGCACGTACTCGCGCAGCCGGTATCGTCCCCGGAAGCGGTCGAGCGGCGACTGGGCCAGTTCGACTTCACGCACGGTGAACCCGCGCCTTACGGCGAGTACCGGGAGGAACCGGTATTGGTCGCCATACAGTGGAATCTCGTCGGCAACTTTGCGCCGGAACAGGCGCACTCCGCAGCCGAGGTCATGGTACGAGTGACGTGTAATCCATTTGAGCAGGCCATGAAACGCCCGGCGACGAAACCGCTCGAACGCCGAACCGGCCCTTGGCGAACGAACGGCGATCAGCATGTCGGCGCTATCGTCGAGCGACTGCAGCAGCTTGCGTATTTCGGCAGGCGCGACCTGCCAGTATGCAGGCAGCGTCACGATCAGGTCGCCGCGTGCTTCGGTAAAGCCGGCCGTCAAGGCCGCCGATTCACCGAAGT
Organism: Woeseiaceae bacterium; assembly: GCA_035698445.1. Classification (GTDB taxonomy): domain Bacteria; phylum Pseudomonadota; class Gammaproteobacteria; order Steroidobacterales; family Woeseiaceae; genus IDS-8. Next base: position 13,843 of record DASSBS010000159.1, read on the forward strand.
CGCGCGAGAACTGCAGTACGCGCAGCCACTCGCGTGTCTGGCCGTATTCCCGCAGGCGGGCGAGCAATTCCTCTTTCCAACCGTCGAGTACCACGATCATTTCGAAATCGGCGGCCGACTGCTTCAATGCCGCTTCGTATTCGCCGAGCAGCGTCACGAGATCGTCGACCCGGCGGCCGACGGGGACGATGACGCTGTATACGGGCTTTTGTTTGAACATGGCTTACCTTTTCTCTCTTCAATTCCGGTCCGGCAGCCGGGCATCAGGCAGCTCCACCACTTTGTGGGCGACCATCGGCGCCATCCGCGTGTCCCGGTCGAACTTATGCGTGGAAAAGACGAGCTCGCCGACGGCTCCGCCCAGGATCAGGAAAATGCCCAGGGCGCCGAGCAGGACGCCGGTGCCGGCCAGCGTGACGCTGAACGTGCCGTCCGCGTGCAGCATCGGCACCAGCGCGGCGAAGACGGCGAGGACGGCCAGGAGGAAGAACGGCAGCGACAACCAGCCGAACCACGTGAGAGGCCGCTGCGCAAACCCGGTTATCGTCCTTACGGACAGCAGGTCGAGAAGCACCTTCCAGGTCCGCGACAAGCCGTATTTCGACTCGCCGAAGCGACGCGCGTGGTGCCGGACCTTGATCTCCGCAATCCGGGCGCCGGTAATCGTCGTCATGGCGGGTATGAACCGGTGCATTTCGTTGTACAGGGGTACGCGTTTGATCACGCTGGCGCGGTAGGCCTTGAGCGAACAGCCATTGTCCTTGATCGGGACCCCGGTGACTTTGCCGATGAGCCAGTTGGCGATCTTCGACGGTATCTTGCGGGTCAGTACCCTGTCCTGCCGGTTGAATCGCCAGCCGACGACAATGTCGTAGCCTTCGTCCATCTTTTCGATGAACCGCGGAATATCCTGCGGATCGTTCTGCAGGTCGCCGTCCATCGTGACGATGATGTCGCCTCCGGCGAGATCGATTCCGGCGGCCATGGCGGGGGTCTGCCCATAGTTCTTCCGGAATTCCACGACCTTCAGGCGTGGATCGGATGCGGCAATCGCTTGCGCGTTCGCGAGCGTGGAATCCCGGCTGCCGTCGTCGACAAAGATCATTTCGTAATCGAAGCCTCCGGCGTCGAGCGCCTTCACGATCGACAGGTGCAGGCGCTGCACGCTGGCTTCCTCGTTATAAAGCGGTACGACGACGGACAGGCTCATGATTTGGCCTCGAGGCGGCGGCGATGCCGGTCGGCAGGCGGCCCGGCCGCGCGATTTCCGCGTGAGATATCAATAGTAGTAGCTCGACACGGAGTCCTGCTCGCGCGACTGGTTCAGCACGACGCCGAGCAGGTTGCGGTCGCCGATCATCTCCATGCACCGGCTGAGCGACGTGCGCTCCGTCTTGCCTTCCGCGACGACCATCAGGATGGCGTCCACGTACGGTGAAAAGGCAAGCACGTCATCGCAGGCGAGGACCGGCGGCATGTCGAAAACGGTGATGGTCTCCGATCCCTGTTCGCGCAGCCATTTGAGCAGCGTACGCATGCGGGGGGAAGCAAGCAGGTCGGACGAGTTGGGAACGGGATCGCGATTCGGGATGATGGCCAGGCGCTCCATGCCGGCGGGTGCGTACACGATCTCCTCCAGCTCCGCGTTCCCGATCAGGTAGTCGCCGATACTGGCCCTGACGTCGAGTCCGAAATACGAGGCGAGCGACGGCCGCTGCAGGTCGAGATCCACCAGCACCACCGCCTGGTTCACGTCACCCGCGACGCTGACCGCGAGATTGCAGGCTGTCAGGGTCTTGCCCTCGCCCGGGCCCGCGCCGGTGACGATCAGCGATTGCCAGTCGTTGCTGCGCATGCGCTGCAGGACGCGCGTGCGCAGCATCTTGTACGCGGTGACGGCGCCCCGATCGTCGATGGCGGGCAGGATCTTGTTTCTTTCCATGGCCTTCGATTCGACCGGCGAGGCCGACAGCGCCTTGAACAGCCCCGACGACGCGACCAGCTCGCGCGTGGCTTCGCCCAGCGATCGCGGCTCGTGCCGGCGCCCGGCATTGCGCTTTTTCTCCGCTTCCAGGACTTTTTGTATGATCGACGTCATATTGGCACTGCCTCGTTTCCGGAGGTCGAAAGTTTCATCAGGTGATCGCTCCGATGATCAGGAAAATAATCGCCCCGAGCATCAGCCCGCTTAAGGCGACCATCAGCATGCGGCGGCGCCTCTCGGAGCGATAGACCGAGTTCTGCACGATTGGCACGGCCGCAATGGCATGGGTGTGCATGACCGTCAGGACGTCCTTCCTGCCGCGAATCGTGTTGTCCGACATCTCGGCGAAGAGCGCGGCGCCCCCTCCGAAGGTCGTGGCGACGAACAATCCCAGGATGGCAATCGCCAGGCGCGGTGGGCCGGTGGGCTCATCGGGCGCGCTCGCGGCGCGAATCTGCCGGAGCCGCGCGCCGCGCTCACCCGATTCGAAGGACTCGATCTGCTGCGCCTGGTTGGCGCGCTGGCGGAGATTGTCGAAGGAGAGCGTGGCGGTCTGCAGCTCACGCTGTATGCCCTGGAACTCGCGCTCGACCTCCGGCATGCTGGCGATCCGGTCCTGCAGGTCGGCGCGGGTCCCGCGGAGCTCCTCGGCCCGTGTCTTCAGCCCCGCGATGTTGGCATCGATCGCATTGACCTGCGCACGCAACTGCAGGTAGAGCGGATCGTTCAGGCCCGAACCGGTGAGACCGGCGGCGCGCGCTGCCTCCAGTTCCCGCTTCTTGGCGACGACGTCCGGATGCTGGTCGGAATAGCGCTCTTGCAGCGCGGCCAGCTCGGATTCGAGCTGCGCGACCGTCGACACGTCGCCTCCGCTTCCGTCGCCGGTCAGGGCGGCGATCTGCCGCTTCAGGCGGATGACGTCCGGATGGTCCGGGCCGTAGAGCGCGACCGCCCGCAGGTATTCCGCTTCGAGTGCCGCGAGCTGCGTCGCCGAGCCGCCGGCCGTTGCCTTGATCTTCTGGAGCTGCGCCTCGCGGAAGAACCGGTCCTGCTCCAGCGTGCGGAGTTCGCGCTCGACCTGTTCGAGCTCCTGCGTCGTGCGATCGAGCGCCGTCATGTTGAGCACGAGGAGGTCGGGCATGGTGCCCGCATGTGCCTCCTTGAATTTGGCGATCTTGGCCTCGATGCCGGCTATCTCCTCGCGCTTGGCGGCGATCTGCTCCTGGAGAAAGCTGGATGCCGCGTTGGCCTGTGAAACGCGGGTCGCCCGGTCCTCCTCGAGGAACGCGGTCGCAACGTTCTCGGCCACGATGCGGGCGGCCTCGGGATCGCGGCCGGTGAAAGAGGTCGTGAAACCCGTGATGAGATCGACTTCGTCCCCGGACTGCTCGTCGATGACGGTGGTGAACACCATGTTCACCTGGATGTCCTCGCGCATCTGCGCGATCTTGTCGCGCCGGGTGGCGTCACCCTGGTACGCGTAGGCGTTCGATTTCTCGATCCAGGCGGCCAGGTTGTCGCTGGTCATGACTTTCTGCTCCAGCGACTTGATGTACTGGTCGGCGTAGGTAGTGAGCTGGATCGGCTCGAGCAGCTCGACATTGGGCCCCTGCAGGTCGATCCGCATTTCCGCGGTGGATCGGTAGGAATCGGGGGGCAGGATCGCGAAGGCGACGGCAATTCCCATCACGACGGCGAGGACGGCAAACAGCAGTCCCGAACGCCGCCGCAGGGCGTGCAGGTAGTCCTTCATCGTGTACTCTTCGGTGGTCGCAGGCATGTGCTCTCCAGCGGTGGAAAACGCGGCCCCTCACTGCGTGGGCAGCGGCGGCCTGTAAATGAACGACAGGCGAATCTCGTGTTCCTGCGCATCGCCCGGAATGTCCGAAAAATCCTGGTGCGTCAGGCTGTAGCGCCCCTCCACGGTCCAGCTTCGCGTCCATTGCCAGGCCAGCGTTGCGCGGCCCTGCAGGTAGTCGCGGTCGTTTTCGGAGATGTCCTCGGCGACGGCGTTCGTTTGCATGGCGACGGCGGCCAACTGCAGGGACCAGCGGGGCTGGAACTGATGGTCCATGACGGCCCGGACCAGATCCCTTTCCACCAGCGAGCCGGAGCCGCTCGGCGTGACTCGCCGGCCGAGCTCGAAACGCCAGCGCGTCACCTCGAGCTGGCGGTCCAGCCCCAGGTTCCAGAGGAACGAGGTCTTGGAAATGTCGAAATCGGGATCGGCAGCCGACTCGGCCCGCGATTCCTGCACGCCGACGTCGACGAAGAAGCTCGAGATATCGGAGATGCTCTGCTCGTAGCGCACGCGCGCGCCGGCGCTGTCGGTCTGGCGCTCGGCGCTCGTGGGATCGTAACGCGCGGCGAACACGCTGGCCGAGAGGTCGCTGTGCCGGGACAGCGCATGAACCAGGGCGGCTTCGACCTGGCTGTTGTTGTAGTCGGTGGCTTCGCCGAGCTCCTCGGTGTCGTATTGCACGTCCAGGTAGCTCAGGTCGACGCGTAGCGAGGTCACCTGCGTAAGCTCCATCGTGGCGTGCGGGTTGACACGCCACAGGTCGCGCTGCCGCCGGGTGAAAGTCCGGCCGGTACCGGTCTGCACGTCGTCGTCGATGCCGATGCCGTCGTCAAGGCCGCCATCGCCGAATTCCGCCGACGTCGTCTCGCCCCGGAATACCTGTTGCTGCCGGTAGTTGGCGCGGATTCCCCAGGTGCTGCGCTGCGTTTCGGTTTGGGCGTTGAAATCGAGGAAGTACGCCTCCGAGTCTTCGTCGGGCGCGTCCGTGTAGCGATACACCACGGCCCTCGGCCGCAGCAGCACGGAGGAGGTCTGGGTATTGCGCCGCATGGCGAGGCCGGCATCCACGAGCCCGCCTGTGATTGCGTCGGTCTCCGCCTGCTCGGCGAGCCTGGGGTTGTCGACGTGATGTGCCCCGATCTCGATCTCCGGTGTGAACAGCCATTGCTGGGCCGTTGCCGGGCCCGGCAGCAGCAGCACGAGGAGGCTCGCCGCCAGGGCGCAGGCGAGCGTGCCGTGCCACTCGCGCGGACCTCTCGTTTTCGTTATTGCCTGGCAACGCTCTTCACAACTCATGATTCACTCCGGTCCAGTCCACGGGTGAGCGGCGGCGCAGGCATGCCGCGCGCGCTCCCCCGGGATACTGGTGTAAGCGATGTCGATGGACGCCACCCGCCGCCGCGGGGCCCGCGGCGTAAAGCGCGTCCTTTTACTGCCGATCGGCCGCCGGCGTCGGTCGCGGGGTCGGATGACGGCCGCTGCCCCTCAGGGCACGACCACCACGTCGCCGCTCTGGAGCTGGACGTTCTGCTCGAGCTCCCGGCCGTCGGCCACTTCCGTGTAATCGAATCCGTAAGCCCTCTGCACGCCGTCCTCGTCCCGGCGCAGGATGCGAATGTCCTTCAGCGCCGCGAAAGGCGTGGTACCGCCCGCCATGGCGAGCGCCTGCATCACGTCGAGGACCGGGTTCATGACGTACGAGCCCGGTGCGTTGACCTGGCCCAGCACGTAAATCCGGTTGCCGTTGACGTCCACGACCGTCACCGTGGAGACGAGGTCCGGGATGTAACGCGACAGCCGCTCCTCGAGCTCCGCCTGGATCTCGGCTACCGTGCGGCCTTCCGCCATGATCTGCCCGGCGAGCGGAAAAGAGAACGCGCCGTCCGGGCGCACCAGCACCTGGCGCTGCAGGTCTTCCTCCTTCCACACCGAAATATCCAGCCGGTCGCCCGCGTTGACGCGGTAACCGGGCTCGTTCGGCCCTGTCCGGGGCTCCTCCTGCGCCTGTGCCTGCGCCGTGGCGGCCAGTGCACAGAAGGCCAACAATACTGATTTGACAATAATCGATCGCATGGGCAATCCACTGTTTCTTGAAAGTGTTCGTATGCACAGAGCCCGTCCCACCGGCGGTCCGTCTGTAAGCCCGCGGCACGGGCGACGAAGACCGTCGTTACAGGGGTGTTATCGGGGGACGGCTCGATGCCGATGTAGAGTGCTGCGCTGTCGGCGATTCGCGACTGGAGTCGCCGGACAGGGGGCCGGTCAAGGACCGACTTTTCAGCAGTTTACGGGTAGCGCCGAAGCGAATCAACTGACCATTGGGAATCGCCCGCGATGCGGCAAGCGGGTCGCACCGGATGCGGGGAAGGGGGCGACGCCCGGGCGTCAGCCGGTGGGTTTGCGCAAGCCGCCGCGCATCGATCGATACGCGATGCGCCACCGGTACTGCAGGTCGTGCACGAACACGCGCGGATCGTGCAGCTTGCGATACCAGCGCACCAGCCGGTCGGCGAACAGCGCATAAATCTTTTCGGCCGGGGTCGGCGCGCGCGGCGCGGCATGCACCGTGGGGTAGCCGTACGCCCGCAGGTCGTCGCCCTGGATGTATTCGAGTATCTCGATTTCGCGCGGCGTGAACCGGCGACGGTAGATGCCTACCTTGCTCGCGCTGATCCCCTTGCGCAACGATGAATGCCACGGACCCTGCGCGTCGAGGTTACGGCTGAGCGACGACTCGGAGTAGGTCGCCACGGTGTCGACCACGGGCTCGCCCAGGAAGCGGAAGATGGATGCAACTGTTTCCCGAGGCTCGGTCACGAGGTCTTCGTAGCGAACGACCAGCGTGTTCGCCTCGCCCTCGGTCGCACAGAAAGCCTGCCAGTGCCGGATTTCATCGCGCCACACCCGCGCCACCCCGTACGCCGTCACCGGGTAGAAAATCATGCGCTGCATTGCTTCCGCGACGTCGCGCCCGTCGCGGACGAGGTGGATCAGCCGGGCGCCGGGGAAGTCGCGCCGGATTTCGCGCAGGTAGCGGATGTGCTCGGGTGTCTTGTCGCCCCAGCGGCGCGCGCCGTGCCGCTCGGCGTAGAAGCGGAACAGGGTCTCGACGATGCCGAGGAACGTGGGCTCCTGCAGCCGTTGCTCGATGTCGGCGACCGTGATTTCCAGTCGCCACTCTTCGATGAAGATGTCGGAGAGCAGCGCCCGGATGAACCGCAACCGCTTCCGCTGCACCGCCAGGTCGCCATAGGTATGGACGATCGGTCCGAAGCGCAGGTACACGTGGCTTTCGGGCGGGATGGCGATGTTGGGATGAGCGTCGATCAGCGCCTGCAGCAGGGTCGTGCCCGAACGGCTGCAGCCGACGAGGAAAAACGGCGCGCTGCAGTCCTGCGGTGTCGGCGTCTCCGGCATCAACGTAACCCGTTCGGCCGGACCGCGCGCAGGACGAAGCGGATCTCGTCGCGCCGCACGAAGCCTGTCGCCAGCAGCCCGGCGAGGAACACCGACACCGAGACGACGGCGCTCACCAGCGCGTTGGCCTCGGTGAGCAACGCTGCCACCGCGACTATCGCGGCGAGCACGGAAGGCAGCAGCAGCCAGCGCTGGAAATCGAACTGGCGCCCCCGCGAGGAGAAGCCGTACAGGAATATCAGCAGCGTGCTGCTGAACAGTGCCGCCCAGGCCGCGCCCTCGGCGCCGAACATCGGGATGAGCACGGCGTTGGCGGCGACGTGTGCCGCGACCGTGGTGCCCAGCGCTGCCACCCGCTGGAAGTGCAGGTCGACGCTCGACATCAGCAATTGCATCGCCACCATCATGCAGCGCGTCGCCATGACGCCCGCAAGGATGCGCAGGATCGGCACACTCGCCGCATATTTGTCTCCGAAGAGCAGCAGGACCAGGTCTTCCGCCAGTATAAATGCCGCGACGCCCGCGACCAGTCCGGCGATCGCCATGAAGCGCGTCATCATGCTCACGAGCACCGTGTAAGCCTTGCCGGGCGCGTGGCTGGCCTTGAAAATCGCCGGCGCGAACACGCGCCCCGCCACGACGGCCACCTTGGACACGAGCTCGACCAGCTTGAAGGCCGCCGCGTAGATCCCCGCTTCGTAGATGCCGGCCAGGGCGGAGATCATGATGACGTCCACCCGGAAGTATGCCATGCCGAGAAGGTTGCTGAGCGCGTACTGGTTGCTGGATTTCAGGACCTCCCGGATACTGCCGGCGCTCACCCGCGGCCGTACCTGCCTGAGCGTCCACGCCACCCAGATGCCGGTCACGAGGCCCGCGCCGGCCACGTAGGCGTAAGCCACGTCGGGCAGCGAGAGCCCGTTCGCCGAGTACACGAAATAGAACACCAGCACCGCCACGGGCGCGACGCCCTGGAAGAAGGCGTTGGCGTGCATCGTCTCGTAGCAGGAATAGTAGGAGCCGAGGGTCGTCTGCAGCGCCAGGATCAGTCCGTAGGGCAGGATGAGCAGCATCAGGGACAGGACGGGATTGGGCGGGAACCCGAAATTGGCGAGCACGAGCAAGCCGTACAGCGCGCCGAACACGAGCAGGTTCACCGCCAGGCCCGCGCCGAGCAGCCCCGGTATGCGCGCGTGATCCCGCGAGCCCTCCTGGATGGTCCACATCGCGGTGCCGAGCCCCATCAGGACGCTGCCGAGCAGGGACCACGAGTAGGCCGTCACGAAAACGCCGTAGGCCTCCGCGCCGAGCTTGCGCGCGACGAGGACTTCGAGAAGCGTGAAGACAAGCTGTGCTACTATTCCACCGGCGACCAGCGCCACGGCGTTCAGCGCCAGCCGCTGCACCTGCGAGCCCATATCCCTGGCGTGGTCACTGGTCATCTGGCGCTGTCAGCCGCCCTTACACCGTCTGGTTCACGGGTCGACTTCGGAACAGGTCTGAAGACGTCGGCGGCTTGCAACAAGTCTCTCCGGGTGCCGGAAAATCGATACGAGCCGATCGGCAGCAGGCCCGGACAGGCCGGCCGCTTCAAAGAAAGCGCTCGTTCCCTACTGTCGCGTTCGTTGGCGTTCGATACCGCAGGCTGTGCGCCGCGCGGTGTGACCGTGCGCGAACGAACGCGGCCCTGAATCCAATAATCATACAACGACGGCGTTGTTAGCGTGATCACGAGACAAAATGCAGAGCGCGGCAGAGGACAAACGATTCACTGATCTCGTGGTCGATGCGCACGTGCATCTCTATCCGTGCATGCCCGTGCGGGCGATGCTCGACGCGGCCGGCCGCAACCTCTTCGGGGCCAGCGGAGCCGCGCCGGCGGCCGTCGGCGTATTGCTCGTTGCCGACCCCGACGGCGTGCCGGGCTACGAGCGCCTGCTCACCGAGCCGGGCGAGCGCGACCGCGGCGGCTGGCGCCGGGAGCAGGGCGACGAGCGCTCCGTCACCTTCCGCGGTGACGGCGGCGCCATGGTCACGGCCGTCCGCGGGCAGCAGCTCATCACGCGCGAGGGGCTGGAAGTGCTCGGCATCGGTTGTGACGCGAGGCTGCGTTCGGGTTATCCCCTCGCCGAGATGGTGGCGCGCATCCGGGCGGCGCGGGGCTGGGCCATCCTCGCCTGGGGCGCGGGGAAGTGGCTCGGCCGGCGCGGCCGTACGCTGACGAGCCTGATCGAGGAGGAGGCGGGCCGTCCGGACGTCGTCCTGGCCGACAACGGCGGACGCCCCCGGGCCTGGTCGCGCGTGCCGCAGTTCGCGACGGCGGCGGAGCGGGGCATGCGCGTGCTCGCCGGCAGCGATCCTCTGCCGCTGCGTGGCGAGGAGCAGCGGATCGGCAGCTACGGGTTTCGCATCCGGGCGCGGGCCGGCGGCGGCGTGCCACTGGCGGAAAGCCTGCGGCGCGCGCTCGAGACCGACGCGCCCGCCGAGATCGTGGGCCGGCCGATGGCCGTGCACGGCTTCATCGCGAACCAGCTCAGGTTGCGGCTGCAGGGGCCGCAGGGGGGCCGGGCATGAAGATCCTGTTCATCGCACCGCAGCCGTACTTCGAGGAACGCGGGACGCCGATCGCGGTGGACCTGATGCTGAAAGCGCTTTCCGAGCGCGGCGACGAGGTCGACCTGCTGACCTTCCACGTCGGCACCGAGCGCGGCTATCCGCGCGTGACGGTCACGCGCAGCCGGCCGCCGCTCGCGCCGGGCTCGATCCCGCCGGGATTTTCGTGGAAGAAGGCCTGGTGCGATCTCTTCCTGATGCGCGAAGCGTTCCGCATGATGCGTGCGAAGCGGTACGACCTTGTCCACGCCGTGGAGGAGGCGAGCTTCATCGCGCTGGTGCTCGGCAAGGTTTACCGGGTGCCGTATGTGTTCGACATGGATTCTTCCATGGCGAAGCAGCTCCTGAGCCAGTTCCACTGGCTGCGCCCGGCCGGCGGCCTGCTGCAGTGGATCGAAACGCTGCCTATGCGCCGGGCGATCGCGGTCGTGCCGATGTGCGAGGATCTCGCGACCAACGCGCGGCTGTGCTCGCGCGGCATCGTGCGGGTGTTGAAGGACGTCAGCCTCATCTCGGAAGCAGCCGGCGAGTCCGCGGAGGACCTCCGGCGCGAGCTGGGCATCGCGGGGCCGCTGCTGATGTACGTCGGCAACCTCGAGTACTACCAGGGCATCGAGCTGCTCTTCGACGCCTTTGCGAAGGTCCTCGAAACGCATCCGGATGCGCAGCTCGTGGTCATCGGCGGCAACCCGCGCGACGTTTGCAAGTACCGCCTCCGTGCCCGGCAGCTACGCATCGACAGCAGCGTGCACCTGACCGGGCCGCGCCCGGTGGCCGCGCTCGGCCATTACCTGAAGCAGGCCGACCTGCTGATGTCGCCGCGCATCCACGGCAACAACACGCCGATGAAGGTCTACAGCTATCTCGACTCCGGCGTGGCCGTCGTCGCGACGGCGCTGCCGACGCACACGCAGGTAATGACCGAGAGCGAAGCGGCGCTGGGGCCGCCCGAGGCCGCGGCCATGGCGGCGACCCTCGCGCGCCTCCTCGACGACCCGGAGGAACGGAAGCGCCTGGCGCGCAACGCGCAGAACCTGATCCGCCGCGAGCATAGCTGGCCCTCGTTCCGCAAACACGTGGACAGCTTGTTCGGCGAGCTGGAAGTCCGCCTGCTGGAGCCCAGCCGATGAGTGCCGGCGTGCCGACGGACGGGGTCGCCCGTGGGACGGGCTCCTACAGGCTGCGTTCCACGGGCGACCGCAGCGCCGACGGTCGGGTCGCCCGTGGGACGGGCTCCTGCAGGAGGGGCTAGCGTGCGCGTAGCGATCACCGGCGGCACCGGCTTCCTCGGGTCGCACCTCGTGCGGCGGTTCCTGGCGGACGGGCATTCGGTGGCGGCGCTGGCGCGCAATCCGGACAAGGCGGCGCAGCTCCCCGAAGCCGCGGATACCGTGCTCGGCGACATCAACGACGGCGCGGCCGTCGACCGTCTCGTCGACCGCGCCGAGGTCGTCATCCACACCGTGTCCAACTTCCGCGTCGCCTCCGGCCCGCCCGAAAGCTATCGCCGCATCAACGTCGAGGGCACGCGCAACGTTCTCGAAGCGGCCTTCCGCGCGAACGCCCGCCGCTTCGTGCACTGCTCGACGATCGGCGTGCACGGCCATGTCGCGGTCACGCCGGGCGACGAAGACGCGCCCTACAACCCCGGCGACCTCTACCAGGAAACGAAACTCGAAGCCGAGCAGCTCGTGCGCTCGCGCGCCGGCACTACCGGCACCGAAATCGTCGTGGTGCGCCCCTGCTCGATGTACGGCCCGGGGGACCTGCGCATGCTGAAGATGTTCCGCATGCTGACCAAAGGCCGCTTCTTCAAGGTGGGACCCTGCCGCGAGAACTTCCACGCCTGCTTCATCGACGACGTGGTCGAGGGCTTCGTCGCCGCGGCAACCCGGCCGGACATCGACGGGGAAGTGTTCATCGTCGGCGGCGACGGCTTCCTGCCGCTCGACGAGTACATCGACACCGCCGCGCGCGCCGTCGGCGCGGCGCCGCCGAAGATCCGGCTGCCCTACGGCGCGATGCATGCCGCGGCCTGGGCGTGCGAGCGGCTGTGCGTGCCGCTGCGCATCGAGCCGCCGCTGCACGTGCGGCGCCTGCGCTTCTTCCGCAACAACCGCGCGTTCTCGATCGACAAGGCGCGGCGCGTGCTCGGCTACGAGCCGCGGGTCGCGCTGGAAGAGGGCATGCGGCGCACCGTCGAGTGGTACCGGTCGTCCGGGCTCCTGCCCAACGGAGCCCATCCCCGATGAGCGCGGCGGAGATCGACCTCGACGGTGCCGCCGATCTCACCGCCTTGCGCGAGGAGCTCAAAGACCGCCCGCTGCGCACCGCCGACGTGGAGCGCATCTGGCGCCGCGTCGCCGCACACGAGGAGCTCGCCGACCTGCGGGTGGCGTGGCTCGGTAACCATACGCTGGAACCTCTCCTGCGGCAGGCGACCGCCCTCGCTTTCACCCACGGCGTCACGCTCGCGAGCCACGCCGGCGCGTTCGACCAGCACTTCCAGGCCGTCCTCGATCCGGAGGGCAGCCTGCAGCGATTTGCGCCGGATGCGATCGTGCTGTCGCTCTCGCTGCGCGGGCTCGCCCCGCGGCTCGTGCGCGGCGGCGCCGCGGTGCCGATCGGCACGCGGCGCAAGGAAGCCTGCAAGGTGCTCGAGCACGTGCGCCAGTGGGTCGAAGCCGCGCGGGACCGCACGGCGGCGACGCTCCTGATCGGCAATTTCCCGCGCGCGCCCCGTCCCGGGCTCGGCCTCGCCGACCCGGGCAGCCCCGTCGGGGACGCGGCGCTCGTCGACTGGCTGAACGACGAGCTGGCGTCCACGTGGCGCGACGATCCGCAGGTGCACGTGCTCGACCTGAACGCGGCGATCGCGCGCGCCGGAAGCCTGGCGAGCTGGAACCCGGCGATGTACCACCTCGCGAAGATCGAGTGGAGCGGCCCGGGGCTGGAAGCGGCGGGCGAGCTCGCCGCGCGGGCGCTTTGCGCGCTGGCGCGGCCGGCGAAAAAATGCCTGCTGCTCGACCTCGACAACACCTTGTGGGGCGGCATCGTCGGCGAGGACGGCGTGGACGGCCTGAAGGTCCAGCCGGGCGATCCCGAAGGCGAGGCGTTCCTCGAATTCCAGCACGCGGTCCAGGACGTCAAGGCGCGCGGTGTCGTGCTGGGGCTGGTCAGCAAGAACAACCGCGAAGACGTGTGCGAGGCGTTCGCGCGCCTCGAGCTGCCGCTCAGGCTCGACGACTTCGCCGCGACCCGTATCGACTGGGAGCACAAGCACGTCAATATCCGGCAGATCGCGCAGGAGCTGAACATCGGTCTCGACAGCGTCGTGTTCGCGGATGACAACCCGATCGAGTGCGAGCTGATCCGGCAGATGCTGCCGGAAGTGGAAGTCCTGGCGCTGCCGGCCGACCCGGCGGCCTATGCCGACGCGCTGCTCGACGCCTGGCATTTCGACAAGCTGGTGCTGACGAGCGAGGACGCGCACAAGACGGAACAGTACCGCGACAACGTGGCGCGCGCGGCAAAACGCCGCACCGCCGCCGATCTCGGCAGCTATCTCGAGAGCCTCGGCACCTGCGTCGAGATCGGCAAGGCTTCCGGGGCCGAGCTGCCGCGCCTGCATCAGCTCTTCTCCAAGACGAACCAGTTCAACCTGACGACGCAGCGCTACACACCGGCGGAGCTGAAGCGGTTCGCCGGGTCCGGCGACTGGCGCTTCGAGTGGATCCGGGTGCGCGACAACTTCGGCGACCTCGGGCTCGTCGGCGCCTGGCTCCTGCGGCTCGATGTGCGGGAACCCACGATCGACAGCCTGGTCCTGAGCTGCCGGGCGCTCGGACGCGAGGTGGAGACCGCCATCTGCAATCACGTCAAGCAGCAGGTGTTCGCGGCCGGTGCGGAGGCGCTGCTCGGGCGCTTCCTGCCGACGGCGAAGAACCGGCCGGCCGCCGGATTTTACGAGGCGCAAGGCTTCACGGTCGTGGAGGAGGATGCGGACGGCGCCAAAACCTGCCGCATCGCCGCGGCCGATGGCCAGGCGCGACCCTGCTGCGTGCGGGAAATAACGATAAAGGAGGAAGCATGAACCCGGAATTGCGCTCGGTGTTCGCCGACACGCTGGGGCTCGACCCGGACGCGGTCACGGCGGACACGAGCCGCCGGTCGGAGCCCGCCTGGGATTCTCTGAATCATTTGCGGCTGGTGACCGCGGTGGAAGAAACATTCGGCATCAAGCTCAGCATGGCCGAAATCCAGGCCATCACGACTGCCGGCGAGCTGGAGACCATGATCGATGGCCACGACAAGATCTGATGGAAGCGAGAAAAACGATCCAGCGTTTTCTCGTGCCCGGCTTTGTGGTGACGTTGATCTATCTCGTCCGCTTTCGTTGCAAGGTGAGCCCGCGCGCCGAAGTGGAGCTCTCCCCGCGGCTGAAGATAGGCGAGGGCAGCCAGGTCGGCTCGTTCACCAAGATCAAGGCGACCGACGGCGATCTCACCATCGGCCGCGAGGTGCACATAGGTACCTGCTGCTTCATTTCAGCGGACGCGAGCGGCGTCACGATCGGGGATTACTCGATGATCAGCCCCAACGTGTGCATTGTCGGCAACGACTACCGCTACGACCGGCTGGACGTGCCGGTGCAGCAACAGGAGAAGACGTCCAAGGGCATCCGCATCGGCCGGGACGTCTGGATCGGCGCCGGCTGCGTCGTCATGGACGGGGCCGATATCGCCGATCACTGCATCGTCACGCCGAACTCGGTCGTGAGCGGCAAGCTGGAGACCGGCACCGTCGCGCAGGGCATGCCGGCCAAGCCGCTGTTCGTGAGGCGGCCATGACGGCGCCTGTAGGAGCCCGTCTCACGGGCGACAGCGGAGGCGGACGCCGGGTCGCCCGTGAGACGGGCTCCAACAGGCGCGCACGCACATGACCGGCGCCGTCACCAAATCCGGAACCGCGACCGCCGCGGTGCAGGATGAGGCACGCGGGCCGCAATCCGGCGCCGCCATGCACCGCGCCACGCGCCCCGCCGCCAATCCCCCGCGCATCCTGCACGTCATGGACAAGCTCAGCGTGGGCGGCTCCAGAATCGCCGGTCCGGCGCGGCTCATGTCGTACTACGTACCGGAGCTGTCGTCCGGGCACTGTGACGTGCTCCTCTGCAGCCTGCGGCAGGACGACAGCGCAAAGGACTTCCTCACGCGCGCCGGCGTGGACGTCGTCTGCCTCGACCGCGGCAAGTACGATCTCCGGACGCTGCGCGACCTGCAGCGGCTCGCGGCCCGCTGGGGGCCGTCGCTCCTGCACCTGCACGGGTATGCGTCCTGGACGTTCGGGCGCATCGTCGGGCGCCAGCGGGGCATCCCGGTGGTGCTGCAGGAACATTTCGTCGACGACCGGGTGCCGTTGGTCCAGCGCGCGGCCGACCGGGTGCTGCGGCGCCGGCAGCAATACGCGATCGCCGTCTCCGGACCGGTGAAGGATTTCATGATCGAGCGGCGCTACCTCATCGATACGCCCGTGGAGATCGTCTGGAACGCCGTGCCGGTGGACGCGATCCGGCGCGCGGCGGCGCGGTCGGACCCGGCGCGGCTGCGCAAATCGCTCGGCATCCCGGCCGAGGCACCGGTCGTGGGCATCGTCGGCCGCCTCGCGGAAGAGAAGGGGCACGAGTATTTCCTCGACATCGGGGCGCGCGTCGCCGCCGCGCGGCCGGACGTGCACTTCGTCATCGTCGGGGAAGGGCCGCGCCGCGAGCCGATCGAAGCGCATGCCGCACGCCTGGGGCTGGCCGGCCGCACGCACCTCGCCGGCCACCAGGACGACGTCGTGCCCTGGCTCAGGCTGTTCAGCGTGAGCCTCATGACGTCGCGCCGGGAAGGCTTTCCCGCCGTGCCGCTGGAATCGCTGGCGGCGGGCACGCCGGTCGTGATGACCGACCTCGACGTGTTCCGCGGCGTGTACACTGACGAGCGCGACGTGCTGAAGATTCCGCCGGGCGATCCGGAGACCGCCGCGGGCGCGGTGCTGCGCTTGCTCGGGGATGCGAGCCTCGTCGCGCGGCTGGCGGAGAACGCCGGTCAATTACTGGAGGCCTGTTCAGTGAAGTCGATCGTGCCGAGATACGCGAAGATCTACCGCGAGCTGCTCTGCCTGCCGGAGCAAGCGGCATGAACCGCTACGGCTCGGCGCTTGCGTCGACCGGCCGCTGGATCGCCTCGGGCGACCGCCGCGCGACCGCGTCGCTCAACCGGGTGCTCGCGGGCGCGGCGCTGGCCGCGTTCCTGGTGACGGCGGCATCCTTCCTGGCGCGCGCCTCCTGGCTGCTCGAGCTGCTGACGCATTTCCGGTTCCAGCTCGCCCTCGGCTCGATGGTGCTGCTCCTCTGCGCCCTGGCGCGGCGGCGGCTGCTCACGGCCGCGCTGGCCGCGCTGGCGGCGGCGGCCAACGCGGCGCCGCTGATGCCTTTCCTGCTCGCCGGCCCGGCAAGTGCCGAGGCCGCCGGGCATCCGCTCCGCCTCATGGCGGCCAACGTGCACTACCGCAATTTCGATTACGCGGCGCTGCTCGAAGAAGTGCGCCGGCAGCATCCGGACGTCCTCGGGCTCATGGAAGTCGACCAGGAGTGGCTGGACGGGCTATCGGCACTGGAGTCGGAGTTTCGCTGGACGGTGCTGCGGCCGCTGGAGGGGCCCTACGGCCTTGCGCTCTACAGCAAGCTGCCGTTCCAACGCCTGCCGGGAAGCCCGTATATCGAGGACGGCTTCCAGACGGCGGTTGCCGTCGAGCTCGCGACGGGCGAGGCGCCGATCACGCTGGTGCTGGCGCACGTCCGGGCACCGGCGAGCCCCGCCAAGGCGGAGCTGCGGAACACGCAATTCGTCGCGCTCGGAAAGATGCTGGCGGCGGACGACAACGCAGCGAAGATATTGATGGGCGACCTGAACACGACTCCCTGGTCCCCGTACTACCGCCAGCTCGCCTCTGCGACGGACATGCGCAACGCGGCGCTAGGCCGCGGTTACCTGCCCACCTGGCCGGCCGGTTTCAGCCTGCTGAAGATCCCGATCGACCACTGCCTGGTATCGGACGCGCTCCGCGTCAGCAATTTCCGGACTGGTGCGGACGTCGGGTCCGACCATCTGCCGATCGTCGTCGACCTGTCGATCAGCGGGGAACCGGCGCTGTAGGAGCCCGTCGCACGGGCGGCAGCGGCGGTGAGGTTCGGGTCGCCCGTGAGACGGGCTCCTACACGGCCGCGGCGCGGCCGGTCCGCGGATTCCCGTTTTCCGCCAGCTCCTGGCGGAACTCCGCGACGCTCTGCCCTTCGATGTGGATGCGGTACCACGCTTCGAGGCTCGCGAGCAGCCACAGGCGATTGCCGTGGTCGCGCGCGTCGGACAGATGCGCGGCGAGCAACGCCTCGATCGGTTTGGCGGCGAGATAGCCTTCCGCCACCAGCCGCGAGTGCGGCAGCATCGAGCGGAACACCTTCTTGTACTCGTCCTTCAGCAGGTACGGCAGCGCGGACGAGAATCCCTGCTTCGGCTTGCTCAAGGTTTCCGGCGGCAGGTAACGGGCGGCAAGCTTCCGCTGCAGGTAGCGCAGGGTCAGTCCGCGAATCTTGTAGCGCGACGGCAGGCGGGCGCAGAACTCCGCCAGGCGATGATCCATGAACGGGCTGCGCACCTCGAGCCCGTGGGCCATGCTCATCCGGTCCGAGATCATCACGGGATGATCCGGCAGCCGCGAGCGCGTGTCGGTGTACAGCATGCGATCCACCGGTGAATCGGCGGGAGCGGCGTCGTAGTACCCGACCATGTCTGCTTCGGCATCGGCGCCGCGCAACAGGTCGAACATGCGCACCGTGTAGAGCTCGCGCCGCAACTCCGGCGTGAACTGGAAATAGCTCAACGAGCGCGCGTAGCGGCGCCCGCCGTCGAGGAACGACAGCTCGTGCAGCCACTTCACCTGGTGACTTTTCGACTTGTACCAGGCGCCGTCCGGGACGGTGGCCAGCAGGGGACCCGCGACGTTCCGGCGCAGCAGCGCCGGCACGCGCGCGTACCAGCCGGCGTACAGGTTGCCGTAATAGCGGTCATAACCGCCGAACAGCTCGTCGCCGCCGTCCCCGCCGAGCACGACCTTGACGGATTCCCGCGCGAGCTTCGAGACGGTCCAGGTGCAGACGGACAGCGGATCGGAGGGCTCGTCGAGGTGGTAGACGACCTCCGGCAGGTTGTCGGCGACCGAAGGGACGGTGACGAGCTCGTGATGCTCGGTGCCGTAGCGGTCGGCCACGCGCCGCGCGTCCGCCGCTTCGTTGAATTGCGGATGCGGGATGCCCACGGTAAATGTCGGCAGGTCGCGGACGCCGAGGTCGCGGCAGAGCATCGCGACGACCATCGACGAGTCGAGGCCGCCGCTGAGGAGCGCGCCGACGGGTACGTCGCTCACCATGTGGTGGCGCAGCGTATCGACGACGATGGCGTGCAGCTCGTCGAGCAGGTCCGCCTCCCGGGTCCGGGTTTTTTCGGAGAAGTCGAGGTCCCAGTAGCGCCGGATTTCCGGTTCGCCCCCGGGCCGGTACAGGAGGTAATGCGCCGGCGGCAGCTTGTGGACGCCCTGGAACATGGTTCTGGGCGGGCAGATGATCCGCAGGGCGAGATACTGGTCGAGGGCCTGCGGCGAGAGCTTGCGCAGGCCGCCGTCCACCGCCGTCAGGGCCTTGATCTCCGAGGCGATCAGGAGGCGGCCGCCCCCGGCCGCGTAAAAAAGCGGTTTCTGGCCGAGGTGATCGCGCGCCGCGAACAGGCGGTTTTCGCGGCTGTCCCAGATCGCGAACGCGAACATGCCCCGGAGATGCTGCAGGCAATCGGTGCCGTACTCCTCGTACAGGTGCAGGATGACCTCGGTGTCGCTCGCCGTCTTGAAGCGGTAACCGCGCTGCTCCAGGCTTCCGCGCAGCTCGCGCCAGTTGTAGATCTCGCCGTTGCAGACGACGTGCCGGTCGCCACGCGCGTTCGAGATCGGCTGGCGGCCGCCGGCGAGGTCGATGATGGACAGGCGCCGCTGCCCGAGTATGCCGGCCCCGTCCTGGAGGGCGCCGACGTCGTCGGGGCCGCGATGGGCGAGCGCCGCCAGCATGCGGTCCATCGCCTGGGACGAAGCCGGATGCCGCGAGGGCGCGTGTTCGACGATGCCTGCAATGCCGCACATATGCTCTGCTCTTCGTTTTGCCGCGGGACCGGACCGGGATTCCGCGCTGTTCTATAATCGGCGTCCGCCAAAACCATGGGACGTTTCCCGGATCATGCTGAAAACCCGCTTCGCTCCGAGTCCGACCGGAGTGCTTCACATCGGAAGTGTGCGCACCGCGCTGTTCTGCTGGCTTTATGCGCGCCGCCATGACGGTATCTTCGTGCTGCGCATCGAAGATACGGATCGGGAACGCAGCACCGGGGAAAATGTAGACGCCATTCTCGACGGCTTGTGCTGGCTGGGGTTGGAAGCCGACGAGGGTCCATTCTACCAGACGCAGCGGTTCCCGCGGTACCGCGAGGTGCTCGAGCAGTGGCTCGCCTCGGGCAAGGCGTACCGCTGCTGGTGCACGAAAGAAGAACTGGAAGCCTTGCGCGCGCGCCAGATCGCCGCCGGTGAAAAAGCGCGCTATAACGGCTGCTGCCGCGACCGGACCGAGCCCCGCGCAGGCGTCGATCCGGTCGTGCGCTTTCGCAATCCGCGCGATGGCGAGGTAGTCGTCGAGGACCTGGTGCGCGGCCCCGTCGTGTTCCGGAACGAGGAGCTCGATGACCTCGTGATCGCCCGTTCCGACGGCACGCCCACCTACAATTTCACCGTGATCGTGGACGATGCCGACATGGGCATCACGCACGTCATCCGGGGCGACGATCACCTGAACAACACGCCGCGGCAGATGAACATGCTGGCGGCGCTGGGGGTCGAGCCGCCGGCGTACGCGCACCTGCCGATGATCCACGGGCCCGACGGCGCGAAACTCTCCAAGCGTCACGGCGCGGTCGACGTGCGCGAGTACCGCGAGCAGGGCTACCTGCCCGAGGCGCTCCTCAACTACCTGGTGCGCCTCGGCTGGTCGCACGGCGACCAGGAGATATTCTCCATCGAGGAGATGATCCGGTTGTTCGACATCGCGGACGTCAACGCGTCGGCGGCCGCTTTCAGTCCGGACAAGCTCAGGTGGCTCAACCAGCAGCACATCATCGCGATGCCGGCGGATGAATTGGGCCGACGCCTCCTCCCGTTCCTGGAACGCGCGGGTCTCGATCCGGCGGCCGGCCCGGAGCCTGCGCGCGTCGCCGAGGGTTACCGCGAGCGCGCGGAGACGCTGGTGCAGATGGCGGAAAGCTGCCGTTACTGCTACGAGGATTTTGGCGAGATCGACCCCACCGTGGCCAGGAAGCACCTGCGGCCCGTCGTGCTCCAGGCGCTCAAGGACGTTGCCCGGCGCCTCGCCTCGCTGGCGAAATGGTCGGAGCGTGACATCTCGAAGTCTGTCCGGGATTGCGCCGCAGCGTTCGACATGAGTCTCGGCAAGATCGGCCAGCCACTGCGGGTTGCGGTCACCGGGGGCGCCGTGTCACCGCCGATCGACGTCACGCTGTCGCTGGTCGGCCGCGAGCGCACACTCGCGCGCCTCGATCACGCGATCCACCTGATCGAAGCCCGCGCGGCCGCGGCATCCTGAACGCTCAGGCTGATCTTTTGCCGATTACAGCAGGCCCGGCCCCAGCGGGTGACGGTGATGCCGCGGTCGCACCGCGGGTACCCTTGCGTATGGCCAGCGCCAGAACAGGTGCCATCTCGATTCTCGTCACGAGTTTCGATATTTTGAGGGCAGCCCAAATTGACCTTTTCAGCCACGCATATCGAGGGGAAAGCCCGCGATACCAGAGGTCGATACGATCGCCGACAGGCTCCGCCGGGGCAAGCAAGGCGGGTGAGCCTCCGGCTCTTCGTAGTATTTCCAGCACCTCGTTCGCGGTACCCCCGCGGATACCTTTTCTCAATAAGGTTTCCCAGGTGTCGTCTATGGGGATCCTTTTTGAGAAGCGCGTCGCGACGAAATGTGTTGCCTTGTCGGGCAAGTAGTTGATCAGTGGTAATCCCGTCGTGTGCGCTTCGAATGGCGAGTAACGGTGCGGTGTCTGGTTGATAAACAGCGTTCCGCCCGGTTCCAGATGGAACCAGATCCTGGGCACCAGGCTGTTGCGCTCTTTTGAGAACAGATGTTCGAAGACGGCGCTGAATATCACGCAATGGAACGCGCCGATCTCTTCGGGAAGTCTGGAGCCACAAGGCGAGCGAAGGAACCTGACGTTCTTATGCCCGAAATGTCGAGCGCGCAGCCGCGCGATCTTCAAAAACTGCTCTTGCAGCTCTATTCCGATAATCTCGCAATCCCGGGGCAACAGGCGGGCCAGCACCATGGTGGAAGCGCCGCAGCCGCAACCGAAGTCGAGTACGCGCTTGCCCGCGAGTTCTTCCGGACTCAAATAGCTGAGCAGGTCGTTACGTATGCGCTGTTCTACAGTCGTTGGGTCTTCGTCACGGCAAATTTCGTTACAGACATAACGTCCCTTTACTCCGTATATCTGTTTGATCAACCAGGGTGGGTATTCCGTTATCCAGCCATTTTGCGGGACAAACCTTGCGGGCTCGGGATCGACTGTTATGCGCAGCCGGTTATCACCCGTCGGTTCGAGTCGCAGGATCTCGCCGGAATCAGGCGACTTGACGCACTGAGCAGCCTCGCTCTCACGCCCCCGGTGCAAATGAGCGGGGGACCCCCGCGAACCGGTCGTGTCCAACATTGTTGTCTCTCCCCCGGTTGCCTGACGGTGACAATTCTGATTGGCGCTCCACCGTCCTGGCTACGCGGATTTTTGTCGAAGTAAGGCTGTGACAGCCCTTTGTTCTTGAAACGCTGGGGGCTGCCAAACGAGGACAAGCTCGCAAAAACTAATAGTCGGGGGTCGCCCTGTTGTCAAGGAGACCAGGGCGGGAGTGGCGTCCCCAAGGGGATTCGAACCCCTGTTACCGCCGTGAAAGGGCGATGTCCTAGGCCTCTAGACGATGGGGACGGGACTTGGTGGAGCTAGGCGGGATCGAACCGCCGACCTCTTGCATGCCATGCAAGCGCTCTCCCGGCTGAGCTATAGCCCCGTGGAGGCGGGGACTTTACGTAGCCCGCCGAACCCTGTCAAGACGCCTGCTGGCCGCTTTCTGGACGAAAATTATCGACTTGCGCCGAGAATTTCATTCCCCGGAACTTCCGCAGCGGCATCCACCGGTCAGTGAGTCAGGTGATGCGAGCTCGCCACGTGCCGCAGCCGCCCGGCCAGCACCGGCAGCGCGTGCACGCGGCCCTTGCCCGGCAGGCAGCGGAGCCAGTCGCCTTTCAGGCGGCCGAAAACCGGCAGCGGCAGCCCCCGGCGACGCGCCGCGCGGAAGTCGACGCCGACGCCGAACGCCGCCGCCAGGCCGGCGCGCCGCGCAAGCTGCAGGGAACGCCGGTTGCCCAGCATCCAGGGGTAGGCGAAATAGCGCGGCGTGACACCCAGCTCGGCCCGGAACAGTTCCCGACTGCGATCGAACTCCGTCAAGCGCTCGCGCTCCAGTTCCTGTTCGCTCGCCCAGCGGCCGGGCCGGTCGGCCGACACGCGCGCGTAATACTCGCGCAGCCGCGTGCCCGCAGGCGGCTGCGCGAAGAAATCATCGCCCTGTTCGGCGACGAACTCGCGGCAGAGCCGGGTCACCGCGGCATTCTCGATGAAACGGCGGCGCGCGGAGAGCAGGGGGGTTGCGCGGTAGAACGGTGTGCCGGGTGCGGGCGGACCCAGCTCATAGTTGCCGTGGTTGTGGCGCATCGGCCAGTCGAAGAAATGACAGCGGGCGAGTGTCTCGGGCGTCGCGAAGCCGGCGAGCTGCGCTCCCGTGTGCACCAGGGCGTGACGATGCGCATGCGATTGCACGTCGACCAGCCCCGAGGCCGCGCTGTCGCGGAGCTGTGCCCAGTTCATGAACAGCCCGTCCGGCCCGGCGCCATTCATCCAGTGAGTCGGGGCGAACAGCACGGCTCGCATCTGGTACCGGCGCAGCAATGGCAGCGCAACGGTCCAGAAACTCAACCAGGCATCATCGAAAGTCAGCATGACGCAGCGCCGCGGGCGCTTTTTCTCGCGGCTGACCCGCATGAATTCGTCGAGGCTCAGGGTGACGTACCCGTTGTCCCGCAGGTACTCGAGATCCGGCTCCAGCTCCTCTGTCGTGACCTCGTGGTAGTTGAAGATCGGCACCTCGTCGCGGGGAAGCGGAAATCCGAACAGGAATCCGGGGTAGTGCGTGCGCAGCGGACCCGCCAGCGTGCGGCCGGTTCGCTCACCGGCGAGCTGGCAACGGGCGACGAAGTGTTTCAGGTCACGCATCCCTCAGTTTCCTTGTACTTCTGTGTTGCGAGGCAGGATGCAAATTCGATGCCGCGTCCCGGGCCGCGTTTCGCGGCGCTGCAGGCACTTGCTGGTGGTAGTTCTTACAACGCCAGGCCGCAATTTACGTCCGAACGGCGCCCGGCCGACCGCATCCCTCAGGTATCATCGGTAGCGGCTGCAGACGTCAGAGGGATCACCGTGAAGAACCTGTTTGAGCTCCAGGGCCGGATCGCCCTCGTGACCGGCGGCTCGCGCGGGATCGGCGAAATGATCGCCACCGGCTTCGTCGCGAACGGCGTTCGGACCTACATTTCATCGCGCAAAGCGGATGCCTGCAATGCCACCGCCGAGAAGCTGTCGGCCTCCGGGGAATGCATCTCCATTCCGGCGGATCTGTCGTCGATGGAGGGCGTCGATTTCCTGGCTGCCGAGCTCGCCGCACGGGAGGAGCGGCTGGACATCCTCGTCAATAACGCCGGCGCGGTATGGGGCGAGTCCATCGACGAATTCCCCGAGAGCGGCTGGGACAAGGTGCTGACGATCAACCTGAAAGCACCCTTCTTCCTCACGCGCCGGCTCCTGCCGATGCTCGAAGAGGGCGGCTCGCACGAAAACCCGGCCCGCGTCATCAATATCGGCTCCGTCGACGGCCTGCACGTGACCCCGATGCCGACCTTTTCCTACGGCGCCAGCAAAGCCGCCCTGCACCACCTGACCCGCATCCTCGCCGCGCACCTCGCCTCCCGCCATATCAACGTCAACGCCATAGCGCCCGGGCCGTTCCAGAGCAAGATGATGGAGCACACGCTGAAGACCGCCGGCGACAGCATCGTGCAGCAGATTCCGAGGAAACGCATTGGCGAGCCGGCGGACATGGCCGGCGCGGCGATCTTCCTCGCGTCGAAAGCCGCGAGCTACGTGACGGGCGTGGTGCTGCCGGTGGACGGGGGCCTGACCGGCGCCCTGTAGGAGCCCGTCTCACGGGCGACACGAACGTGACCGCCGCGTCGCCCGTGAGACGGGCTCCTACAGGCGCGGGATCAACCTCCGGCGATCGCGCCGACGACGTAGAACGGTTCCCTTCCCGACGCGATCGCCGCCGGCAGGGGCGCATCGGGCGCGTCGTGCGACAGGTCTTCGGCGCAGGCAAAGAAGCGTACCAGCGGGCGTCGCTGGCCGGTCACGTGGTCCCGGATGGTCCCGCACAGCATCGGATAGCGCGCCTCCAGCACGTCGAGAATTGCGCGGGCGGTGACGGGTCCGTCCACCTCCAGGGTCACCTCGCCATCGACTTTCGCCAGCGTGCGCAGGTGCTGCGGCAGCACGACCCGGATCATGGCAGCGTCTGCACCTCGACGGAGAGGACCGAAGGGAGGTCGCGAACGATGGGCGTCCAGCGGTCGCCGCTGTTGGAGGAGGCGTAGACCTGCCCGCCGGTGGTGCCGAAGTAAATGCCGCAGGGATCGAGGGAATCGACGGCCATGGCGTCGCGCAGGATGTTCACGTAGCAGTCCTGCTGCGGCAGGCCTTGCGTCAGCGGTTCCCAGTCGCCGCCGCCGGTGCGGCTGCGGTAGACGCGCAGCTTGCCCTCCGGCGGGTAGTGCTCGGAGTCGCTCTTGATCGGCACCACGTAGACCGTCTCCGGCTCGTGCGCGTGAACGTCGATCGGGAAGCCGAAATCGCTCGGCAGGTCGCCGCTGACTTCCTCCCAGGAATCGCCGGCGTCGTCGCTGCGCATGATGTCCCAGTGCTTCTGCATGAACAGCACGTTGGGGCGCGACGGGTGCATGGCGATGCGGTGGACGCAGTGGCCGACCTCGGCGGCCGGATCCGGCATGAACTCCGATTTCAGGCCGCGGTTGATCGGCCGCCAGTTCTGCCCGCCGTCGTCCGTGCGGAACGTCCCCGCGGCCGAGATGGCGGTGTACATGCGCTCGGGGTTTTCACGGTCGAGCAGGATCGTGTGCAGGCACATGCCCCCGGCGCCCGGCTGCCAGCGCGGTCCCGACTCGTGGCCGCGCAGCCCGGGCAGCTCGGCCCAGGAGCGGCCGCCGTCGGTGGAGCGAAACAGCGCCGCGTCCTCGACGCCGGCGTACACGGTGTCCGGGTCGGTGAGCGAGGGCTCCAGGTGCCAGACGCGCGCGAATTCCCAGGGGTGCTGGGTGCCGTCGTACCACTGGTGAGTGGTGAGCGGCCGTCCCGTTTCCGCGGAGGTGTCGTAGACGAACTTGTTGCTCTCGCCGCGCGGCATGCCGGGAATGCCGCCGTCGTCCCCGGCCGGCGCCGGATCGTCCATCGAGGCGGGCTGCTCCCAGCTTTTGCCGCCGTCGCTCGAGCGCTGGATGATCTGACCGAACCAGCTACTGGATTGCGAGGCGTAGATCCGGTCCGGGTCCGCGGGCGACCCTTTGACGTGGTAGATCTCCCAGCCGGCGAAATGCGGGCCGGCTACCGTCCAGTTGTCGCGTTTACCGTCCGCGGTGAGGATGAACGCGCCCTTTCTCGTCCCGACGAGAACCCGAATAGCCGTCATTGTCGTTCTCCTTTTGCTGTGCGGAATCGCCCGCAATGCGGGCTCCTACGGCTCTGAATCCACCGCCTACAGCCAATCGGGCGCTGTAGGAGCCCGCATCGCGGGCGAAACCGAATATCGATCCACCCCTGGTCGCCTGGCGCCGCCCGGAATCGACATTGCCGGTCAGCTCCCGATATACCGGGCGTACAGGCTGCGCGCCACGCTCGCTTCCGCGGTGCCCTTGACGATCGCCCGCCCGTCGGGGAACAGGGTCAGCTCGAACGGCTTGCCGTTTTCCGTGATGTCCGCCCGCACCAGGTAGTCGTTGGCAATCACCTTGCCGTGGCGGCGCAGGCGCTCGGCGACGGCGCCGATGTCCAGCGGGGCGTCCGAGCGGCGGTGCGTGAGCTGGACGGCGTCGCGGCCGCAGAGGCTCGTGGCGCTCGACCCGGCCTTGCCCTCCAGGAAATCGAATCGGCGGTGCTTGCAGCAGGCGCAGTCGCCACGCTCCCGCGCGCCCGTCACTTTGAGCGGCATGATCGTGTTGGACCAGAGGTCGACGTTGAAGAGCGTCCTCGCAACGCGGTCGAAATTGCCGGTGAGGATCTTGAGGGCCTCCGTGACCTCGTAGTTGGCGATCATGCCCACGGCGGATCCCAGCACGCCGACGGTGTCGCAGGTCGGCATCGTCCCGGGCGGCGGGGCTTCCGCGAACAGGCAGCGCAGGCAGGGCGTCGCGCCGCCGGCGGCCGTTTCCCACGCGGCGTCGCCGGCCGGCGTGTGCGGGAGGATTGCGAAGCCCGCGCCGGTCGTGCCGACGGCACCGCCATAGACATAGGGAGTGCCGTGCTTCACGGCGCAATCGTTGGCGAGGTAACGGGTTTCGAAGTTGTCGAGCCCGTCGACCAGCACGTCCGCCTCGGCAGCGAAGCGCTCGATGTTGCGGTGATCGATGTCGTCGACGATCGCCGTGACCTCGACGTCCGAGTTGATGCGCGCGAGCTTGCGCCGCGCCGCTTCCGCTTTGGGCAGGGCATCGGCGACGTCCTGCTCGTCGAACAGCACCTGCCGCTGCAGGTTGGTCAGCTCGACGAAGTCACGGTCGACGATGATGAGCCGGCCCACGCCGGCGCGTGCCAGCAGGTCCGCGGCCACGCTGCCGAGCGCGCCGCAACCGAGCATGAAGGCAGTGGAGGAGCGGAGCCTGCGCTGCCCCTCTTCACCGAATCCCGGCAGGAGCACCTGCCGGTGATAACGCTGCAGCTCCTGGTCCATGATGGACGGGATCATACACGCGCGGCCGGCCGCACGAACAACGAGGACGGATTGACGGGGGCGATTTCCCCGGGGCTTTGCCTGCTGTAGGAGCCCGTCTCACGGGCGACGCGGCCTTCATCCTCAAGTCGCCCGTGAGACGGGCTCCTACAACGACGGAGCCCGTCTTACGGGCGACCCGGCCTTCGCCATCGGGTCGCCCGTGAGACGGGCTCCTGCAAAGACGCGCCTCAGACCTGCGACTGCAGGTAGTTCTCGAGTCCCATCTTGTCGATCAGCTCGAGCTGCGTCTCCAGCCAGTCGATGTGCTCTTCCTCGGACTCGAGAATCGAAACGAACAGCTCGCGGCTGACGTAGTCCTTGCGAGACTCGCAATAGGCAATGGCCGGCTGGAGATCGCCGATCGCGTCGAGCTCGAGCTCGAGATCCGACTGGAGCTGCTCCGGCACGTCCTCGCCGATCCTGAGTTTCCCGAGATCCTGCAGGTTCGGCAGGCCCTCGAGGAAGAGAATACGCTCGATCACGGAATCGGCGTGCTTCATCTCGTCGATCGATTCGTCGTATTCCTTGTCGCCGAGCTTGTGAAAGCCCCAGTTCTTCAGCATCCGGGAATGCAGGAAGTACTGGTTGATCGCGGTGAGCTCGTTCTTGAGGACGCGATTCAGGTGTTCGATGACGGTGTCGTCGCCTTTCATGGCCGGTTCCCGTTGCTGCCTTCGGAAGGAGGTTGCCCATGATAAGCCCGGAGCACCGAGAGGCAAGAAAAATTACCGCCAATCAAAGTGATAATGAATGCGATTTGCGTGCAGGAGCCCGTCACACGGGCGACCGGCCAGTCGCCGGTGTAGGAGCCCGTCTCACGGGCGACCGGCCCGCGGACGCGGGTCGCCCGTGAGACGGGCTCCTGCGAGGGGCGGTGCTTAGGCGGCTGAAGGGATGTAGCGGGCCGGGCGCGGCGGTGCGGAACGGGTGTCGTCCTCGGTGAGGATCGACTCGACCATCTCGGTGCAGCTCCCGCAGCCGCCCGTGACCCCCAGCGTGTCGCGGAGGTCGTCCAGCGTATCGATGCCGGCGGCCTTGGCGCGCCGGATCTGTTTATCGGTGACGGCTTTGCAGATGCAGACGTACATGGCGGTCGAGCGGTTCCCCTGCCTGTCGAGAACTGTTATTCAAACGGGAATGCGAATGATTGTCAATAACATTCGCCTTTGGCGGTTCCGATTCCCGGGTGCGCAATATGTTCCCAAGGTGTCCCTGTTCGGCGACGGCGCGGAAAAGACGGTGCGCCAAGCACTTATGTCAAATGCCTCGCGGGGACGCGCCGAATGTGTCTCTCCGCGGCGACAGCGTTGCGCGCGTTCGGACTGCCATCCGCCGGAGCAGGGATCCGCAAGCGGCTGGCCAGCAAAGAAAAAAACAATTCTGGCACGCTAGTTGCCTTATTACTGCCGAACATCGCTTTGGGGGCAGACTGCCGAATCGGTTCGGACAAGCAATTCGAATCAAAGCGATCGACGCGGCCACGAAAAGATTCCGACCGGGCTCGAGCCTGACCGGTTCCCTTGCGTGGATGGGACAAGTGCCACGGTGCGCGGCTTCGGCGGCGCCATCGCGGCTTATAAACAGGGGTCCGTACCCGAACTGACCAAAGGCAAACCCGCCGTGAGGCGGGGACGCAAAGCCACCGATCCGGACGCGAGTCCACGGACAGCGGGGTTGCCAGGAAAAAGAACCGGCGGGTGATTCGCGGTTCTTCCGCCGGGATGGTACGGCGGTCTTAGCGACCTACATCGCACCGGAACCGGAAGCGGCCTCAAGAGCCGCGGCTTTGCTCCTCCGTTTCACCAACGGTTTGCCTGCCGAAGAAAGGAGCAATGGCAGGATGAAGAAGCACCGGTTTGCGTGGCTGAATACGATAGTTCTCACGGCGGCATTTGCGATCGCCGCTTGCGGGGGATCCGGGGGAGGGACCCCGGCGACGGGCAATGCCCAGCAGCCTTCCGCGTCCGGGCTGACCGTCACCATTACCAGTCCGAATGCGGACCAGATCGACACCACCGACGGGACGATGAATCTCTCCGGCACCGCCAGCAGCGACGCCGGGGTCACGTCGGTCGCCTGGACCAGCGACAAGGGGCACGCCGGCACGGCCAGCGGCACGGATAGCTGGACCGTGGACCAGGTTCCGCTCGACCTCGGCGCCAACACGATCATTGTCACCGCGACGGACGGCGCCGGCGACACCCGCAGCGACACCATCGTCATCAACCGGGAAAGCACCGGCACCGGCTCGGCCACGCTGTCCTGGGAGGCGCCCACGCAGCGCACGGACGGGACCGCGCTGACGGATCTCGCCGGCTACACCATTCATTACGGGCGGATGTCCGGTGTCTACGACTACCAGATCGACGTCAACACACCCGGGGTCATGACCTACGTCATCGAGAACCTGGTGCCCGGCGACTGGTACTTCGCGCTGACGGCCTACGATTCGGCCGGGCTCGTGAGCGATCTTTCGAACGAGGCGCACCGGGTAATCCAGTAAGCCGTAGCCGGCCGCCGGTCCGGCCAAAAGGAGCCCGTCCCACGGGCGACGACAGGGAAATCGCGCAAGACGATTCCCGGGGGATAGCCCGCCGTCGTCGTCCGTGGGACGGGCTCAGGTGCCGGCTCAGCGGGTCTTGAACGCGTCGGGGTTCAGGTCGTGGCGGGCGAGGAGCTTGTAGAAGTCCGTGCGGTTGCGCTTGGCGAGGCGGGCCGCCTGGCTCACGTTGCCCGTCGTGATCTGCAGGATCTGTGACAGGTAATTGCGCGTGAACTCGTCGCGCGCTTCGCTGAAAGAAGCGAGCTTGCCGGCGTGCTCGCCGAGCGAATTCGCCACCAGCTCGCCGCTGATCACCGGCGAGCGCGACAGCGCCACGTTCTGCCGCACGACGTTGTAGAGCTGCCGGATGTTGCCCGGCCATTCGGCCGTGACCATGAGCTCGACCGCTTCCGGCGCGTAGACCTTGCGCTCCTGTCCCGCTTCCTTCGCGATCTCCTGCAGGAAATGCGACACCAGCAGCGGGATGTCCTCGCGGCGCTTGTTGAGCGGCGGGATGTTGATATTGACGACGTTCAGCCGGTAGTAGAGGTCTTCCCGGAAGCGCCCCTGCCGCAGCATGTCCATCAGGTCGCAATGCGTGGCCGAGATGACGCGGACGTCGATGTGGATCGCCTCGGTGCTGCCCACGGGTCGCACCTGCTGCTCCTGCAGCACGCGCAGGAGCTTCACCTGCAGCCGCATCGGCATGTCGCCGATCTCGTCCAGCAGCAGCGTGCCGCCTTCCGCCGCCTGGAACAGGCCCTTGTGGCTGCGCGTGGCGCCGGTGAAAGCGCCCTTCTCGTGACCGAAGAGCTCGGATTCCAGCAGGTTTTCCGCCATGGCGCTGCAGTTGATCGCCACGAACGGCTGGTCCCGGCGCAGGCTCGCGCGGTGAATGGCGTGCGCCAGCAGTTCCTTGCCGGTGCCGGACTCACCCGTGAGCAGCACGCGCGCGTCCGAGCCCGCGACCATCCGCGCCTGCGCCAGGATTTCCTTCATCCCCTGGTTGCGCGTGATGATCTCCTCGGCCCAGTCGTCGCCCACCGCCGGCACGCCCGACACTTTCATGGCGCGCTCGACCGTGGTCATCAGCTCGTCCTTGTCGATCGGCTTGGTGAGAAAGCCGAACGCGCCGCTCTGCGTCGCCACCACGGCATCGGGAATCGTGCCGTGCGCCGTGATGATGAGGACGCGCAGGCCCGGCGAGCGGTGCTGCAGCTCTTTCAGCAGGCCGATGCCGTCCATCTTGTCCATGCGCAGGTCGGTGATGACGAGGTCCGGGTGGAAGCGGTGCAGCACCGCCAGCGCGAGCTCCGCGCTTTCCACGGCCTCGACCTCGTAGCCTTCGGCGCGCAACCGGATGCTGAGCAGCCGCAGGAGGCCGGGGTCGTCGTCGACCAGCAGGATCTTGCCTTTGGATTCAGTCAGTTTGGTTGCCATCCTGGTTTTCGCTCGCGAGTTGTCGTGTGAGGGCCAAGCAAGGCGCGACGAGGGGATGCCGATTCTACCGGTTGCTGTTGTTGTTGTCCGTTTGTTCGCGAATCGAGCGCTCGATCGTCGTGATCGCCTCGAGCTTCTGTTCCGCCTCGGCGAGCGACTGCTTGAGCCGGCGGTTCTCCGCCTCGATCGCCGCGATGCGCTGGGCGACCGCGGCCTCCTCGGTGCGTTCGGCGCGGGAAGTCTCGGCCCTGAGGCGGCGCGCCTCGGCATCGAGCACCAGGCGCTCCTCGACGTCCTGCAGGTGGATGACCGCCAGCGATTTCTCGACCGGCGTCAACAGCTCCGGCCGCGAGAGCAGGTCGCGCAGGATGTCCTGGGCCCGTTCGGGATCGCTGCCGGAATGGCCCGGCATTGCCAGCACCAGCGCAAAGCGCAGCCGGGACACCGTGTCCGGCGTGAGCGAGGCGGCCGCCGCCGCGTCGGCGTAGATCTCGGCCTGCGTCGCGGGATCCCCGCTCGCCAGCTCGTAGAGCTCCTGAACGTAGCGGCTCGGCGTAGCGGGGCCCGCGGCGACGGGGCCGGTATCGCGACCGTCCTCGCCTTTGAGCCAGTCCCTGATCGGGGCGCAGCCGGCCGCGAGCGTGAGCGCTGCCGCTGCGGCGGCCAGCACACGCAGCCTGCCGAGCGGCGGATTACGCACTGGCGGCGAACCTCTCGACCTGCGCCTCGCGCTTCTGCGGAATGGTGATGCGGAAATGCGCCCCCGAGAACTCTTCCGAATCGACCAGCTCGATGGCGCCGTCGTGCGCCAGCACGCATTCGTGGACCACGGACAGCCCGATGCCGGTGCCGGCGATGTGGCCGCCCTGTTTCTGCTTGCCCTGGAAGAACGCTTCGAAGATCCGCGGCCGCTCGTCTTCCGGGATGCCGGGACCGGTGTCCGCGAACTCGACGACGAAGCTTTCGGGGTTACGCACTGCGCGGACCGTAATCATCCCGCCCCTCGGCGTGAATTTGAGGGCATTGGACAACAGGTTGTCGAAAACCGTTCTCAACTTGTCATGGTCGGCCGTGACGGAGATATCCTCGACCTCGAGGCGCAGGTGCACCTGCGCGCTCTTCAGGGCGAGTTGCTGTGCCTTCGCGACCGACAGGATCTGGGCGCGCAGCGGGTACTCCGAGAGGGTCAGCACCTCGCTCTTGGTCTGCCAGGCGCTGAAGCTCAGGAGATTCTCGATCAACTGCTGCAGCTTGAGCCCGTTCAGGCGCAGGATGTCGGTCACCTCGCGCTGCGGCTTGTCGAGCGGGCCGACCGTGCCGTCGAGCAGCAGCTCGGTGCCTTCGCGAATGTTCGCGAGCGGCGTCTTCAGCTCGTGCGACATATGGCGCAGGAAGCGGTTCTTTTCCTGCGCGAGCTCGAGCAGCCGGATCCGCAGCCAGTCGAGCTGCCGGCCCAACCGCTCGAGGTCGCTCGGTCCGGTCACGTGGATGGCGCGTGCAAAGCCGCTCTGCCCGAGCTGGCTGATGGCGCGGTCGATCTGCCGGATGGGCCGCGCGACGAGCAAGGTGAAGAACAGGACGAGCAGCACGGTTCCCGGCACCAGCGCGGCCGTCTGCCACGCCGAGATCTGCTGGGCGCGCCGGATGCTGGTCTGGAGGTCCGCGAGTTGTTGCTCGATGTGCGAGGCGAGGGTGCCGCTCAGCCGGGCCACCTCCTGCCGGAGCGCCGCGAAGGCGGCGATGGTCTGCTCGGTGTCGACCGGCGTGACGTTGTTCTCGGGCAAGCCATTGACAATGCGCCGGGCCTCGGTGCGGATACCCGCGGCGAGCGGCAGCGCGCCCGCGCGTTGCGCCGCCGGGGCGATCGAGTCCAGTATCCTCTCGAGCGATTCGAGGTCCTGCCGCAGCAGGGCGAGGCTGTCCGGCGTGCGCAGCAGGAGGTACTGGCGGGCCAGCCGCTCCAGCGACTCCACCCGCTGCGCGAGCTGGCGGTTGTTCTCCGCCGTGGTCACGCCGGTCTCGACCAGTTGGCCGCTTTGTTCCGCCAGCCGGTCGAGATTGACGAGCGCCCATACGATGGCGAGCAGCAGGGGCAGCGCGACCAGCCCGAAGCCGACCAGAATCAGTCCGTTCAGGGAGCGTGGACGAGGCAGTCTCATGTCGGGAACCCTGTCGTCAGCACGGCAGCTCGATCAGCGTTCATCGTACACGGTTCATGCGGCCCAGTACGCGCCCGGATCGCGGGCGGCGATGCGCTTTTCCCAGGCGAGGCTGGTGCGCACGATGGTGTCGAGGTCGTCGTAGCGGGGCGTCCAGCCGAGCACGTCCCGCACCTTGTCGGCCACGGCGACCAGCTCCGGCGGGTCGCCGGCGCGCCGCGCTTCCTCCACCGTCTTCAGCGGCTCGCCGTGCACGCGCTCGACGGCGGCGAGGACTTCGCGCACGCTGTAGCCGTGGCCGTAGCCGCAGTTCAGGACGCGGGATTCGCCGCCGTTCCGGAGATAGGCCAGGGCATCGAGGTGCGCGGCCGCGAGATCTTCGACGTGGATGTAGTCGCGCAGCCCCGTGCCGTCGGGTGTCGGGTAATCGGTGCCGAAGACCGACACGTGGCTCCGCCGGCCGACGGCCGTTTCGCAGGCGACCTTCACGAGCAGGGTGGCTTTCGGCGTCGACTGCCCGATGCGCCCGCCCGGATCGCAGCCGGCGACGTTGAAGTAGCGCAGCGCGACGAAGGCCGGTCCCCCGGCCGCCGCGAGATCGCGCAGCATCCACTCGGTCATGAGCTTCGACGTGCCGTAGGGATTGATCGGCCGGGTCGGCGATTCTTCCGAGGCGCGGCCGTCCGTGGGCATGCCGTAGACGGCGGCGGTCGAGGAAAACACGACGTTGCGGACTCCGTGCCGGACCGCGGCATCCAGGAGCGTGCGGCTGCTGGCGGTGTTGTTGCGGTAGTACTTGAGCGGCTCCGCAACGGATTCGGGCACGATGGTATGAGCCGCGAAATGCATGACGGTGTCGATGTCGTGGGCCTCGAACAGCTCCTCGAGCAGCACGGCATCGCCCGTGTCGCCGACCACGAGCTCGCCGCTCGTGACCGCCTCCCGGAACCCGGTACAGAGATTGTCCAGAGTGATGACGTTTTCGCCGGCTTCCCCGAGCTGGCGGACGACGTGGCTGCCGATATAACCGGCGCCGCCGGTCACGAGTACTGTTTTATTTCCCACGCTTTGGTCCTGTTGATGTTTCTGGATTCCGGTGTTGTCCCGGACTGCCGATTTTAACAACACTGCGGCAAAACCCGGCCGGCGTTATGGAAAATTTCCGCTGTTCCGGGAACAATCCGGCGCTGCGCGCGCCAAACGGCCGTGTGTTCTGATGTATTGTCCGGTCGGAGACGCGTGACGACCGCGGAAATACTGCACCCTGGCGGCCGCCGTCCGGCCATACTGCGCCATTCCGCCTTTCACAACCAGCAAGACCAGTGTCCGGAGCCGCCGTGTCGAAGCCATCCACCAGCCTCTCCCCGCGGAATCGCCTGGCAGCGTGGGCCATGGCCGGCCTGCTGGCCGCCTGCGGCGGCGGCGGCGGGGACAGCAACGCGGGCGGCGGGGGCGGCGGCGCGCCGGTCGGCGGCGGGCCCGTGACGATCTCGGGCAAGGCGCTGTACGAGTTTCCGCCGCCGGCGGACGGTTGCCGCGGCCTCGATTTCAACGCCGTGCAGCGGCGCCCGATCCGGCAGGCCACCGTCCAGGTGCTCGACGCCACGACGGACGCGGTGCTCGATGCCGGCGTCACGGCCGACAACGGCGATTTTGCGCTTACCGTCGCGGCGAATACGGACGTGCACCTCCGGGTGCGCGCCGAGTTGCAGCGGACGGGGACTCCGAGCTGGAACGTCGAGGTGCGCGACAACACGGTTACCGAATCCGCGAGCGGGGCGGAACTCGGTCTGGAAAATCGGCCGTTATACGTGCTGGACACTGCCCCGTTCGACTCCGGGAACGTCGACCTGGCGCACGACGTGCTGGCCACCACCGGCTGGAACAACAGCACGGACAGCTACACCGGCACGCGCTCCGCGGCGCCGTTCGCGGTGCTGGATACGGCTTATGCCGGGATGCTGTTGGTGCTCGGCGAGAAGCCCGCGACCGTGTTCGAGCCGCTCGACATCTTCTGGAGCGTCGGCAACCAGCCGACCCCGGGCGCCACCAACATTGACACTGGCGACATCGGCACTTCCTTCTACAGCAGTAACAACAACCACCTGTTCCTGCTCGGCGCCGCGGGCAGCGATGCCGACGAGTTCGACGATCACGTCGTCGCGCACGAATGGGGCCATTATTTCGAGGATACGTTCTCCCGTTCCGACAGCATCGGCGGGGCGCATTCGATCACCAATGCGCTGGACATGCGGGTGGCTTTCAGCGAGGGGTTTGCGACGGCGCTGTCCGGCGTTGCGCTCAGGGACCCGGTGTATTGCGATACGCCGCTCGGTCTCCGCATCGACATTGAGGACCATGATGGCGGCACGGAGGGGTGGTTCAACGAAATATCGGTCATGGAGATCATCTATGATCTGTGGGACACGATGGGCGACAGTGCCAATAACGATTTCGGAACCGTAGGATTCGGCCCCATTTATCAGGTGATGACGGGCGCGCAAGCGTCGACCCCCGCTTTCACCACTATCTTTTCGTTCGCGACGGCGTTGAAAGCGGAGAACCCGCTCGACGACGCCTTCATCAACCAGTTGCTGGCCGCGCAGGATATCCAGGGCGAAGGCATGACCGCGTTCGGCAGCACCGAGACGAACGACGGCGATCGCAGCGACGACTTGCTGGGAACAGACGAGGATGTCCTGCCGGTTTACAGAGAAGTCGTGCCGGACGGGTCGACCATCAACGTCTGCAGCAACAGCCAGTACGATCAGGGCGGCAATGCGTTTACCGGGAACAAGCTTTCCGAACATCGGTTTTTACGCATGACGATCGACACGCCCGCGCGCTACACCTTCGATATCCGAACGACGAACACCGCGGACCTGCCACCGGACGATCCGGACAACGACCGTGACCAGAGCGATCCGGACATTCTGATCCTGATGAACGGGGCGCAGCAGAACCAGGTCGTCAACGAAGACCTGCAGGGCTTCAGCGGTGTTGCCAACCAGGAAGTCTTCACGACACCCAACGAGCTCCCCGCCGGGGAATACGTGATGGCCCTGGTGGAATTCCGCTACCAGGACGAGCAGACGCCGCCGGATTACCCGCCGAGGACCTGCTTCGATGTCACGGTCGGGCCGGCGGCATGAGCGGCCGGCTCCCATTGGAGGTACTGCACATGAAACGACATCTGTTATGGCCGATCGGCCTGCTGGCGATGCTCGCGTTAGCCGCTGGCTGCAAAGACGTGAGCGATGGCGAAGGAACGGCGGCCCTGGAACAGGGCGCGCAGGCCGCCAAACCGGTCGCTGCGGAGCCACAAACCTCGCCCGGCAAGCCGACGGCGCCAATTTCCATCGACTACGACATCATCGGCGTGCCGATCGTCGGCCATCCGGTGAACGTCGACATCCGTGTCTCGTCCACGCAGGGCGAGGCGCCGGTCAAGCTGAGCTGGCACGTCCTCGATACGGGCAGCCTGGCCTTCCCCGAGTCCCAGTTGCGCGAGGTCGCGGTGCGCGTGAATCCACGGCAGTCGGAAACGCGCCAGGTCACGGTCGTGCCGCAGCGCGAAGGGCGGCTGTACCTCAACGTCACGGCCGAGGTCGAAACGCCGGACGGCGCGATGCTGAAGACCATCGCCATCCCGATCCAGGTCGGCAACGCGCCCGGCGAGCCGGAGCCGGAAGGCGAGGTGAAGCAGGACGCCGAAGGCGAGGCGATCGAGTCCCTGCCGGCCGACGGGGGCTGAAGCCGCCGCGTGGCGCCGGTTTCGGCGTTCCGGGAAAATTTTCCCAAGTTTTTTTCCAATACGAGAGTTGGATCACAGACGTCGCGCAACCACCCCTCTAATGTGGCCCCTACGTAGCCGGTAAGCCGCAGGGAGAAGCGGCGGCCGGCGGAGCAAGAGCCGACCGCCCATGACGATGCCGCCGTCGTCCGGGCGGTCTCGCGCGCCGAAAGGCGCCGGCCGGATGCAGGAAGCATGTCCGGAGGCTCCCGGGACAGGATGGTCCCGGCATGCTCTGGGCAGGTGCCTGAAGGGACTGATGGATCGCGAACTCCGACAACGGCTCAAGGACGCCATACAACGTTCCGGTGCGTACCACCAGGAGTTCACCGACCTGCTCGCGGCGATCGACGCGGATTATGACAAGCGGGACGCCGCCGCTACGCAATCCCTGACCGCCACCCAGGCGCTCAGCCTCACCACCCCGATCGAAACCATTTTCGACAGCGTGACCGAAGGCCTGCTCTCGGTCAGCGC
Organism: Woeseiaceae bacterium; assembly: GCA_035698445.1. GTDB lineage: Bacteria > Pseudomonadota > Gammaproteobacteria > Steroidobacterales > Woeseiaceae > IDS-8. Next base: position 51,382 of record DASSBS010000159.1, read on the forward strand.
CAAGGGCGTCATCCGCAACTGCAACAAGGTCTGCTCGCGCTACTTCGGCCTGCCGAGAAACCTGCTGATCGGCGCGCCGCTGACGAGCATCCTCCCGGCGGCGCAAGGGCAGTCGGTGGAGGAATTCCTGCAGCCGTTCACGAGCGACGTGGACGACACGCAGGTGGATTTCACCGGCGGCGAAGTCGAGGCCGCGCGCGCCAGCGGCGAGCGCTTCATTGCCGAGCTCCATGCGAGCTCGCTGCAGACGGCCGGCAGCAAGGTGTTCGTGATCAGCCTGCGCGACGTGACCGGCCGCCGCGAGTCGGAAAAGGCGCTCAAGGAAAACGAGGAACGCTACCGCGCGCTGGTCGAGAACGCGCCCGAAGCGATCGTCGTGCTGGACGTCGATACCAATCGCTTCTGCGACACGAACGAGAATGCCTGCCAGTTGTTCAACCTGTCGCGCACCCGTCTCTTGAACGTCGGGCCGCAGGCACTGAGTCCGAAAATGCAGCCGGACGGCCAGCCGTCCTTCGGCATCAAGCGCGGCCTGATCGACAAGGCGCTGAACGGCGAGCACCCGACGTTCGAGTGGCTGCACATGGACTCGAACGGCCGGGAGTTTCCGTGCGAGGTGCGCTTCAGCCGGCTGCCGGCGCGCGGGCGCAAGCTCATCCGCGTCAGCATCACCGACATCACGGAACGCAAGCGCAACGACGAGCTCGCCTTCGCACAGAACAAGATCCTCGAGATGATCGCCTCCAGCGCGCCGTTCGAGCGGACGCTGCGCTCGATCTGCCGCTGCGTCGAGAAGATCGGCGACGGGCTCAACGCGGCCGTCATGGGCGTCGATGCCGGCCGCGACACGTTGAGCCTGCTGCAGGCGCCGGGCCTGGCGGAAGCATTCCAGGCGCACCTGAAGCGAGTCGCGGTCGCCAAAACCAGCCTGGCTTGCGGGGCGGCGGCGTTTGCCGCGCGCGAAAAGATCGTGGAAAACCTGGCCGGCGATGCGGCTTCGGCGGCGCTGCACGGCGCGGCGGCGGAGGAGGGCATCGCTTCGGTCTGGTCGTTCCCCGTGTTCGGGGCGGCCGACCGCGTGATCGGCACGCTCGATGTGTGGCTCGCCGAGCCGCGGCGGCCGACGACCGACGAGCTCGATCGGCTGGCACGCCTGGCGCGGCTCGCCGGCATCGCCATCAAGCGGCAGCTCGACGAGGACAAGCTGCGGACCAGCGAAGCGCGCTATCGCGGGTTGTTCGAGAACGTCGTCGACGGGGTCTACATCACCTCGCGCGACGGCGAAATCATTGCGGTGAACCCGGCGCTGGCCGAGATGCTCGGTTATGACAGCCCGGAAGAGCTGAACAGCATCGGCCGCACGCCGATGCTGTACGTGAACCCGATCGACCGGGAACGTGTCTGGGCTCGCCTCGAAGCACAGGGCTTCGTGCGCAATTTCGAGTACCGCCTGCGGCGGAAGGACGGCGCGGAGATCGTGGTGCTGGAGAACTCGCGCGCGATCTACGACGAGAACGGCAATGTGGTCGCGCACGAGGGCACGATCACCGACATCACGGAACGCAAGATCGCGGAGACGCGCGTCTTCGAGGAGAAAGAGCGCGCGCAGGTGACGCTGCAGTCGATCGGCGACGGGGTGATCACCACCGACGCGGACGGCTGCGTCGATTACGTCAATCCGGTCGCCCAGGATCTCACCGGACTCGAGATCCGCAACGCGCGCGGCAGGCCGATCAACGAGATCATGATGATCATCAACGAGCACACGCGCGCGCCGGTGGAAAACCCGGTGCTGCGTTGCCTGCGCGAAGGGCGCGTCATCGCGCTCGCCGAGAACTCGGTGCTGATCAACAGCGAGGGGCACGAAGTCCCGATCCAGGATTCGGCGGCGCCCATTCGCGACCGCATCGGCAACGTGATCGGCGCGGTCATGGTGTTTCATGACGTGAGCAAGGAGTCGCGCCTGTTCAGGCAGCTTTCCTACCAGGCGTCGCACGATTCGCTCACCGGATTGATCAACCGGCGCGAGTTCGAGAACCGGCTGGTGACGGCGCTCGACAGCGCGCACCGGAGCGGGCTGCGGCATGCGTTGCTGTATCTCGATCTGGACCAGTTCAAAGTGGTCAACGACACCTTCGGGCATACGGCCGGCGACGAGCTGCTGCGGCAGATCTCCGAGCTGGCGCAGGCGAACATCCGCTCGACGGACGTGGTGGCGCGGCTCGGGGGCGACGAGTTCGGCATCCTGCTCGAGCGTTGCAGCGAGGAGCGCGCGATCGCGGTCGCGGAAGCGATCCGTAACGGGGTTGAAGCGCATCGCTTTACCTGGCAGGACGCGTTCACGAGCGTGCGCTGCTCGATCGGGGTCGTCCTGATCGACGATGAAAGCCCGAGCGTCGCGAGCGTCATGAGCTCGGCCGACGTCGCCTGCTATTCCGCGAAGGACATGGGCCGCAACCAGGTCCACCTCTACCAGCACAGCGACGCCTCGGTGCGGCACGAAGAGATGAAATGGGTGTCGCGGATCACGAGCGCGGTGGAGGAGAACCGGCTCGAGCTCTTCTTCCAGCCGATCATCGGTATCGGCAGCAACCGGGGCGCGACGCGCGGGCATTACGAGCTGCTTTTGCGGATGCGCGACGAGGACGGCGAGCTCGTCAGTCCCGACCAGTTCATCCCGGCCGCCGAGCGCTACAACCTGATGTCGGTGCTGGACCGCTGGGTGATACGCGAGGCGCTGTCGCAGCTCGCCGACCGCGGTCCGCCGGGCGAGGAGGCGCGCTTTACGCTCGCGATCAACCTGTCCGGCACGTCGCTCAGCGAAGACCGCTTCCTCGAGTTCGTCGTCGACGAGCTGCGCAAGCAGCAGCTTCCGCAGGGCGCGATCTGCTTCGAGATCACGGAGACCGCGGCGATCTCGAACCTGTCGCGCGTCATCCACTTCATGCAGGCGCTGAAGAAGCTCGGCTGCAAGTTCTCGCTCGACGACTTCGGCAGCGGCCTCTCGTCGTTCACCTATCTCAAGAACCTGCCGGTGGACTACCTGAAGATCGACGGCCAGTTCATCCGCAACGTCGCCGACGACACCGTCGACGAGAGCATGGTGCGCGCCATCAACGAAGTCGGCCGCGCCATGGGCATCGAAACCATCGCCGAGCGCGTCGAAACCAGGCAGGTCCTCGACAAGCTCGGCGACCTCGGCGTCGCCTTCGCCCAGGGCTACTTCATCGCCCGCCCCACCTCCGTGCAGGTTTTCCGGGGGTCGGACCAGCACAACCCGCTGAAAATCACGGGAAAGGCGCTGAAAAGCACGGGAAATCTGGCCTTGATCCGCTGATTTCCTGCCCGCAAAGGGCGTTTTACAACGCGCCCTGAAAGTACATTTTTGGCGGCAAAACTGCGCGATCAAGCCGCAACAATGGGCCGGATTCACGCGGTTCTACATCCAATTCAGTGCCTTGGCGTGGTCCGACCCCCTATACTGGCGGGGCATGCCGCAGGAGGATATCGACATTGGCGGGGCGGGTCCGGTGCTCGCGCCGGACGAGCCGCCGCCGTTCGTGGTGCTGAACGCGGGCTCGGCGGAGCCGGTGCTGGTCGTCTGCGATCACGCGAGCGCTCGCCTGCCGCGGTCGGTGGGCGACCTGGGACTCGATCCGGCAGCGCGGCGCAGCCATCTCGCGGAGGACATCGGCGCCGGCGATCTGGCACGGCGGCTTGCCGAGGGGCTTTCGGCAACGGCGGTGCTCGCCGGCTATTCGCGGCTCGTCGTCGACCTGAATCGCGACCTGCTCGACTCCGACGCTTTCCTGGAATTCGGCGATGGCGTCGTCATTCCCGGCAATCGCAACCTGTCGCCGGCCGAGCGCGCGGCCCGCGCCGACGCGCTGTATCGGCCGTACCACGCGGCTATCCGCGAGCAGGTCGGGCGCCTCACCGCGGCGGCCGGCGTGCCCGCCATCATCGCCATTCACAGCTTCACGCCGGTGCTGAACGGGGTCTCGCGCCCGTGGGAGATCGGCATCCTGTGGGATGCCGACCGGCGGATCGCCGAACGCCTGCTCGCAGGCCTGCGGGCCGACGGCTTCGTCGTCGGCGACAACGAGCCGTATTCCGGCAAGGCGCCGCAGGATTTCACGGTCGACCACCACGCCGAAGCCGCGCGCCTGCCGCACGCCGGCATCGAGGTGCGCCAGGACCTGGTCGATCACGCGCAAGGCGTGGAGCGGGTCGCGGCCAGCCTGCACCGCATCATCGCGGCGTTGCCGGCCTCGATCTTCAGCCGCACGGCCGCGGTCGACGCGAAAGCGAGGCGCCGGGGATGAACGCGTGAACCCCCTCGAGCCGGAATTCACCCTCGGCGTCGAGGAGGAGTATCTCCTCGTCGACGTCGAGACGCGCGCGCTGATCGTCGATCCGCCGCAGTCGCTGATCGGCGAATGCGAGGAGCGCATCGGCGGCCAGGTGACCTCCGAGCTGCTCCGCTCGCAGATCGAGGTCGGCACGCGGGTCTGCCACAGCGTCCAGGAAGTGCGCGACGACCTCGCGCGCCTGCGCAAGGGCATCATCGACGTGGCGGCCCGTCACGGGCTGGCGCCGATCGCGGCCTCGACGCATCCCTTCAGCCGCTGGTCCGAGCAGAAGCAGACGCAGAAGGAGCGCTACGATTCGCTGACGGCGGAAATGCAGGCGGCGGCGCGCCGGCTCGTGATCTGCGGCATGCACGTGCACGTGGGCATCGGCGACGAGGAGCTGCGCATCGACCTCATGAACCAGCTCTCGTATTTCCTGCCGCACCTGCTGGCGCTGTCCTGCTCGTCGCCGTTCTGGGACGGGCACGATACGGGGCTGAAGAGCTACCGCCTCACCATCTTCGATGCCCTGCCACGCACCGGCATCCCCGAGCGCTTCCAGAGCTTCGCGGAGTACCAGCGGCACGTCGACGTGCTGGTCAACGCGGGCCTGATCGAGGACAGCACGAAAATCTGGTGGGACTTGCGGCCCAGCGGCCGCTTCCCGACGCTCGAGACGCGCATCATGGACGTGTGCACGCGGCTCGAAGATGCCATCGGGCTGGCCAGCCTGCTGGTCGCGATTCTGCGCATGCTCTATCGCCTGCGCGTAGCGAACCAGCGCTGGCGCATCTATACCTCGATGCTGATTCGCGAGAACCGCTGGCGCGCCATGCGCTACAGTTTCGACGAGGGGCTGATCGACATGGCGCGGGGGCGGGTCGTGCCGTTCCCGGAGCTGCTCGACGAGCTGTTGAGCCTCACGGCGGAGGATGCGGACGCCCTCGGCTGCACGGCGGAAGTCGCTTCGCTCAAGCACATCCTTGCACGGGGCACCAGCGCCCATCGGCAACTGCAGGCCTACGCCGAGGCGCAGGCGAACGGCGCGGATCACGAGGAAAGCCTGAAAGCCGTCGTCGACTTGCTGATCGCGGACACCGCTTCGGGCTTGTAGGAGCCCGTCTTACGGGCGATTCGACGGTTGACACGGGTCGCCCGTGAGACGGGCTCCTACAGCAGGGGTGCCACCGTGCCACCGGGCTCCAGCGCGCGGCATTTTGCGTAATGCGGCACAGGTCGCAGTAAACCGCGCCCCCGGACGCTAGCATCGCCGTGGTCCATTCCGCGCGGTACAAGGGGAGCGCGTTGATCGAAGTCCTCGATCTCATCCTGCCCACCATTTTCGGGCTGGCGGCGACGCTCTACGTGTGGCTGGCGGTTCGTGTATTCCGCGCGGCCCCGCAGGGCGACGCGAACTGGATCAGCTACTTCCTCTTCCTGAACGGCGCCATCGTCGCCGGCGCCGCGCTGTCCTTCGCCGCGACGGATCCCCGGCTGTTCGGCCTGGGACGGGTGTTCACGTATTTCGGCGGCGGCTTCCTCCCGGTCGTGTTCTACCTCATCTATCGTTACTACGCGATCGGCCGGCCGCACCCGGCGCTGGTGGCCGCCCTGTGCGTCGTGCCGGCGGCGACGACGTTGCTCGCGATGACCAACCCGCTGCATCACCTGCTGTGGAGCTTCACGCCCGGCGCCGACGGCGCAATCGTCGAGCCGGGCGACGAAACACGCTGGTTCACCGGCGTGTTCCTGCCGTTCGTGCACGTCGTGTTCGGCTATGCCTTCATCGCGCTCGCCGGGCGCGTGCAGACGATTACCCGCGCCCACCGGCGCAACGTGATCTTCCTGCTTGCCTGCGCTTCCTTTCCGTTCGCCGTCAGCCTGGCGGACCGGACCTTCGGGATCGGCCCGCCCGGCTTTCCGATCACGTCCCTCTCGCTGGTGCTGACGCTGCCGTTCTACTGGTGGGCGACCCTGGCGTTGCGCGTGCACGAATTCAGCCCGCTCGCGTACCAGACAATGTTCGACCACCTGCGCGATCCCGTCATCGTGCTCGACCGCGCCGGGCAGATCGTCAGCGTCAACCAGCAGGCGGAAAAGCTGCTGGACGCGCGCGAGCACGCACTGGTCGGCACCCGGCTGCTCACGGACGTTCCCGAGCTCCAGTCCCTGCTCGCGGATTCACACCGGGCGCAGGACGTGACCCGGACCGTGCGCATGCGGGCGAACCGCTATTTCGAAATCACCTGCACGCCGATGCTGGGCCCGTCGGGTCAGGAGCAGGGCACGGTGGTAGCCTGCCGCGACGTCACGGAACGCAAGGAAGCACTGCGCGCGCTGGCGGACAGCGAGCACCTGATCCGCTCGCTCATCGAGAATTCCTCCAACGGCATCCTGCGGTTCGCCCGCGACGAGTCGGACACGCCGGCCAGGTTCCGCTGCATCTTCGCGAACGGCGCGGCGGAGCGGTTCCTCGATACCGGCACGCTGGTCGGCATGCCGGTCGAGAAGATCGCGCTGCTCGAGCCTGACAAGCTGCTGGAACGCTTCGGCGGCCCCGACAGCGGCACCCCGATCAGCTTCGAGTCTGCCGTGGAAACGGAGCAGGGGGAAAAATGGCTGCGCATCGTCGGCGAGCCGGTGGGTCATGATTTTTCGGTAACCCTGATCGACATCACGCAGCGCAAGCAGAACGAGAACCGCATCCTGGCCGACTCGCTGCGCGATCCCCTCACGGGCGTGCTCAACCGCCGCGGCTTCGAAGCGGAATCGGTGGAACGGCTCGCGAACAGCGAGACCGGCGCGGTGCTGTACCTGGACCTCAATCATTTCAAGGCGATCAACGACCGGTTCGGGCATCCGGCCGGCGACGCGCTGTTGAAGGCGTTCGGGCATCGGCTCGAGTTCTGCCTGCGGCCCGAGGACGTGCTGGCGCGCCTCGGCGGGGACGAGTTCGCGATCGTGCTGCCCGACGTCTCCGTCGACGACGCCAAGCACGTGGCGGAGCGGCTGGTCGATACCGCCTGCGAGCCCTACATCATCCAGGGCCAGGAAATCGAGTGCACGGCGAGCGTCGGCATCGCCCTCATGCCGCAGCACGGCCACGAGCTGTGGCCGCTGGTCAGCGTCGCCGACCAGGCGATGTACAACGCCAAAGCGCTGAGCCCGGTCGATGCCGCGAACGACCGGACGACCTATGTCGACGCCGCGGTGGCCTCTTAGCCAGGTGCTTACGGAGGCGCGACCCCCACAATGTCGAGGACGTTCGGGTCGGGGGTGTCGATGATGGCGAAGTCGCGGATGTCGCCGCTGGCGAGGTCCAGGGTGAGGGGGCCGGCGGCCACGGTCTTTTCGCCGGCGACGGTGACGGTCAGGTCGTAACGGCCCGGAGCGAGCTGCAGGTAGCCGGTGGAGACGAGGCTCTCAATGCCGTTGAAGCCGGGCGCTTTGTCGGCGATGTCGGTGCCGCTCTCGAGCAGGTAGATGTCGGCCTCCTCGAAATTCGCGGACAGGAGCGTGGCCCTGAGCTTCGCGATCCGCGGGATCGGGCGCCGGTCGTCGGGAAAGGTGACGAGCTCGAGGTCGGCGGGCGCACCGGCGATGAACGAGATCGAGCGCGAATTGGCCGCCGTCGAGTCTTCCTCTTCGTGCAGGATCGCGCCCGGGTTGCCCGCCTGCGTGAAACTGTAAGTGGACTCCCCGGAGGGCACCTCCACGTCGGGTGACACCTGCCCGAACGCCAGTCCGGATACGATCGGCGCGGCGAAGTTCTTGTCGACCACCACGTCGAGACCGGCCGTTCCGGAGGCGGCATGGAAGAACCGGCGCGTCGGCGGGAAGCGGCTGTCGGCCAGCGGCGCCGCCGCCCCTTCGCGCGTCATTCGCTGCACGGCGAGCTCGCTGGTGAGGGACGACCCCGCGTCCTGGATCGTGAACAGGACCCGGCTGCGCTCGGCCAGCGACTGCGTGGTCGACCGGAACAGCACGGCCGCGGGATCGCCGGCCGCGGTGACGGTGAGCACCCATTTGCCGGCTTCCGCCTCGAACGGCGGCAGGAGCTCGCCGAACGCGAGCGTGCCGCGGGCCTGTCCCGCGACGGGTGCCGTGCCGGGCGGCGCCAGGTACACGTCGAGGTCGCCGCTGCCGGCCGCGAGGTGCCCGATCGACGCTTCGAACGCCGTTTCGCCCTCCTCGAACACGCGCTCGGGGGTTTCCCAGACGACGATCGACGGCGCATCGACCGTGCCGGTCAACGCGAAGACGTAGTCCGTATCCGGCTGGATGTCGGCCGAGACCGTCGCGAGCCGGAGGATCTCCGCGTCTCCCGGAAACCGCGTGTCGAAATTGAAATCGTAGACCAGGTCGTCGAAAAGTTGTGGAGCCGTCACGGCGCGGTAGGACAGCTTCCCGAGAGAGCGCTCTTCGATCAGGAAATTCACTTCGGGCGCGCTCGCCATGGCATGAATGCCCCGGATGCTGCCTTCGCCGGTGGCCTTTTCGCGCTGCGTTTCGGTGCAACCCGCGAACAGGAGCCCGGCGCAAACCAGGAGGACGAGTGCCGGCGGATTCTTCGTCATGCCCTGGCCGCTTCGTAACCGTAGATCGATTTCACTTCGAGGAATTCCTCCATCCCGTGCGCGCCCCATTCGCGGCCGTTGCCCGACTGCTTGTAACCGCCGAACGGCGCCAGTGCGTCCAGCGGGGCCCCGTTGATGTGCACCATGCCGGTCTTGAGCTTCGCTGCGACCTTGCGCGCGTGCTCCAGGTCCTGCGACGACACATACCCGGACAATCCATAGGGCGTGTCGTTCGCCAGCCGTACCGCCTCGTCTTCGTCGTCATAGGGAATGATGGACAGCACCGGTCCGAAGATCTCCTCGCGCGCGATGGCCATGTCGTTGGTCACGCCGGAGAAGACGGTCGGCTGCACGTACCAGCCCTGGTCCAGTCCCTCCGGGCGGCCGGGGCCGCCCGCCGCCAGCGTCGCGCCCTCTTCGATGCCTTTCCGGATGTAGTCCTGCACGCGGTTCCACTGCGCCTCGGACACGACCGGCCCCATGCGCGTGTTCTCGTCGCCGGGGTCGCCCGGCACGGTCGACGCCGCGCGCTTCGCGGCGATTGCCGCGGCCTCCTCGAGCCGGTCCCGCGGCACCAGCATGCGCGTCGGCGCGTTGCAGGATTGCCCGGCATTGTCGAAACAGGCGCTCGCGCCGCGCGCCACCGCACGCTCGAAATCCGCGTCGCCGAGGATGATATTGGCCGACTTGCCGCCGAGCTCCTGCGCGACGCGCTTGACGCTCGGTGCGGCATTCTGCGCCACCGCAATGCCGGCGCGCGTGGAGCCGGTGAAGGACACCATCGCAATATCGGGATGCGAGGCGAGGGCGGTACCGACGGTGGCGCCGTCGCCATTGACCAGGTTGAAGACGCCCGCCGGCACGCCCGCCTCGTGCAGGATTTCGGCAAAAATCATGGCGTCGAAGGGCGCCAGCTCGCTCGGCTTCAGCACCATGGTGCAGCCGGCGGCGAGGGCAGGGGCGACCTTGACCGCCACCTGGTTCATCGGCCAGTTCCAGGGCGTGATGAGCGCGCAGGGGCCGATCGGCTCCTTCAGGACCCGCGTGGTGCCGATAATTTCCTCGAATTCGTAGGTCTTCAGGACCTCGATGGCAGCCTTCAAGTGCTGCGGTCCGCTCGCGGCCTGGGCGTTGCGGGCGAGCTTCCAGGGCGCGCCCATCTCCTCCATGATCGCCTGCGCCACGTCGTCGTGGCGGCGCGCGAACACCGCGAGGATGGCTTCCAGCAGCGCGATGCGTTCCGCCGGTGTCGTCTCCGCATAGCCCGCCGCGGCGCGGTGCGCAGCGGCCACGGCCCGGTCCACGTCTTCCTTGCTGCCCAGGCTGATGCGCCCGCAGACTTCTTCGGTCGCCGGGTTGATGACGTCGTGCGGGTTCGGGCGAACCGGGTCCACCCATTCACCGCCGATGTAAAACTTGAGCATCTCGCGCATTTGACCCTCTCTTCTGGCGAAGCCGCGAATGATAACGTAAACCCGTATGATGCGCGGGAGCCGGCAGGGGGTGAGGACGATCATGGACGAGGTGCGTGAAGCGGCGGCCGCCGAGGCCACTGACCCCCGCCGGGTGCTCCGCGAGGTCTTCGGCTTTGATACCTTCCGGGCCAACCAGGAGGAGGCGATCCGCACGGCGCTCACCGGCCGGGACGCGCTGGTCCTGATGCCCACAGGCGGCGGCAAGTCGCTGTGCTACCAGGTCCCGGCGCTGCTGCGCGAGGGCACGGCGCTCGTGATCTCGCCGCTGATCTCGCTGATGCAGGACCAGGTCGGCGCGCTGCACGAGTCGGGCGTCGCGGCGGCCTTCCTGAATTCGACCCTCCTGCCTGACGAGCAGCGGGCGATCGTTTCCCGGCTGCACGCGGGCGAACTGAAGCTCCTGTACGTCGCGCCGGAGCGGGTCGTGCAGCCCGCGACGCAGGCGCTGCTGGAGAGGGTGGGCCTGTCGATCATCGCCATCGACGAGGCGCATTGCGTCTCGCAATGGGGTCACGACTTCCGCCAGGACTACCTGGCGCTCGACCGCCTGGGCGAGCTCTTCCCCGGCGTGCCGCGCATGGCGCTGACGGCTACGGCCACTCCGCGCACGCGCCGCGAGATCGTCGAGCGGCTCGCACTGAACGATCCCCGGGTGTTCGTGAGCAGCTTCGACCGGCCGAACATCCGCTACGCCGTCCAGCCGAAAACGGACGCCCGGCGCCAGTTGCGGCGCTTTCTCACTGGCCGCGAGGAGCAGGCGGGCATCGTGTATTGCCTGACCCGGAAGAAGGTCGAAGCGACGGTCGAGTGGCTGAACGCGGAAGGCTTCACCGCGCTGCCGTACCATGCCGGACTTGCGGCGGCGACGCGCGCGCAAAACCAGCGCCGCTTCCTCGGTGACGAGCCCGTGATCGTGGTGGCCACGATCGCCTTCGGCATGGGCATCGACAAGCCGGACGTGCGCTTCGTCGCGCATCTCGACCTGCCGAAAAGCCTCGAGTCCTATTACCAGGAGACGGGCCGCGCGGGCCGTGACGGGCAGCCGGCGGACGCATGGATGGTGTACGGCTTGCAGGACGTGGTGCGGCTGCGCCAGATTGCGGACGAATCGACCGCCGAGGAGCAGTACAAGCGGCACGAGCGCCAGAAGCTCGACGCGCTGCTCGGCTGGTGCGAGACGGCGGCCTGCCGGCGCGCACCGCTGCTCGAGTATTTCGGCGAGCGTCCCGGCCGCGAGCAGTGTGGCAACTGCGACGTCTGCCTCGACCCGCCGCGGACCCGGGACGGCCTCGAAGCCGCGCAGAAGCTGCTCTCGGCGGTGTACCGCAGCGGGCAGCGCTTCGGCGCGGCGCACGTCGTCGACGTCCTGCTGGGGAAAAGCTCGGACAAGGTCCTGCAGCATCGCCATGACCGGCTGTCGGTATTCGGGATCGGCACGGAGCTGGACGCCGGAGGCTGGCGCTCCGCGATTCGCCAGCTCGTGGTCCAGGGCTATTTGCGCGTGGACCCGGAGCGCTACGGCGCGCTCGTGCTGACGCGCTCCAGCCGCTCCATCCTGCGCGGCGAGACCCCGCTGCGCCTCCGCGAAGAACCCCCGACCCTGCCTGCGCCCCGTGCCAAAAAAACGCGCACCACGCTCACCGCGGTACCCGAACAGGACCGCGCGCTGTGGGATGCGCTGCGCGCTTGCCGCCAGCAGCTTGCCGCCGCCCACAACGTGCCGCCCTACGTCATCTTTCACGATTCCACCCTGTTGCAGATGATCGAACGCCGCCCGCGCGACCCCGCCGCCCTGCTGGAGCTGAACGGGGTCGGCCAGGCCAAGCTCGAACGCTACGGCGCCGAGTTCCTGAGAGTGCTGTGCGAAGCGGGTTAGGCATCGCCGCCGAGGCACGGCGCCACCGCGCAGATTTTCCGCACACCGTGTAATTCCTGCGTCCCTCAAACCGTCGGTCGCGGCTCCGTCAGCCACACGGCAGTGGAACGCTCGTGGCGCGGAACTTGCTTGATCGGGAATTCCATCGTCAAGAACCCCAGGGAGGACCCGACATGGCACGCATCACCCGTTACAACCCCTCGCGCCTGATGCCGCTAAGCCGCGGCTACGATGACGACTTCGGCTTCATGTGGCCGATGACGAGACTGCACCAGCAGATGAACCGCTTGTTCAGCGATGCCTTTCGCGGCTTCGAGGAAGGCGGCGAAGAGAACCGGCAGGGCTGGACCTTCAACCCGGTCGTGGATGTCGAGCAGGAGGACCAGCAGTACGAGGTCAGCGTCGAGCTGCCCGGCGTAATCGGCGATGACGTCAATGTCGAATGCACGGACGATCTCCTGGTCATCTCCGGTTCGAAGGAACGCAAGCAGACGCGCGGCGAAGGCGAGAACCGGCAGTCGGAGCGCGTCTACGGCAGCTTCCAGCGGGCATTCCGGCTGCCCGACGACGCCGTGCGCGAAAATATCGAGGCGCATTTCAACGACGGCGTGCTGACCGTATCGATTCCCCGGGACGAAAACCGGAAGCAGGAGTCCACCCGCCGGATCGAGGTGCAGCGCGGTGCGCCGAAGGGCGAGCAGGCAAAGCGCAAGCAGCCGGCCCCGCAAGGCCAGGGCGAGCAAGAGCGCCCGCGGGCGAGGCACTAGGCTCGCCCGGCGCCGGACACTGGCGGCGCGCGCGCACCGCCATTTTGCGCCTTACAACAACGACGAATGCCCGATCGGGCTGTGCGGCCGACCCGTGCCCGTGGTGCAGGGGCCACGGCCGCGCGGCCGCCGAGCGCGCCTTGCTGCCGTGCCGGACATCCGGTGGTCTTTGCAGACCTCGACTGGCATGATAGATGCAGAACTCCTGGAATCCGACTCCTACGTCAGAAGGATCGCCAATGAAAACGCTGCTTTTTGCCCT
>DASSBS010000160.1:0-11279 GCA_035698445.1 Woeseiaceae bacterium
CGGTGGTGGGCCACGCCGCGTACCCGGAAGTGCTCGACCGCGCCGGCGCGAGCGATGCGGACATCATCATCGCGCTCACCAACTCGGACGAGACCAACATGGTCGCCTGCCAGGTCGCGTACACGCTCTACCATACGCCGACCAAGATCGCCCGCATCCGCGCCGCCGATTACATGAATGCGGAATTGCTGTTTTCGCCGGACGCCTTTCCCGTCGACGTGCGGATCAGTCCCGAGCAGCTCGTCTGCCAGTACGTCGAGCAGCTCATTCACTTTCCCGGCGCCCTGCAGGTGCTCGATTTTGCCGATGGGCGCGTGCGGCTGGTCGGGGCCATGGCTGAACGCGGCGGCCTGCTGGTCGGCAAGAAAATGTCGAGCCTGAAGGAGCACATTCCCGATGCGCAAGGCCGCATTGCCGCCATCTACCGCGACGGGCTCGCGCTGGAGACCGACGGGGACGCCGTGATCGAGGAAGGCGACGAGGTGTTCTTCATTGCACCCCGGCAAAATATCAAAGCCTTCCTGCAGGAGGTGCGGCAGCTCGAAAAACCGGCGCGCCTGGTTTTCATCGCCGGCGGCGGCAACATCGGTTCGCGGCTTGCACGGGCCCTGGAACACTCCAGCGACGTCAAGGTCATCGAGCGCGACCCAGAGCGGGCACGAGTCCTGTCGGAGCAACTCAACAAGGGAATCGTGCTGATCGGCGATGCGGCCGACGAGGACCTGCTCCTGGAAGAGAACATCGACAGCGTCGACGTGTTCTGCGCGCTGACCAATGCCGAAGAAGCCAATATCCTCTCGGCAATGCTCGCCAAGCGGCTGGGGGCGAAGAAGGTGATGGCCCTGATCAACCGGCCGTCATACGCGGAGCTCGTCGAATCCGGCACCATCGACGTGGCGATATCGCCGCAGCAGGTCACAATCGGCTCGCTGCTCGCGCACGTCCGCCGCGGCGACGTCGTCAAGGTGCATTCGCTGAAGCGCGGTGCCGCCGAGGCCATCGAAGCCGTTGCTCATGGAACGGCAGAGGAATCGAAGGTCGTCGGCAGACGAATCGGCGATGTCGAGCTGCCGCACGGCGCGATCATTGTCGCTCTCGTCCGCGGCGAGAACGTCATCATTGCGCAGCGCGACAATGTCATCGAGACCGATGATCATGTCATTCTCTTCATGACCGACCGGCGCACAATCGAGCGCATAGAGGAACTGTTCGAGGTGGGGGTATCTTTTGTTTGAGGAGAACCTTGAGCCGCATCCGGTAAACAGGCGCCGCTGATGAACCTGATGGTCGTGCAACGCGTTCTCGGGTTGCTGCTGATGCTGTTCAGCCTGACCATGCTCCCGCCGGTGCTGGTCGGTTTCATGTTCGACGAGCGTGCGTGGCTGCCGTTCGTGGAATCGTTCGTAGTCACGCTGGCAGCCGGGGTGCTCGTCTGGCTGCCGGTGCGCTGGGTTGAGCGCGAACTGCGCGTTCGGGACGGCTTTCTGGTCGTGGCCTCGTTCTGGGTCGTGCTGGGAGCTTTCGGCGCCTTGCCGCTGGTCCTCGCCGTAACGCCTGTGATGTCCGTAACCGACGCGGTCTTCGAATCGATTTCCGGACTGACCACCACCGGCGCCACCGTCCTGACCGGCCTGGATATGCTGCCGAAGTCGATTCTCTATTACCGGGCGCAACTCCATTGGTTCGGCGGCATGGGAGTGGTGGTGCTGGCCGTGGCGATTCTCCCGATGCTGGGGATCGGCGGCATGCAGCTTTACCGCGCGGAGACGCCCGGCCCGATCAAGGATACCAAGCTGACGCCGCGCATAACCCAGACGGCAAAAGCGCTCTGGTATATCTATCTCACGATCACCGTGCTGTGCGCCATCTCCTACCTGCTCGCCGGAATGAGCGCGTTCGATGCCGTGTGCCACGCCTTCGCAACGGTGGCAACGGGCGGTTTTGCGACACACGATCTCAGTATTGGCTATTTCAACAGCACCGCAATCGACCTTGTTGCCATCTTCTTCATGTTCATCTCGGGAGTGAATTTTTCACTCCATTTCTTCGCCTGGCGATACAACCAGCCCGGGCATTATTTAAAAGACCCGGAATTCCGCGCCTATGGATTTCTTGCCGTCGCGACTTCCGCAATAATAGTTGCGGCGCTGTGGCTTTCCGGCCACCACGACGACCTGGGAAGGGCGGCGCTCGACGGCGTTTTCCATGTCGTATCGATGATGACGACCACCGGCTTCACGACCGCGAATTTCTCGGACTGGCCGGGCGCGCTGCCGGTGATGCTGATCTTCGTGACCTTCTTCGGTGGTTCCGGCGGCTCGACGGCCGGTGGCATGAAGGTCATCCGCTGGCTCCTGGTGTACAAGCAAGGGGCGCGCGAGATCGTGCGCCTCGTGCACCCGAGTGCCGCGATCCCCGTGAAGATCGGCGGTCATGCCGTTTCGCCGCGCGTGATCGACGCCGTCTGGGGCTTCTTTGCGGTCTATCTCATCGCTTTCGGCGTGCTGCTCCTGGCGATGATGGCGGCAGGGCTCGACCAGGTCACCGCTTTTTCGGCGGTGGCCACCACGATGAACAATACCGGTCCCGGTCTCGGCGACGTTGCGGTCGTGTTCGCATCGGTTCCGGACACCGGAAAATGGATCGGCGTCATTGCGATGCTGCTCGGCCGGCTGGAAATCTTTACGTTGCTGGTGCTCGTTACGCCGACGTTCTGGCGACCGTGACGGTCTTATCGGCTGACCATGACATCGACGAGCCGCATCGAAGCCTTGCTGCAAATGCTCGAGCGCGGGCAGGATTCGGCGCTGCTCCGATTCTCGCTCGGCGTCGAGTATCGCGCGGAGGAACGATACGCAGACTCCATTCTGCACCTGACCGAGGCGGTCAAGCTGGACCCCGGCTATTCCGCTGCCTGGAAGCTGCTCGGCCGCTCGCTGGAGAGTGCGGGCCGCGGGGCCGATGCCGGGCAGGCCTGGCGCAAGGGCATCGAGGCCGCGGAGAGCAAGGGTGACCGGCAGGCGGCGAAGGAGATGGCGGTGTTTCTCAAGCGGCTCGAAAAACGTGGGCTGTAGAAGCCCGCAATGCGGGCTCCCACAGCGCCGGGACAAGAGACCGGGGATGAGTTGAACGCCTGATCAGCGGGGTCGGACGAGCAGCGAAGCGTCGTCCGCGGCCGCCCGCGAGCGCACGAACAGCAACACCGCGAGGAACAGCACGAAGAACGGACTCAGTAAGACCAGCCAGATCGGCGAGAGGGTGCTTCCGGCCACGGCGGTCACCGCGACGAAAAGCCACAGCGCCGCCATCGCGCATGCCGAAAACCTGGCGAGCTGCAGCAACCTGCCTTCGAGCTTCCGCAGGGCGACGACCTGCACGGCGAGGGAGGCGGGAACGAGCAGGAAGACGAGCCGGGTCAGCAGGACGGCGGCGGCGCCGTAGGCGTCGTCCAGGGGCGGCTCGACAGCCGGCGCGGCCGTGTGCTGAGCGCCCGCCAGCGCCGGCAGGTACAGCAGCGCAGGGATGGCAAGCAATCGAGGTGGCGGCAGCATCGCGGCTCTCCGGCGCGCGGGTCAGGCTCCATATTGCCCGAATCCGGCGCCATTTCCGGCAGCCGGTCGCAAAACTGGCATTTTCCACAATATTGGTCGGAAATTGCGGGAATTGACAGGCAAATCCCACGTTATGCAAATATGCAGTGCAGGGGGATATCAACGCTTTTTTTGGACGGAATAAGCCGGATAGCATGTACCTGCTCGGCGGTTCAGGCTGGTTTGGAGAATAAAGTGGGAAGTTCTGTCCTCCGAATCACATGGATTGGGACGGCAACTAATTGGGCAACTTTGGAGCGCCCGGGATTAGATATTTGGTGTAAATACCCCTAATATAACGTCCCGGGGGCACGATAATGAGAACGCTGGGGGGCGAATTCTTTAAGCGGTTAAGGCTTGTCAAGTGGTTTGACTGGCTGAACCAGACCTATGTGGTCGTTGCGATTTTGGGCAGCGTCTGGGCGTTCGTGTGGGGCGCGGAGACCGATAAGGAACTCCTATTCGGGATCGCTCTCTCAACTTACTTCGTTGTGCTTCTCATCGTATTTGTCGCGACCGTTTTTATGTACGGTAAGAAGGCCCGCTTTTCCGAAGCAACAAAGTGCTTGCACGAAGCCACACATTCCGCACGGGATGCCTTCCGATACATGATGTGGTGCCTGAATCCAGAAGAGGTCGGATTCACGTTCGAGCCACGACATTTCCGGGCGGAGATCGAACGGTGCCTTACGGCTACGGCGTCTGCGTTTTCTCTGACCACGGGCGTTTCGTGCAGGGCCAGCATCAAGGTTCTAGCTTGGGACCAGGCGGGGAGTGGCGGGCTTCATGTGCGGACCCTCGCTAGGGACACCCAATCTGCCGGGCGCGCACGAAGCGAGGATCGGGATGGCGGACGGCTCCACAGAATCGAGGAGAATACGGATTTCTGGCTTATCCACAGACGAAAATGTAGCTGGTTTTTCAGCGGAAACCTCCCAGCATTGCAGCATTATGAGAATTCGAGCATCCCGTTGGGCTGGAAGCCGGGGGATCACTGGCCTTTGCCGTATAAATCGACTATTGTGCTACCGATTCGGTATGTGTATACGAATGATGACCGCGACAGCCTTTGTTCGCGGGAGGCCGATCAAGGGAAATTGGATGAACAAGATTTGTACGGTTTCCTCGCTATAGATGCAGGCCCAAGGAAGGCGTTCGATGTTCGCTATGACGTCGAAATGGGCAACGCGATTGCTGACGCGTTGGTACCGATCTTCCACGCCTACCGCCAAATTCGTGAGATGACCAAGCCACCGGTTAATACTGGAGTACCGCAGTGAGCCATCAATCCGCGCAAGCCAAAAAAGAAGAAAAAGAGCTGGAGATTTCGATTGAGGAGGTCGTCGTTGAGCAAACGCGCGATTCAAAGCCCGACTATGTCCGTGTGAAGTATACGGACAGAGACCGGAAAAAAGTCGTGGGTCATACGCGCGTATTTATTCTGGCAGACTAACCGAAGTCTGGATTCAACTGCTCAGGCTTACGCTGGCGCTCGCTGTCGACTGGCTCTCGGTATCGCAGTCGCTTGCCGTCCGCCGATTGGATTGCAGCAACCGTCCTTTGGCCATCGCTCAGTTCCCGTCCGTTATACCGGAACTCGTATTCGGCAGATACCGGGTGCAGATGCTTTTTGCTGACTGAGTGATAGATGCCGTTGATGCCCCGCTTCACGATGCTGAAATAGCCCTCAACGGTATTAGTCGAAACGTCGCCCCGGACATACTCGTTGGCTTGTCACGGCGAATGTGGGTTCGTGGAACAGGGGAAAGACCCCGGTCTTGCGACCGGGGCCGTTCCTTCCGTGGCCCGGACGGCGGGCGGCTGGCCCGCTGGGCCGTCCCTGGTCCCAGAACCTGCCGCGCGAACCGCTGCGCCACCCGGCCCGCCGCGGCAGCACGCCCGGTCCGCCCAGAGTGCCACGGCGCCGGCGCGGGAGTAGCCGTTGTTATTCGACGATGGAGTCATAAACTGCACCCGGGACTACCGGCGCGGCCGGTTGAAGGAGCACCATGATCGGACTGCTGCAGCGGGTAACCGAAGCCCGCGTCACGGTCGGGACGAAAACGGTCGCGGCGATCGGGCCGGGGCTGCTGGTCCTCGTCGCCGTGCAGCGCGGCGACTCGGATAGCGAGGCGGCGCGGCTGGCGGAACGGCTGCTCACTTATCGTGTCTTTGCCGATGAGGCAGGCCGCATGAACCGGACCGTGCTGGAGCTCGGGCTCGGGCTCCTGCTCGTTCCGCAGTTCACGCTGGCGGCCGACACCCGCAAGGGCACCCGCGCGAGCTTCACGCAAGCGGCGCCCCCCGAGGAAGGGCGGCGCCTGTTCGACCAGGTGCTCGCGGCCTGCCGGGAACGCTTGCCGGCCGTCGAGAGCGGCGTATTCGGTGCCGCCATGCAGGTGGCGCTGGTCAACGACGGCCCGGTCACGTTCTGGCTGGAGGCGTAGCAGCCCCAGGCGCAAGCGGGGGTTGCGGCCGTCCCGCGTGCAACGCCGCCCGGCTGGTAGACTGTATAATTCGCTTTTACCGCCTCGCCACGGCGATGCGACTGAGGGGGAGCGCCCCCGGGAGATCAAAACGGATGCCTAACATAGGCGGGTGGGAACTGCTGGTCGTGCTGCTGATCGTGCTGGCGATATTCGGCACGAAGCGCTTGCGCACGCTCGGCTCGGACCTCGGCAGCGCGGTCAAGGGCTTTCGCTCGGCCGTGAGCGACGCCGACAAGGACCACGACCAGCTCGACGACAACTCGGCTCACGACCGCAAGGATGCGGATTTCGACAACACGCCGTCCAGCGAGCCGACCCGGGAAGAGCGCAAGTAAGCCGGATCGAACGTCATGTCCGGAGTCGGGTTCTGGGAGGTGATCCTGGTGTTCCTGATCGGCCTCGTCGTGCTCGGTCCGGAACGCCTGCCGCGTGTCGCGCAGCAGCTCGGCACCTGGCTGGGCCAGGCGCGCCGCATGACCCGCATGATGCGCCGGCAGCTCGAGGACGAGCTGAATCTCGAGCAGGAACTGTCGATCCGGCCGCGCTCGCGGCCGTTGCCGCCGCCGCGGCGTCCCGCGCCCGCGGCCGATGACACGTACTCCGCGGCGCATGACCAGTCCGCCGCGGGAACCGGCGCCGGCAACGCCGGGGGCGCCGGCAAGCAACCCGAGCCGGAGGCTGCGGTCGCCGGCAAAGAACCCGAGCCCGGGGCTTCGGGCACCGGCGAACCGGAGACCGATCCTGCCGATCCGGCCGGACCCGAAAAAAGCCCGTGACGGACAAGGACACGACCGGCGCGGCCGACGACGAAGAATCGCTCGCCGAAGGCACCCTGCTGTCGCACCTCATCGAGCTGCGATCGCGCCTGCTGAAAATCACGATCGCGGTCGGCGTCGCGTTCTTCGGGCTGCTGCCGTTCTCGCGCAAGATCTTCGCCATCGCCTCGGAGCCCTTGCGCGAAGTCCTGCCCGGCAACGCGATGATCGCCACCGCAGTCGCCTCGCCCCTCATCACGCCGTTCAAGCTCACGTTCTTTGCGGCGCTCTTCCTCGCGATGCCGATCGTGCTGTACCAGGCTTGGGCATTCGTGGCGCCCGGCCTGTACAAGCGGGAGAAGCGCTTTGCCATGCCGCTGCTCGCCTCGAGCATCCTGCTGTTTTACTTGGGGGTAGCATTCGCGTATTTCGTGGTGTTTCCGCTGATCTTCCGGTTCTTCACGTCGGTCGCGCCGGAAGGGGTCGAGGTGCAGACGGACATCGCGGCCTATCTCGACTTCATCAGCATGCTGGTGCTCGCCTTCGGCATCGCCTTCGAAGTGCCGGTCGCGACCATGCTGATCGTGTGGACCGGGCTGACCACGCCGGAGGCGCTCGGCAAGGCGCGCCCATACGTCTTTCTCGGGGCTTTCGTGGTGGGCATGTTCCTGACGCCGCCCGACGTCGTCAGCCAGACGCTGCTGTCCGTTCCCATCTACCTGCTCTTCGAGGTCGGCATCATCATGTCGCGAGTGTTCGCCATCAGGCGCGAGGGCGAGCCCGGTACCGACGCCGGCGAATGAGTGTTGCGGTTTGCACTCACTCGAGAATCGTGTTTAATGCGGCGCTCTAATAAAAGAATCGGCTGAGCAACGTCAATGAACGCAGCAACGACCACCGTCGCCGCACAGGACCGGGAAGTTTTCGGTCATCCCCGCGGTCTCGTCACCCTGTTTTTCACCGAGATGTGGGAGCGCCTCAGCTATTACGGCATGCGCGCGCTGCTGGTGCTGTTCATGACCGACCAGGTCGTGAACGGCGGCATGAACCTGACGGATGCCAAGGCGACTGCGATCTACGGCATCTACATCGGGGCCGTGTACCTCGTCGCCCTGCCGGGCGGCTGGATTGCCGACCGGCTGCTCGGCGCGCAGCGCGCCATATTCTTCGGCGGCATCGTCATCATGTGCGGGCACTTCGTGCTGGCAGTGCCGTCGGTCTATGCCTTTTTCCTCGGGCTGATTTTCGTGGTTCTCGGCACCGGGCTCCTGAAGCCGAACGTCAGTGCCGTGGTCGGCGAGCTCTACCGGCCGGGGGACCCGCGGCGGGACAGCGGCTTCACGATCTTCTACATGGGCATCAACGTCGGCGCGCTTCTCGGCCCGTTCGTCTGCGGCACGCTGGCGCAATCAGAGGGCTGGGGAAACTGGCATTACGGTTTTGCCGCCGCCGGCGTCGGCATGCTGTTCGGCGTGATGCAATTCCGGATGACCCGGCAATTTCTCGGCACCGCCGGCCTCGAGCCGTATTCCACCGGCGATCCGGCGCGCGATGCAACGGTGCGGCGCAAGGGATGGATCGCCGTCGCCGTCGTCCTGGGCCTGCTCGCCCTGGCGGTCGGGCTCACGATGGCCGGGGTGCTCGACCTGCAGCCCGAGCGCTTCGCGCGGCGCACGACGTGGTTCATCATCATCCTGTCGGCGGCCTACTTCGCCTGGATCTTCCTTCGCGGCGGCCTCGATACGGCCGAGAAAAAGCGCATGGTGGTGATCATCGCGCTGTTCATCGGCACGGCGATGTTCTGGGCCGGCTTCGAGCAAACGGGGAGCTCGTTCAACATCTTCGCCGACCGCTACACCATCCTGGAGTTCGAGTCGTTCACGCTGCTGTCGACCTGGTTCCAGTCGATCAATCCGGTGTTCATCATCATTTTCGCCCCGGTATTCGCCTGGCTGTGGGTCGCACTCGCGCGGCGCAACCTGAACCCGTCCACGCCATTCAAGTTCGGCCTCGGTTTGATACTGCTCGCGATCGGCTTCCTGGTCATGATGGCGGCCTCGGAAATCGTGGCGAACGGGAACAAGGTGCTGCCGACCTGGCTGCTGCTCACCTACATGTTCCACACCTGGGGCGAGCTCTGCCTGTCGCCGGTCGGATTGTCCGCGACCACGAAGCTCGCGCCGAAACGTTACGTCGGCCAGATGATGGGCGTGTGGTTCATGGGTACCGCGCTGGGTAACGTGCTCTCAGGGCTGATCGCGGGAGAGTTCGACCCGAACAACCTGCAGGCTGCCCCCGGGCAGTACTGGAAGATATTCCTGACGATCGGCGGCGCCGGCATCGTCTTCCTGCTTTTGACGAAGCCCCTGAAGAAGCTGATGGGCAACGTGGAATGAACGACGGAAATCGCAACACGGGCAACACCGGCACGTTCGGGCGCGTGCGCCGCCGTTTCGCGAGCGCTACGGGCATGCTGTGCATCGCAGCCGCGGTGGCCGGGTGCGGCTCCGGCGAGAGCGGGCTCAGCGAGGCGCAGACGAAAACCGAAAGCGCGGAGGAATTCGTCGCGCGGGTCAACCGGGAGCTCATCGAGCTCGCGCCCGGCTTCCAGGCGGCGGCCTGGGTGCGGGCGACCTACATCACGCCCGACACGGCGCTGCTCGACTCGCTCGCGAAGCAGGAGTACGCGGCCTGGCACAGCCGTACCGTCAAGGAATCGCTCAAGTACGCAGGGCAGGAGCTGGCGCCGGAAACCGCACGCGCACTGATGCTGCTGAAGCTCGGCGCCTCGGAACCGGCGCCCAGCGATCCCTCGCTACGCAAGGAGCTGGCGCAGATCTCGACCCGGCTCACGGGCCTCTACGGCGCCGGCGAGTATTGCCCGCCGGATGGCGGCAAGTGCCTCGCGCTCGGCGAGCTCGAGGAAATCCTCGCCGAGAGCCGCGACTACGATGAGCTTGTCGAGGCGTGGGCGGGCTGGCGCACCGTGTCGCCGCCCATGCGCGACGATTATCGCCGCTACGTCGAGCTCGTGAATCAGGGCGCGCAGGAGCTCGGCTTCGCCGACCTCGGCGAAATGTGGAAGTCGGGCTACGACATGAGCCCGGCCGAGTTCGAGCAGGAAACGTTGCGCCTGTGGAACCAGGTGAAGCCGCTCTACGACGAGCTGCATTGCCACGTGCGGGCGAAGCTCGCCGAGCAGTATGGAGCGGACCGCGTGCCCGCGGGCGAGCCGATCCCGGCGCACCTCCTCGGCAACATGTGGTCGCAGGAATGGAGCAACATCTTCGAGCTCGTGCAGCCGTACCCGGGCGTCTCCGATCTCGACGTCGACAGCGCGCTCAAGGAACAGCACTACACGGCCGAGCAGATGGTGCGCTCCGCCGAGAGCTTCTACACCTCGCTCGGCCTGCCCGAGTTGCCTGAAACGTTCTGGGAGCGCTCGCTGTTCCGCAAACCGGCCGATCGGGACGTGGTGTGTCACGCGAGCGCCTGGGGCATGGACTTTGGCAAGGACCTGCGGATCAAGATGTGCATCACGCCGACTTACGAGGACCTGCGGACGATCTACCACGAGCTCGGCCACAACTTCTACCAGCGTGCCTATAGCGTGCAGCCGCCGCTGTTCCAGGACGGCGCGCACGCCGGTTTCCACGAGGCGATCGGCGACACGGTGAACCTCTCGATGACGCCGGCCTACCTGGCGAAGGTCGGGCTCATCTCCTCGGCCGAGGAAAGCGAGGAAGCCGTCATCAACCGCCAGATGCAGCAGGCGCTGGACAGCATCGCGTTCCTGCCGTTCGGCAAGCTGATCGACGAGTGGCGCTGGGGCGTTTTCTCCGGTGAGATCGCGCCCGCGGATTACAACAAGGCGTGGTGGGCATTACGCACCGAGTACCAGGGCATCGAAGCGCCGGTCGAGCGCACGGAAGCGGACTTCGACCCGGGCGCGAAGTACCACATCCCCGCGAACGTGTCCTACACCCGTTACTTCCTCGCGCGGATCCTGCAGTTCCAGTTCCACCGCGCGCTCTGCGAAGCCTCCGGGTTCGACGGCCCGCTACACGAGTGCTCCGTTTACGGCAGCAAGGAAGCCGGCGCGCGCCTGCAGGCCATGCTCGCTGCCGGCGCCAGCCAGCCCTGGCAGGACACGCTGGAAGAGCTGACCGGCACCCGGGAGATGGACGCCACCGCCATCATCGACTACTTCCAGCCGCTGATGGGCTGGCTGGAGGAGCAAAACGAAGGCCGCTCCTGCGGCTGGTAGCGTGATTCCTGCCCTGCGCGCCGGGGTTCGGCGGAGGGTTGATTCCAAGTGCCCTGCGCGCCGGGGCTCGGCGGAGGGTTGATTCCAAGTGCCCTGCGCGCCGGGGCTCGGCGGAGCCGCGGCCGGGGGGTGTCTTTATCGAAATGGCTCCCTCCGGGCCCTGCGGGCCCTCCGGTCC
>DASSBS010000161.1:0-18959 GCA_035698445.1 Woeseiaceae bacterium
CGCGCCCGGATGAATCGCCTCCATGCCCATGTTCGACAACTGGTCGGCGACGTCGTAGTTGGTGCGGTCGATCTTCTTCACCCGCTCCTCGCCGACCAGCTTCGGGTCGGCGCTCGACAGGTGAAATTCCTTGTGAATGATGGCTTCGCGCGCCTGCGTCAGCACGGCGATGCGCGAGAACGTCACCTCGCTGTAGCCGCGACCGTACTTCTCGATGACGCCGCCGTCGAAATGTGCGTAGCCGGTGACGATCGGCAGCACGTGGTCGAGCTCCAGGTCGGGGATGACGCTCAGGATCTTCTCATCGAGCGTGGGGCACGACTCGTCGCGCCAGCCGGTCAGGTCGACGAAGACGGCGTTGACGTCGTGCTGCTGCAGCAGCAGCGTGGTGTTGTGCGCGCTGTGCGCTTCGCCGAGACCCGCGAGCATCTCGCGCACCGTGTTGAGATGCTCGTTCAGGTTGAAATGCCCGTAGGAACAGAGCCGGTGCAGGTCGATCAGGCAGCTCCGCACGCCCTCGATACGTTCGCGGACGAACTGGTCGGCGCTGCGGAGATCGGCATGATCGCTGAAGATCTCGGCGTTGATGCGGCGCATGCGATTGCCGACCTCGCTGATAGCATCACCCCAGGCCCATTCCGACTCGGAACCCGCGAACAGGGCGTGCACGCCGGGCTCACCGGTCTTCTTGTCCTCCAGCAGCATGTCGGTGATCCCGGCATACGCGGAGACGACGAAAACGCGGTTGTACAGCTCGGCGCCCTTCCGTTCGCCAATCAGGATGTTGTTCAACACGGTCCCGGTGTCGGAGATCGACGTCCCGCCGATCTTTTCCACCGTGTGGCGTCCGCTCATGTGCCTGGCTCCTTGCTCGGTCATGCCGCGCTGCGCAGCGGGCCCTGGAGAGGGCTCACCGCGGTAATCGCCCGGCGCGTCGCAATGAATTCCGGCCGGGGCCTCAAAGGCCCGAAGGGCGCTTCGAGCGCGTTCGACACGGCGTTGTAGACGATGAAGGCGTTGCTGCGCGGAAACGGGGTGATGTTGCTCGCCGAGCCGTGCATCGTGTTGCAGTCGAACACGATCACGGTGCCGGGCGGTCCGGCCGGCGCCTCGATGCCGCCGTGCTGCGCCAGGAAGGTGAGCGACTCGTCGTCCGGGACGCCGTATTCCTGTTGCTTAAGCGACTGCTTGTAGTGCTCGTCCGGCGTCTTCCCGACGCAAGCGATGAAGTGGCGGTGCGACCCAGGGATCAGCATCAGCGGCCCGTTGTGCGGCGTGTTCTCGGTCAATAGCACCGTCATCGACAGCGCCCGCATACGCGGCATGCCGTCCTCGACGTGCCAGGTCTCGAAATCCGAGTGCCAGTAGAACTCCTTGCCCTGGAATCCCGGCTTGTAGTTCAGGCGGGTCTGGTGCAGGTAGACGTCGTCATCGAGCAGGAAGCGCGCGACGCAGGCCAGGCGTGCATCGGCCGCGAGCCGGCCGAACACATCGCTCTGCGCGTGCACCTTGAACACGGAGCGCACGGCGCCGGAGCCCGGCTCCGCGATTACGGTTGCGGGATCGAGCGTGCCGCTCCGCGATTGACGCAGGGCGTCAGCGTCCGCGCACAGCACCTCGATTTCACGCGCATCGAAGAGGTCCCGGAGGACAACGAAACCATCGCGCGCGAAAGTGCGCGCCTGCGCCTCCGACAGCGGCGCCTCCGGCGACCAGGCGCCGTATGCCACGTCGTCGCGGCGGCGCAGGATGCGCGGTTTATCTTCCACCCTGGAGGGATAAAGATCCTGGCGGCTCATCGTGGTCAAACCGCCTCCGCCTGCAGGGGATAAGCGCCGCTCTCGTCGTGTACTTCCAGCCCGCTGAGCGGCGGGTTGAACACGCAAGCCATGGTCATTTCAGTCGTCGCGCGCAGCACGTGCCGGTCGTGCTTGTCGAGGGCGTACATGACGCCGGGGCGGATCGGGTGCACCGTGCCTGTCGCGGCGTCCTCGATCGAACCCTCGCCCGCGATGCAATAGACGGACTCGAGGTGATTCTGGTAATGCATCGGCAGCTCGGCGCCTTTGTGGATGGTGGTGATGTGAAAGGAAAACCCCATGCCGTCGCCTTTGAGCAGCAGGCGGACGCTGTGCCAGCCGTCGCTCTGCACGTTACGGCGGGTCTGCTGTTCCTTTGCAAGGTCGCGAACGATCATCTGTTCTCTCCGTCGGGTATTCAGGCCGCGGCCCGTGCCGCTTTCTCGAACACGGCGCCGACGGCTTCCGCAAGGATCGACAGCCCCTTCTCGAGCTCGTCTTCCTCGATGGTGAGGGCGGCGAGGCACTTCACGACCTCGTCGTTCGGGCCGCTCGTTTCGATGACCAGCCCGCGCTCGAACGCCGCCTGCACGACCGCGGCGGCGATGTCGCCGGTCGGCATTTCGAGGCCGCGCATCATGCCGCGGCCCTTCACGGCCAGGCGATGCGGCCGGATCTGGCGCGCGATCTCGTGCAGGCGGCGCGCGAGCAGCTCGCTCCTGTCGAAGAGCGCCGCCTCGAAGGCGCGGTCGCGCCAGAAGGTCTCCAGCGCCGCACGCGCCGTGACGAAGGCATGGCAGTTGCCGCGGAACGTGCCGTTGTGCTCGCCCGGCAGCCACTGGTCGAACTGGCGGGCGATCAGCACGAGCGCCATCGGCAGCCCGTAGCCGGATACCGACTTCGCCAGGGTGACGATGTCCGGCCGCACGCCGGCAGGCTCGAAGCTGAAGAAGGTGCCCGTGCGCCCGGCCCCTGCCTGGATGTCATCGACGATGAACAAGGCACCGTGCTTGCGCGCGATCCGGGCAATCGCCTGCAGCCATTCGTAGCCGGCCACGTTGATGCCGCCTTCGCCCTGCACCGTCTCCACGATCACGGCCGCCGGCGCATCGACGCCGCTCGACGGGTCCGACAAGACCTTGTCGAGGTAGTCCGCCGTGTCGACGCCTGGGCCGAGGTAGCCGTCGTAGGGCATGCGCGTGACCCCGTCGAGCCGCGTGCCGGCGCCCTCCCGGTGATGGCGGCTGCCGGTGCAGGCGAGCGCGCCCAGTGTCACGCCGTGAAAACCGTTGGTGAAGGCGATGACGTTGTGGCGGCCGGTGACCTTGCGCGCGAGCTTCAGCGCGGCCTCGATGGCGTTCGCCCCCGTCGGCCCCGGAAACTGCACCACGTAATCGAGATTGCGCGGCTTCAGGATGGTCTCGAAGAACTCGACCAGGAAGCGCTCCTTGGCTCTGGAGTACATGTCGAGGCTGTGGGTAATTCCGTCGCTCTCGATGTACTCGACCAGCGCGCGCTTCAACGCCGGGTGGTTATGCCCGTAATTGAGCGTGGAGCAGCCCATCAGGAAATCGAGATATTCCGCTCCGTCGCGCGCGCGCAGCGTCGAGCCCCGGGCGCGATCGAAAATGACCGGGAAGCGGCGCGAGTAGCTGCGAACCTGCGATTCGAGCAGTTCGAAAGTCTCCATGGCGGGTTCGGCAGTCGTGCTGTCTGTTGCAGTCATGGGTTCCTCGGGTTCATGAGTGATCAGGGAACAGTTTGGAATTTTTCAGGCGGCGGAAGAAACGCGCTGCCGCGCCTGCGGTATGGGTCCGATGACGATCAGCCGCTCGCTGTCATGGCGTCCGCGGAAGTGGGTGTCTTTCTCGAAGCCGGACTGCTCGCGCAGCGGCGCGTGAGCGCGCCGCGCGATCGAGCGGAAGAGCGCGCGCGAGGCCTCGTTGCCGGGCGTGACCGTCGTCTTGATGAAGCGGACCGGCTCCGTTGCCGGCCGGTCCAGGAGCGCCATCAGCAGCTTTCCCGCAAGGCCGGTGCCGCGCGCGGCTTCGTGCACCGCCACCTGCCACACGAAAAGCGTGGACGGTTCGGCGGGCGGGCGGTAGCCGGAGATCCAGCCGAGAAGCCGCTCGCCCTGCTCCGCGAGCACGCAGGTCTCGGCGAAATGCGTGCACTGCAGGAGATTGCAGTAGAGCGAGTTACGGTCGAGCGGCGGGCAGGCCTCGATGAGCTCGTGTACCCGGGCGCCGTCCGCGGCCTCCGGCGCCCTGAATGTGAGCGCAGCGCGCCGTTCCGGGGCACCGCCCGGTGCGCGTTTGTGGTCTGGAGTGTGCATCGTCGATTAGTTTGCTAGTCTAACTAATTGACGCCTGCTTTTAAACCCGGGGAGGAGGGTTTTGGAGTGGGCAGGGTCATTTTTTCGGCCAAAATTAGTCTAGTACATTGTTTCTTAAAGCCTTGTACCGACCGGCGAGCAGTTCGCGGTCCCCAGGCTAACATTTTGTATTTCGAACTATCTCGAGGCCGAGATGCGCCCGGTCAATGGCAGGCCGCCTGAAATTCTGAGACAAAGCTTCATGACCACGACAGTAAGACACCGGACCATGGAAGAACGCTCGGAAACCGCCCTGGTCGCGCTGCGGCGCATCCTGCGCGCGACCGAACTGAACTCGAAGCTGCTCGCCAACCAGACGGGGCTCACGACCTCGCAGTTCATCCTCCTCCAGAAGGTGGTGCGCGAGGGCAAAGTGAGCCCGAGCGCGCTGGCGCGTTCCGCACGCCTCACGCAGGCGACGGTGACGTCGCTGGTCGACAAGCTGGAACGCGCGCGCCTGGTCACCCGCCGCCGGGACACGGAAGATCGCCGGCGCATCTGGATCGAGCCCACCGCCGCCGGCCGCCAGGCGGTCGCGGAGTCGCCGGATCTCCTGCACGACCGCTTCCGGGCGCGCTTCCTGAAGCTCGAGGACTGGGAGCAGGCGATGATCATCACCGCGCTCGAGCGCGTTTCGATGCTGTTGGACGCGGGCGCGATCGACGCGTCGCCGGTGCTGGATATCGGCGATCTCGACCGGTTGCTGAATTCCTCGTGACGGCGGTGTGGGAGCCCGTCTAACGGGCGGCAGGCAGCCCGCGGCTGCTGTCGCCCGTGAGACGGGCTCCTACAACAGCAGTGTTTACCGTTTTGCCTGCAGGAGCTCGTCGGCGATCTGCTCGGTGATCGGGTCGAACATGCCGAGGCCGCAGGAGGCACCGGGCGCAAAGCCGAAGCCCCAATCCTCCAGCACGGTCACGATGTCGAGATCGCAGACCTGGCCGAGCGTGGTGCGGTACATCAGCGTGTCGCCCTGCTGCAGGCCCGGGCAGTTGTACGGCAGCTCGTTGCGGTACACCTCGTCGCCGCGCATGCGAAACACGAGCGTGTCCGAGTCGACGATGTCGATCTGGTCGATGCTTTGCACCCGGACGCAATGCTTGGCGTTCATATCCCGGGATTGCGTGTCTTCGCCGCCTGCTTCCTGCGCGGCGCTGATGCCGGCCGCCGTCAAACCGGCGCACAGGGTCATCAGCATGAGTTTCGATCGGTACATTCTTATCCTCCTTTAAGGCGTCGTGCAAAGCGATGCATACACCGTGCCAGCAAGCGCCGGCCCCGCCCGGGATCCGGTGCGTGGCACGATCATTGCACCGGGAAGCGCATCGCCCGAAAAATTACTGGTGAGCCCCATGGCAGACGACCACATGCAGGAATTCATCGAGATTCTCGAATCGTTCGATCACGCGATGCTGGTGACACAGCGGGATTCCGAGCTGCGCTCGCGGCCCATGGGGATTGCCGACCGCACCCGCGAGGGCCACGTCTGGTTCATCACCAGCGTCGACAGCGCGAAGCTCCAGGAGATCACCGACTTTCCGGACGTCAACGTCGCCATGCAGGCCGGCTCGACCTTTCTTTCCATCTCGGGAACCGTGCGCGCCACGCGGGATCCCGACCGGATAAACGAGTTATGGAATGACATCCAGGAACTCTGGTTCCCGAAAGGCCGCAACGATCCCACGTTGATCCTGCTGGAGGTCGTCCCGACTTTTGCCGAGTACTGGGACCGTTCCGGCGTCGAGGCCGTCAAGTTCATGTTCGACGCGGCCAAAAGCATGGCCACCGGGCGCACACTCGGTGACGACGAAGGCAAGCACGCGAAACTGCGGTTCCCCGGCACCGCCTGACCTGCAGGAGCCCGTCTCGTCTCACGGGCGACAGCGACGTTGAACGCCGGGTCGCCCGTGTGACGGGGCTCCTACAGAGTCCGGGGGAAGGTGTCCGGCTTGATGACGACGACGTCGCAATCCACGTCGTCCAGCAGGCGCTCCGCCGTGCTGCCGATGAGGAGCCGCTCGAGCCTGCCGCGGGCTACGGCGCCGGCGACCACGACGTCGATGCCGACCTCGCCGGCCAGCTCATCCACCGCCGAGCGGACGTCGCCGGCGACGAGGTGACCGTTTTCCGGGGGGAGATCGAACTCACTCACCAGTTTGTCGAGCTGCTGCTGCCGCTGCTCGCGCAGCTCCTCGATGAGCTCCCGGCCGAGCGTCAGGGCAGGCACCGCGGCATGGTGTCCGGCGCCGGCGACCGGACTGAGGGTGGCCGCGGGATTCCAGGCGTGGAACACGTGCGCGGCGCCGCCGAAGAGCTTCACGATGCGGGTCGCCGCGGCCACGAGCTTGCGGTCGAGATTCGCTTGTCTTTCGCCGGGATGCACCGGATCGACCGCGGCCAGCACGCGCGCGCCGCTCGCGCGGAAGTCGGCTTTTTTCTTGACGATCCACACCGGCTGCGGCGCGCGGCGCACGAGCTCCCAGTCGCTCGCCGCGAAGAGGAGCTTGTCGAGCGTCGAATGCCGGCGCGCCGCCCGGACAATGACGTCCGCATGCAGCTCCGAGGCCTTCGCGAGCAGCAAATCGTAACGCGGGGAGTGCCACGACACTTCCGTTTTCACGGCGATACCGTCTTCCCTGAGCGGCCGCGCCCGGTCCTCGAGCCAGCCGCCGAGCTTCGCGAGATAGTCCTGCCGGGCGCTCTCGAGGCTCTCCCTGTCCGACAGCACGCCGCCCGTCAGCGACTGGTCATACGCGCTGAGCAGCAGGTAAACGCGCGCGCCGGATGCCGCGGCCAACTGGTGCGCCCGCTCGATGGCCAGGTGATCGCGATCGTCCGGGTCGACACCCGCAAGCACGGTCTTGACGTTGGTCATCGGACAGTCATTGACGGTCGTTGTACTGCTTCAGTCGGTTGTACAACGTCTTCAGGCTGATCTTGAGGGTGTCGGCGGCCTTCTTCTTGTCGCCGTCGTAGTGCTCGAGCGTCGACAGGATCGCGCGCCGCTCGACTTCCGACAGCGGCGTCCCGACGTTCACGCGGATGTAATCGCTATTGCCGGGACCGGCCGAGGAAACGCGCCCGGGCAGGTCCTCCAGTTTGATCGCGGCTCCGGCCAGCAGGTGGCTGTGGCGCACCGCTTCTTTCAGCTCGCGCACGTTGCCGGGCCAGTCGTGGGAGCGCAGCGCGTCCCGCGTGTCCTCCTGGAACTCTTTCTCGGCACCGGTCTCGGCATTGCATTCCCGCAGGAAATGCTCGGCAAGCCTCACGATGTCTTCACCGCGTTCCCGCAGCGTCGGCACGCGGATGCCAACCTGCGCCAGCCGGCGGTAAAGGTCGGCATTCAGCCGGCCGCGCTCGACGGCCTCCTCCGGGTCCATGCTCGTGGCGGTAATGATCCGCGCGTCGCTCGCCATGCCCCGCCGCGTGCCCGGCGCGGCGCCGCCCTCCAGCACCTGCAGCAGGCGCGCCTGCAGCCCGGCATTCATTTCCGTGATGTCGTCCAGGAACAGCGTGCCGCCGGCAGCGCGCTGCAGGTAGCCCGCATGGTCGCGCACGCCTCCGGGGAACGTGCTCCTGTCGTCGCCGAACAGCTCGCTCTCCAGCAACTCCGGCGACAACGCACCGCAGAACAGCGGCACGAAGCCGTGTTTCGCGCGCGGGCTGAGCTGGTGAATCGTGCGCGCGACGCGTTCCTTGCCGGAGCCGCTCTCGCCCACCAGAAATACGCTGGAATCGCCCGGCGCACACCCGCGAATGGCATCGTACAGGCGTTGCATGGGTTCCGAGTCGCCGACCAGCAACCCGAGCCCGTGCTCCCCGGGCACTGCCGGCGGCACGCGGCCGCGCCGTTGATCCGAGTAGTCCGTAGCGGCGTTCCTGTGCACCGTCATTCCTCGAACTCGCGCCTGAACAGCTCGTGCAGCCGTGAAAGTTCCCCGATCGGGTCCGGATGATCGTCCACGCGAAGATCGAGATTGACCGGCATCGACCGGCGATCGCGGTGCGATACCACGCTGATCGCGGCGGCCTGCCGGCCGCGCCTGTCGCCGCCCATCGCATCGGCGGCGCGCAGCGCCGCGAGCAGGCGCGTGGCCAGCTCGGCATCCGGCGCTTCCTCGAACGCTTCGATCATGCTGGCGACAGCCTCCGCCGTGGCGAGATAGTTCCCTGCCGCCACGCAGCCGGCCCCGAATGCGTGATGGCATTCCGGCGCGCAGTCCCGCCCCGTCCAGCCACCCTGGCGGCCGGTGATGTCAATCGCAATGAGCTGGCGGGAGTCGGCGGCGGCGCCGTCGGAGTCGAGCACGCTGGCGAGCGCTGCGTGCGGCGCCTCGCCGTTCTCCATCTCGTCAAGCACCCGGTGCCCCAGCGCGATATGGGCATGGTGCTGTGTGTTCACGACGCCGACGCCCGTTCTGGAATAGGTGACTGTTCCGCCGACCGCGATCGAGCGACTGGCGACGGCGGATCCACAATAACCCGCATCGCGATCGTTCGCGACGATTGAAAAAGTCATCGTCGTGCTTCTGCGTGGTGCAGACCCTCCGTTGCTGCTCTCCCGGACGACCCGCATTGCCCAAGCGGGAGGCGGCTCACGCGCCGGAAGTGATTCAGAGACTGCTTTTGCCGGCTGCAACAAGCGTGCCAACGGGCTGCGCTCCGACCGGTAGACGAATCAGGGCACTAGCAGCGACCGGTCGAATTCATGCGAGCAACGATTAGAGCCAAGCGGACGCATCTGCTTGTAATATTTGCAACGGAAACTGAAAAACTTGCCTGCGCGGGAACACGAGCGGACCCGTGCAAAGAGGATCAGCGGCGCTTCGCGCTTCGCCGGCGCTTCTTGCCGCCGCGACCGGCGCCGAGTGGCACCGGCATGTGCTTGCGGATCGGCGTCGCGGTCGGCCGGCCGATGTAGTAGCCCTGCGCATAGTCGATGCCGAGCTTGCCGAGGAGCGCAAAGGCCGTGCTGCTCTGGACGTATTCCGCCACCGTTTCGATACCGGCCTCGCGCCCGATCTCGCCGATGAGGCGCACCATCTTCTGGTCCACCGGGTTCTCGACGATGTTCCGGATGAAGGTGCCGTCGATCTTGATGAAATCGACGGGCAGTTTCTGGAGGTAGCTGAAAGAACTGTAGCCCGTGCCGAAATCGTCCAGGGCCAGCAGGCATCCGAGCTCCCGCAGTCCGGCGATCTGCTTCTCGACGTGCGGCTGGTGCCGCACCGCCAGGCTTTCGGTGATCTCGAAGGTGATGCATTCGGCCGGCACGCCGTGGCGGTTGAGCTGCGAACGCACCCAGGCCACGAGGTTTTCCGCCTCGAACGCGTTCGCGGAGAGGTTAATCGAAAAGCGGAGGTCGGGTGAATCGACGCGGTAGCGCGCGAGCTCGCCGATCGCCGCTTCCACCACCCAGGTGTCGATCTCGGCCATCAGCCCGAACCGCACGGCGGCAGGCAGGAACGCCTCGGGCGCAATCAGCCGGCCGTTTTCGCTTTTCATGCGCAGCAGCACTTCGTGATGGCTGGTCAGGCCGCTATCGACGCGCACGATCGGCTGGTAGCGCAACTGGAACTGGTCGTTGTCAATAGCCGACCTCAGCTTGTTCACCCAGTTGACGTCCGCCACCATCTGCTCGGCTTCCCGCCCGGACATGCTGTGGAACGCGAGCCGGTTGCGGCCCGATGCCTTGGCCTCGCGGCAGGCGATGTCGGCTTGCGCGATCAACTCGTCATGGTCGAGCCTCTCCGAGCTGATCATGGCGATGCCGATACTGCAGTGCACATGGAAGACGTTATCGTCCTCCACGTGCGCGATCCGGCGCATGTCTTCGAGGATGGAATCCGACAGCGCGCGGGCGCCGCGCCGCGAGACCTCCGGCGCGAGCACGACAAACTCGTCGCCGCCGAAGCGCGCCACGATACCGCGTTCGCCGACGGAGCGCGCCAGTTGGTCGGCGACTTTCCGGATCAGCCGATCGCCGGCCGGGTGGCCGCAGGTGTCGTTGACGTACTTGAACTGGTCGAGGTCGATGAACAGCAGCGCGCCCCCACCCTTGCCGATCGCCACCTTCTGGATTTCCTTCCTCAGTTCCTCCGCGAAGCGCCGCCGGTTGAACAGGCCCGTCAGCGCATCGTGGTTGGCGAGCCTCGAGAGCTTTTCGTTGCGCTCGCCGAGCGCGGACGCGGTGGATTCCAGCGCCTCGACGATTTCGGAGATCTCCCGGTGCTGGGCCGGCTTGAACTCCACCGACAAGTTGCCCTTGGCGAGCTCGGCGATCGGCTGCTGCAAGTCGGAAATCGCCATCAGCGCGCGGCGCAGCGTTCGGCGCCCGAGAAAGCCCGAGACGATGAGCAGGACCAGGAGCACCGACGTCGCGATCTTGATGTTGGTGACCAGGCGGTCGTGGAAAAAGCTGAAATCCAGCTCCAGGCCGACGAAGCCGGCAAGATTTCGCGCGCTGTTCGCCGCCGCCGCCGCCGGGTCGAAGTTGAACAGGCCGTCGCTGACGATCGATTCGGTCCAGATCGGGGCGAGGATCCGGAAACTCCGGACGTCGAAGATGCTGCTGTCGATGAGATAGGGCTTGTCGGTGCCGACCAGCGCCGACAGCTCTTCCAGGAGGTCGTCGCTGAGCGGCTTCGCCGCGGGCGGCTCGCTCTCCGCGTTGTCGATCGAGTAGAGGGTCGAGCCGTCCTCGTAATAGTAGGTGACGCGGTTGATCTCGGGATATTTCGCGATGAAGCTTTCGAGCCGAAGGATCACTTCCTCGTCGTTCAGCAGGTACAGCGGCGCTCCGAGCTCGTTCAGCTCCTCCGTCCACTGCAGCGCCCAGCGGCTGTAGTTGTCCTGCAGCACCCACTGGCCGCCCCAGTACAGGCCGGCAATGGCCAGGGTGCCGATGACGGCCGTGATCATGATCTGCAGGGAGAGGATCTCGTGAATGAGCACCCGCTTGCCGCTGCGCGGCGCGCGTGCCCGGCGGCGGGCGGACCGCTTCGCCAGGAGGCGCAGGCGGGCCGCCACGGCGATCCGCGGGCGCCGTATCGCCAGCCGGCCGGGCAGGGCGCGGAGCGCCGCCGCCGACAGGCTCAGCCGGCCGGCCGCCGCGCTCGCGGCAACCGCGCATTGCTCCGAGATGGACTGGAGCCGTGCATTCACTGGGTGCCCTTTGCCGCGGTGCCGCTGGCCGAGCGCACGTCGATCTGGTGCAGGAGCGTCCGCACCGGGATGGCATCGAGCTCCCCGTCGATGATCCGGTCGGCGACTTCGAGGGCCGTGACCGCGATATCCGAATCGACGGAACTGACGCTCAACCCGGCGCCGAGCTCCAGCAGCGCGGGATTGAAAACCGCGATCTCCACCTGGTGCCGGCTCGCATAGCTCAGCATCTCCTTCAGGATCGCGACGCTCAGCACGCGGTTGTCGGGAAACAGCCAGAAGCCGTCGATGTCGGGCGCCATGCGGTTGAACAGGTACAGCGTCTCGCGGTCCGAGGTGGCGACGCGCAGGTGCAGTGCGACGCCGTTTTCGGCCGCGGCAGCCCGGGCTTCGGCGATCAGCGCGTCATGGCCTTCGCCGAGGATGGCGCCGATGGAGTCGAGGTTCGGGTTGAGCTGTTTCCAGGCACGCACCTGCGGCGACAGCGGCGGAATCGAGGCGATGCCCCGGACCGGCGCGGCGCTACTGCCAAGGTCGATATTGAAGACCTGGCAGAACACTACCGGCAGCGGCGACAGCGACATCGCCTCCTCGGCCGCTTCCAGTCCGATCGCGATCACGACCTTCGCGTCGGAATCGGCTATCCCTGAAAACACCTCCCGCGGCGACAGGCTCTTGTCGGCGAGGTTGTAGAGGAGGTGGCGCTCGAGCCGGCGGCCGAGCTCTATCGCCACCTTTTCGTACGCCGGCGAGCGGTTGCTCAGGACGATGGCGATGCGGCCGGGCTCGGGCTCGACGGGGATCGGTTCGGGCTCCGGCTCGGGCTCGGGCTCGGCTATTACGGGAGGTGGCGGCGGCACGGGCTCTTCGACCGGCTCGTCCGGCACGCTGACCGGCGGCGGCTCCGGCACCGGCTCGGCTGTCTTCTGCATCCACGCACAGCCGGAGGCGAGGAACGACAGGCAGAACGCCAGGAGCATGCTCCGGCACCGGGGGACCGCCGGTCGGAAACCTGCCCTGCTTGTTCTGGATTCCTGTCGCATTCCGGAAGCGCGATTCTCGCGGGGAACGGACCGGTGAAGATACTTGAGCCCGGGCGTCGGGGTGCTGATACGCGTCTCAAATCCGCTACGTGCCCGGACACTTTATACACCCCCCGGCGCCGTTCCAGATTCCTCTTTTTTGACATATTACCGGCCCTGTGCCGGATGTGACCGCCTCAGTTGACAGTCCAATCGGGACTGTGAAACGCTGGCTGGACTGACAAAGGCACCGCTGCCGAAAGGCAGCTTCGCAAAGCCACCGGTCTACGGTCCAGGAACTATGACGGCGGGGTTACCAGCATGAGCTTTCTCTTGAACATCACACCGTGGCCGGTGGTTTCGGCACTGCTCTGGATAGTGCTCGTGGTCGCCGCGCTCTACTTCGCGCGGCCGACCGCCCACCGGGCGATCCGCGCCGCGGCCGGCACCCTGCACCGGAGCCTGCGGCTGGCGTCGCTCGCCGTCGGCAAGACGGAAGCGGGCCTCCGCCAGCGCAACCGGGAGGTGCTGCTCGCCGCCGGCCGCGAAGCGAAGGAACGGGTGATCGAGCGCGAGTTCGACCGCGTCGGCGAATCCGTTCGCAAGGACCTGTCGAATTACGCCGGCCTGCACCGTTCGCTGTCGGATTCCATCGACCGCATCGAAACCGACCACCAGGAGGCGGTCGAGGTGCCGCCCGACCCGCCGGGCTGGGTGAAGGCCGTCGAAGCCGTGGCGAAGATCGACACCCGCGAAGGCCGGGTCGGCATCGGCAACGTGCTCGGCGACATCCACAAGTCGCTGGTCAAGGCGCACCAGGAGGCGATGGTTGCCTACCGTGAAGCGAGCGCCAAGCGGCACACCTTGCTGCACCGGATGCGCCCGGAATGGCGGCAGATCCAGCAGACGCTCGGCCATGTCCGCAAGAGCGTGGACAGCTTGCTCCACCGCTCGGTCGCCATCGACCGGCACATGCAGGAATACGAGGACATCGTGAGCGGTCAGGACCGCGCGATTTCCGTGCTGTCTTCCTCCTCTCTCGTGTATTTCTTCGTCTCGGCACTGGTGCTGGCGGTCGCCGTCGGCGGCGCCACGATCAACTTCTCGCTGATCGCCCGGCCGATGGCGGAGATGGTCGGCGGCACCAGCGTGATCGGCGGCTTCCGGACCGCGGACATCGCCGCGCTCGTGATCATCATGGTCGAAGTGTCCATGGGCCTGTTCCTGATGGAATCGCTCCGGATTACGCGGCTCTTCCCGGTGATCGGCGCGCTGCCGGACAAGGTGCGCGTCCGCATGGTCTGGATCACGTTCACGATCCTGTTGCTGCTGGCGAGCGTCGAGGCCGGTCTCGCGTACATGCGCGAGGTGCTGCTGCAGGACGAGCTGGCGACCAATGCGCTGCTGCGCGGCGATGCAGGGGGGACGACATTGAGCGGCCAATACCTCTGGATTACGACCGCGGCCCAGATGGGCATGGGCTTTATCCTGCCGTTCGCCCTGACATTCGTGGCGATCCCGCTCGAGACTTTCGTGCATTCGCTGCGCACGGTCCTCGGGCTCGCGGGAATAGCCTGCTTGCGTTTTACCGCGCTCGTGCTGCGGTTGCTCGGCAACGCGTTCCGTTACCTCGGAACGCTCGCGGAGCAGCTCTACGACCTGCCGCTGTTCATTCCGCTCTGGCTGGAAGCAAAGAACGGCGGCTCGGGCAAGACGGACGGACCGGCGCTGCGGGGGATAGGCACATGAACGGGCCCGTAATCGGCAAACTGGCCGCCGGCTGCCTCGTCATCGCGGCGGCGCTCGCGGCATGCTCGCCGGCGCATCAGGGCAACACGGGGGTCTACATGCTGCTCGATACCTCGGGCACGTATGCCCAGGAACTGGACAAGGCCGAGCAGATCATCCGGCACACGCTCTCACGGCTGCAGGCTTCCGACTCGTTCGCCGTGGCGCGGATCGATACCGGCAGCTTCAGCGAAAAGGACATCGTCGCGAAAACCTCCTTCGACGATCGTCCGAGCACGATCAACCGGCAAAAGCGCTTGTTCGCGGAGCAGATCGGTGAATTCGTCGACAATGTCCACTCGGCTCCTTACACCGATATCACCGGCGGGTTGTTGCAGGCCGTGCAGTTCCTGAACGAGAAGGGGACGTCGCGAAAAACCATTCTGATCTTCTCCGATCTCAAGGAGGACCTGAAGGACGGCTACATCCGCGACATCGAGTTCGACCTCGACGGCTTCCAGGTCATCGCGCTGAACGTGACCAAGCTCCGCTCGGACAATCTCGATCCACGGGAATACCTGGCACGGCTGGAAAACTGGCAGCAGCGGGTGGAAAAATCCGGCGGCGAGTGGCGCGTCATCAACGACCTCGACAGCCTGGAAGGCCTGCTCTGAACCTCTAACCTTGCCCGGCGCTGTAGGAGCCCGTCTCAAGGGCGACACGGATTCCAGCGTTGCTGTCGCCCGTGAGACGGGCTCCTACACCCCACCCATCGTCACGCGGTCGCGGCCGCCGCGCTTGCTTTCGTAGAGCGCCTTGTCGGCCCGTGCGACGAGCTGCTCCCTTGTGAGCCGCTCGCCACGTGCGCGTAACGCCACGCCGACGCTGATCGTGGCCGGCAAGGGCTCGCCTCCGGTCTGGATGGCCAGCTTGCGCATGCCGTTGCAGATGCGTTCGCCGATGGCCACGCAGCCTTTCTCGTCGACGTCGTGCACGATCACCAGGAACTCCTCGCCTCCGTAACGGCAGACGATGTCCTGCGGCCGCACCGACGCGACTATGCCTTCGGCCATCCTGCGCAGCACCTGGTCGCCGACCTGGTGCCCGAACTGGTCGTTGATCTGCTTGAAGTTGTCGATGTCGGCGAGGCAGACGCCGAGCGTGTGATCGTGCTGCAACGCCTCCTTCAAGGCCGAATCGAGCAGCTCGGTGCCGCCGCGACGGTTCCACAGGCGCGTCAGCGGATCGAACATCGCCTGCCGCCTGGCTCTGCCGAGCTTCGAAACCAGCGCCGCCTGTGCGTTGTTCAGCTCGACCGAGAACAGCTCGCGCTGCGCCATGTCGGCCAGATCCGCGAGGATAGTGGCGAAATTAGTGTCGGGCCTGCGGGGCTTCGTGTCCATCGCGCAGAACGTGCCGACGGTTTTCTTCTCCGAATTCCTGAGCGGCGCGCCGGCGTAGAAGCGGATCTTCGGTTTGCCCCTGACCAGCGGGTTCTCTGCGAGGTAGAGGTCCTCGAGCGTGTCCGGCACAATAACCGTGCGGCCGTCGCTCAGCACCTCCGTGCAGAGGCTCTTTTCCAGCGGCAGCTCGCTGACCTGCAAACCGGCCACCGACTTGAACCACTGCCGGCCGTCCTCCACGACGGTGATCGCGGCGATCGGCACGGCAAGCGCGCGGCGTGCCAGGCGCGTGATGCGCTCGAAACGCTCCTCGAGCGGCGTGTAGAAGGGATCGAGCGAGTGGAGGCTGGCGATCTTTAAGGTTGCGGTGCTCGCGACGGTACGGCTGAGGGTCGTGTCGTCGTCAGAATCGGTCACTGGCAGCACTCATTGTAATGGCACAACGCCGCGAAACCGCGGATCGCCCGGTCCGCAATTCTCCCGGATTCGCGCGGAAAAGTCACCAGAAAACAACCGGTTGCTCTCCCCCGCCGGGACGTCCCATATGGTGAACGCTGACCACTCCGGGGTCAAATCGCGGCGCCCCGGAACTGGCACGATCGTGCCAGTTTTGCGCCGCGCGTTTTCGGCTGCGAACCCTGCCGCCGCCCCGTGGCGCACGCCGGGAAAGCGCGGCGTTGCGGGAGTGCGCGCGCTTCCGGATCAAAAAAGCTGGATCACGCCGTGTGCGGGATGTTATTTTTTGCCGTTCCCGGTTTAAAAAGCAGCGCCGCAAAAGCGGCCTTCACGAGCCGAATTCCTGTCATTTTCGACTCAATTGTGGCAGCGAAAAATCGCCACCAGGCATGTCCGCGGCCCCCGGACAGCCCCGGCCGCGCAAATTCGCCAGTGCTTTCGATAAGCTAGGGTCATGTCCGATCCGCTGGAACAGTCCGCCCTTCGCTATCACAGCCAGCCGCCGGCCGGCAAACTGGCGGTGACGCCGACCAAGCCCCTGGCCAATCACCTCGACCTCGCGCTCGCGTATTCGCCGGGCGTGGCGTGGCCCTGCCTCGCGATCGAGGACGATCCCGCCAACGCCGCGAAATACACGACGCGCGCGAATCTGGTCGCGGTCGTCTCCAACGGCACCGCGGTCCTGGGGCTCGGCGCGATCGGCCCGCTCGCGGCCAAGCCGGTCATGGAAGGCAAGGCCGTGCTGTTCAAGAAGTTCGCCGGCATCGACGTGTTCGATCTCGAGATCGCCGAGCAGGATCCCGCCAGACTCATCGACATCGTGGCGAGCCTGGAGCCGACATTCGGGGCCGTCAATCTCGAGGACATCAAGTCCCCCGAGTGCTTCGAGATCGAGCAAGAGCTCTGCCGCCGCATGCGCATTCCCGTCTTCCACGACGACCAGCACGGCACGGCGATCGTCTCCTGCGCGGCGATCCGGAACGGCTTGCAGCTCGCGGGCAAGGAGCTCGCCGACATCCGGCTCGTCTCGACCGGCGGCGGCGCCGCGGGGCTGGCCTGCCTCGACCTGCTCGTGAGCCTGGGACTGAAGCGCGAGAACGTCACCCTGGTCGACCTGCAAGGAGTCGTATACGCCGGCCGCACCGACGGCATGAATCCCTACAAGGCGCGCTACGCCCGCGAGACGGCGCAGAGGACGCTGGATGAGGCCATCGAAGACGCCGACGTCTTCCTCGGCCTGTCGGCGCCGGACGTGCTGAGCCCGGCGATGGTGGCGAAGATGGCGCCGAAGCCGCTCATCCTCGCGCTGGCCAACCCGCGGCCGGAGATCATGCCCGAAGCGGCACTGGCCGCGCGGGAGGACGCGATCATCGCGACGGGACGCTCGGATTACCCGAACCAGGTGAACAACGTCCTGTGCTTCCCGTTCCTGTTCCGCGGCGCGCTCGATTCCGGCGCCACCACGATCAATGAGGCCATGAAGCTCGCCTGCGTCGAAGCGATCGCCGACCTCGCGCTGCGCGAATCGACGGACGTCGTGGAGACCGCGTACCACGGCCGCGCCCTGCGCTTCGGCCCGGATTACCTGATCCCGAAGCCGTTCGATCCGCGGCTGATGGTGGAAGTCTCGAGCGCGGTGGCCGCCGCGGCCATGGAGTCCGGCGTCGCCGAGCGGCCGATCGAGGATCTGGAAGCCTACCGCCGCCAGCTCGGCGCGTTCAGCTATCGCACGTCGATGTTCATGCAGCCCATCATCGACATCGCCAGGCGGAGCCGCGAGCGGCTCGCCTTCGCCGAGGGCGAGAACGAGGTGGTGTTGCGCACCGTGCAGGCGGTGGTCGACGAGAACATCGCGAGCCCGATCGTGATCGGCCGCGCCGACGTGGTTGCCACCAAGATCGCGCGGCTCGGCCTGCGGGTCGCCGCCGGCCGGGATTTCGAGCTGGTCGACCCGCAGGACGATCCGCGCTACCGCGATTACTGGCAGTTCTATCACGCGCGCGTCTGCCGCCGCGGTGTCTCTGTCGACGCCGCCAAAGAGGCCATGCGCACCAACAGCACCGTGATCGCCGCGTGCATGGTGGCCAAAAACGATGCCGACGCCATGATCTGCGGCACCGTCGGCCGCTTCGATCGCCACCTCCGGCACCTCATCGAGATCATCGGCCCCGACAGGCCCGGCCACCGTATCTCGTCCATGGCCGTCCTGATCCTGCCGCAGGGGCCGCTATTCATTGCGGACACCCACGTCGAGGTGGACCCGTCACCCGAACAGCTCGTCAACACTACGCTTGCCTGCGCCGCGCGTATTCGCGACTTCGGCATCCGGCCGAAGGCCGCGCTGCTTTCCCACTCCAATTTCGGCACCTCGCGCGCGCCCGGCGCGCGCAAGATGCGTTACGCCGTTCGCCTGCTGCGCGACGCCGCGCCCGACCTCGATCTCGACGGCGAGATGCACGCCATGAGCGCCATGAGCGAAGCCATCCGCCACGACGTCAACCCGCTCTCGACCCTCAAAGGCAGCGCCAACCTGCTCGTCATGCCGGACCTCGACAGCGCCCACATCGCGATGGAGCTCATCCGCAGCATCAACAGCGC
The DNA here is from genome assembly GCA_035698445.1 of Woeseiaceae bacterium. Taxonomy (GTDB): domain Bacteria; phylum Pseudomonadota; class Gammaproteobacteria; order Steroidobacterales; family Woeseiaceae; genus IDS-8. Next base: position 18,545 of record DASSBS010000161.1, read on the forward strand.
CCTGATGATCGGTCCCATCCTCTCCGGCAGCGCCCTGCCGGCGCACATCGTCACGCCCTCCTCGACCGCCCGCGGCATCTTCAACATGAGCGCGCTGGCCGTCGCCGACGCCTGGCGCCGCCGGAACGCCGCGGAGTCTGCTGAAAACTTGACGCTGAGTGGAGCCGTGACCTGAAGGCCGTGGCCGGGCGGAGCCGCGGCCGGGGGAGGTCTTTGGCGAAATGGCTCCCTCCGGGCCCTGCGGGCCCTCCGGTCCGCGGAAGTTCCGCCAAAGACCTCCCCCGGCCACGGCTCCGCCAGCTCCCACCGCCGGTGGCGCTGCCGAAGATGCCCGACAGTGGTCGGTCCTGGCTTCATTGGGTGCCACGCTTGGACGCCGCGTCGCCCGTGAGACGGGCTCCTGCACCGGATGCCG
>DASSBS010000162.1:0-12920 GCA_035698445.1 Woeseiaceae bacterium
CATGCGGCACCTGAACGGGATCGGCGGCGTGTTCCGCGCGATCCCTTCGAAAGCGCTGACGCTAGAGGAGCTGAAGATGCCCGAGGTCGTGCACAACCTGTGCAAGCAGACGCAGGGCATGATCCTCGTGACCGGCAAGACGGGTTCCGGCAAATCGACGACGCTCGCCGCGATGATCGACGCGATCAACAAGCGCATCAAGGGCCACATTCTCACGATCGAGGACCCGATCGAGTTCGTGCACCAGCGCCAGAGCTGCCTCGTCAGCCAGCGCGAAGTCGGCCGGCACAGCGCGTCGTTCGCGGACGCCCTGCACTCCGCGTTGCGCGAGGATCCGGACGTGATCCTCGTCGGCGAGCTCCGCGATCTGGAGACGATGGGCATCGCGGTTACGGCGGCCGAAATGGGCATTCTGGTCATGGGCACGCTGCATACGAACGGCGCGGCGCAGACGGTCGACCGCATCATCAACTCGTTCCCGGCGGACAAGCAGGGCCATATTCGCACGATGCTGTCGACGTCGCTGCGGGGGGTGATCTCGCAGCAGCTCCTGCCGACCAAGCACAAGCCGGGACGGATCGCCGCACTCGAGATCCTCGTCAACACCTCCGCGGTGTCGAACCTGATCCGCCAGGGGCGCCTCGACCAGCTCGAGACCGCCATGCAGAGCGGCGGCTCGGTCGGCATGCAGACCATGGATTCGGCCCTGATGGACCTCGTCGAACGCCGCTTCGTCTCCGGCAAGGAGGCCTACCAGCAGGCCAACAACAAGACGAAGTTCGCGCAGATCAAGGACCAGACGTAGTAGCCCGCAGCGATAACTGGACGTTATCGCGAGTATCCCTGGTTCTGTCTGCTGCCGGCCTCCACTACGATTGACCTGCAGCGTCCGTCGCTCGATTGACCCCGCCGGCGGGAGGTTTATGATTCATGTCCATGCAAGCCGAATCGCTCGAGGTGCTTGAAAAGGCCGATCTGCCGTCGTCGCAGGCGCGCGCGATCGTGCGGGCGATCGAGATCGAGCTCGCGGGCGCGAAGGAGGTGCTGGCGACCAAGTACGATCTCGTTCTGCTACGGGCGGACCTGCGCCAGGAAGCGGCCCTGCTGCGCGGGGAGATGGGTGACCTGCGAGGCGAATTGAGAGCGGAAATTCACGCCAGCGCCAGCAGCATTTCACGGCAGATGTACGCGGCAATGCTCGGACAGATGGCCGTGTTGCTCGGAATCGCGTATTTCTTCGTGACGCACCTCGCCGGCTAAAGGAGCGCCCGACGCGGCGCTGAAGCGCGCTCATCGGCATGGCATAATCGGCGCCCTCTACTCCGTGAAGCGCGTTCCCTCTCATGCCGTCCCCCGTGCGAAAAATCCTGGTCACGAGCGCCCTGCCTTACGCCAACGGGTCCATCCACCTGGGCCACATGGTGGAGTACCTGAATTCCGACATCTGGGCGCGCTTCCAGAAACTCCGCGGACACCTGTGCACGTTCGTCTGCGCGAGCGACGCGCACGGCACGCCGATCATGATCAAGGCGCGGCAGGAAGGCATAGCGCCCGAGGAGCTGATTGCGCGCGTGGCAGGCGAGCAGCTCCGGGATCTCGAGGCCTTCGGCGTCGCCTTCGACAATTTCCACACGACGCATTCACCGGAGAACGAGGAGCTCGTGCGCCGCATGTACCTGGCGCTGAAGGACGCCGGGCACGTCTACACGAGCACGATCGAACAGGCCTACGACGAGACGGAAAAGATGTTCCTGCCGGACCGCTTCGTCCGCGGCACCTGCCCGCGCTGCGGTGCCGCGGACCAGTACGGCGATGCCTGCGAGGTTTGCGGCGCGACCTACGCGCCGAACGACCTCATCGATCCCGTGTCCGTGCTCTCGGGCACGACACCCCTGTGGAAAGAGTCGGAGCACTATTTCTTCCGCCTGAGCGCGTTCGAGGAATCGCTCCGGGAGTGGATGCGGTCGGCTAAACTGCACCCGCACATCACGAGCAAGCTCGAGGAGTGGTTCAGCGCCGGCCTCAAGGACTGGGACATCTCCCGCGACGCGCCCTACTTCGGATTCCTGATCCCCGGCACCGAGGACAAGTATTTCTATGTCTGGCTGGATGCGCCCGTCGGCTACGCGGCCAGCTTCCTCGATCTCTGCAACCGGCGCGAAGACCTTGCGTTCGACGACTATTGGCTGCCGGGTAACGACACCGAGCTGTACCACTTCATCGGCAAGGACATCGTCTACTTCCACACGCTCTTCTGGCCGGCCGTGCTCGAGGGCGCGGGCTTCCGCCAGCCGACGAGCGTCTTCGCGCACGGCTTCCTCACGGTGAACGGCAAGAAGATGTCGAAGTCCCGCGGCACGTTCATCAACGCGCGCACCTACCTTGACCATATCGATCCCAGCTTCCTGCGCTACTACTATGCGGCCAAGCTCGGCCCGGGCATGGACGACATCGACCTGAACCTCGAGGACTTCGTCGCCCGCGTCAATTCGGACCTCGTCGGGAAGCTGGTCAACATCGCCAGCCGCTGCGCGGGATTCATCAGCCGCCATTTCGACGGGCGGCTCGCCGGCAAGCTGGACGACCCCGCGCTGTTCGAGGAGTTCGCCGCCGAATCAGCCGCGATCGCCTCCTGTTACGAGGAGCGCGAATACTCGAAAGCCATGCGGGCCGTCATGCTGCTGGCCGACCGCGCGAACCGCTACATCGAGACGAAAAAGCCCTGGATAATGGCGAAGGATGAGGCGCTTTTACCCGAAGTGCAGGCGGTCTGCACGCAGGGGCTCAACCTGTTCCGCTCCCTGATGATCTGGCTCGATCCGGCCCTTCCCGGGCTCGCGGAACGCGCCCGGTCGCTCTTCGGCGAGGCAAGCTGGAACTGGGAGGCGGCGGAACGTCCGCTGCTCGATTGCCGGATTGCCGAGTACCAGCCTCTCCTCGTGCGGCTCCAGGCGAGCGACGTCCGGGCAATGGTCGAGCGGTCCAGGGAAGCCTGACCACAATGGCAGTGCTGTGACCGATCTCTTCCTGATACTCGTCGCCACGGTGCTGGTGAACAACTTCGTGCTGGTCCGGTTCCTGGGTCTCTGCCCGTTCATGGGCGTGTCCCGGAACCTGGAAGCGGCGACAGGCATGGCGCTCGCCACGGGTTTCGTGCTGACGCTGTCGTCCGCTTCGAGCTTCCTCCTGCACCAGTACGTCCTCGTGCCGCTCGGCATCGAGTACCTGCAGACGCTCAGCTTCATTCTCGTCATCGCCGCGAGCGTGCAGTTCACGGAGATGATGGTGCGGCGGTTGAGCCCGCTGCTGCACCAGGTGCTCGGCATCTACATCCCCCTGATCGCCACCAACTGCGCGGTGCTCGGCGTCGCGCTGCTCAACGTGCAGGAGGCGCACGGCTTCGTGCAATCCGTGATTTTCGGTTTCGGCGCGTCGCTCGGATTCGCGCTCGTGCTGGTGCTGTTCGCCTCGATCCGCGAGAAAATGGCCGCCGCCGATATTCCGGCGCCGTTTCGCGGTACCGCCATTGCGCTCATGACCGCCGGGTTCATGTCGCTGGCGTTCATGGGCTTCTCCGGAATGGCACGCGGTTAAGACCATGTGGATTCCCGTCCTTACCGCCGTGCTTACGATGGGCGGTATCGCGCTGGCGGCCGGGCTGTTGCTCGGGCTCGCGTCGCGGCGCCTGCCGGAGCAAAGCGGCGCGCTCGTCGAGCAGGTCAACGATCTCCTGCCGCAGACGCAATGCGCGCAGTGCGGCTTTCCCGGCTGCCGGCCGTATGCCGCGGCCATCGTCGAGGACGGCGCCGCCATCAATCTCTGCCCGCCGGGCGGGACCGGGACCGTGCAGCGGCTGGCGGAGCTCCTCGATCGCGAGCCGCTGCCGCTGGCCGGCGAGGCAGCGGCCGCGCCGGCCGTGGTGGCCGTCATCGACGAGTCCGCCTGTATCGGCTGCGCGTGGTGCCGGGAAGCCTGCCCGGTCGATGCGATCAGCGGCGCGCACCATTACCTGCACACGGTGATCGGGCGCGAGTGCACGGGCTGCGGGCTCTGCCTGCCGCGCTGCCCGGTGGACTGCATCAGCTTGGAGACGGCATGAACGCCGCGCCGACGGTCGATCTCGGCAAGTGGTACGGCGGGCTGCGGCTGCCGGCGGAAAAGGCACAGTCGACGGCCCAGCCCATCCGCGAGATGCCGGCTCCGGCACAGCTCGTGCTGCCCCTCGCCCAGCATTCCGGCGAGCCGGCCGAACCGGTCGTCGGGATCGGTGACAGAGTGCTCAAGGGGCAGCTCGTCGCGCGGGCGGACGGCATCCTGAGCGCGCCGGTGCATGCCTCGTCGTCCGGGGAGGTGGTGGCCATCGAGCCGTGGCCCGTGTCGCGGCGCTTCGGCGACCCGGCGCCCTGCATCGTGATCGAATGCGACGGCCGCGACGCCGCGGTGGACATGTCCGCCTCGGCCGTCGAGTTCGCAACGATGGACGCGCACGCCCTGCTGCAGCGGATCCTGCAGGGCGGCATCGTCGGGCTGGGCGGCGCGGTGTTCCCGACCGCGCAGAAGCTCATGCAGGCGCGGAGCATGCCCCTGGATACACTGATCCTGAACGGCGTCGAATGCGAGCCCTACATCAGTTGCGACGACATGCTGATGCGCGAGCACGCGGCCGACGTGCTCGGCGGCGGCCGCATCCTGCTGCACGCGCTCGGCGTGAACCGCTGCCTGCTCGTATTGGAAAGCGACAAACCAGCGGCGATACACACGATCACGGAGGCTCTGCGCGAGCTTGCCGACGAGCGCTTCGTGCTGAAAATCGTGCCCTCGATCTATCCCTCCGGCAGCGAGGACCAGACGGTCCAGCTCGTCACCGGGCTCGAGATACCGAGCGGCGGGCTGCCGACGGACATCGGCTGCCTCGTGCAGAACGTCGGCACGGCGGCGGCCATCTGGCGCTGGATCTGCAAAGGCGAGCCGCTGATCTCCCGCATCACGACCGTCACCGGCAATGGCGTCGCCAACCCGATGAACGTGCGCGCGCGTATCGGCACCGCGGTGTCCGACGTGATCGGATTCGCCGGCGGTTACACGGAAAACCCGCAGCACCTGATCATCGGCGGGCCGATGACCGGCAAATCCATCAGCACCGATCGCGTGCCGCTCGTGAAAGCGACGAATTGCGTGCTCGTGCTGTCGGCAACCGTGCCGCTCGGCGATGAAAGGCCCTGCATCCGCTGCGGGGAATGCGCGCAAGTTTGCCCCGTGGTGCTGCAGCCGCAAGAACTGTACTGGTTCGCCTGCGCGGACAACGAGGTCAAGCTGCGCGAACTGGGCTTGCGCGATTGCATCGAATGCGGCTGCTGCGATCTCGTCTGCCCCAGCCACATCCCGCTGACTGCCTGTTTCCGCCAGGCCAAGGCGCGCATCCTGGAGCTCGCGGCCGAGAAGGAGCGGGCCGAGCGCGCCCGCCGCCGCTTCGAGGCCCGCACGGAACGATTGAGCGTGGCCGAGCGAAAGCGTTACGACGACCTGGCGCAGCAGAAGCGTTCCGCGATCAGCGCCGGGCCCAAGGAAATCCAGGAAATGGTGCGGCGCTCCCGCGAGAAGCACCGCTCTACGAAGAAGCCGGAGGAGGACTGAGGCGGATGGAGTTCAAGCGCCGGGAAGCGCCGTATGGCACGCCGCCGAACGACGTCGGCGGCACCATGCGCCAGGTGCTGTACGCACTGGTTCCGGCCGGGCTTGCCTACGTCTGGTTCTTCGGCACGGGCTTCATCCTGAACCTGTTCTTCGCGGCGCTCTTCTGCGCGGCCGGCGAGGCGATCATGCGGCGCGTGCGCGGCAAGCCCGTCGAGCTCGCGCTGCTGGACTTCAGCGCCATGGTGACCGCGGCCCTGCTCGCGTTCTCGCTGCCGCCGCTCACGCCGTGGTGGGTGACCGGGACGGCCGCGCTGTTCGCGATCGTCGGCGCGAAGCACCTGTACGGTGGGCTGGGTTACAACGTGTTCAACCCGGCGATGGCTGGCTACGTCGTCGTGCTCGTCGCGTTTCCCGCTTACATGAGCATGTGGCCCGCCCCCCGGATCGGCGACATCGACTATCATTACATGACGTTCTACGAGACGGCGCGTTACACGCTGACCGGCGCGCTGCCCGACTACCTGGACTGGGACGCCATCACGCGCGCAACGCCCCTCAATACGGTCAAAACCGGCATCGCCGACATGCAGGCTTTCCGCGAAATCTACAGCAACCCGCTGATGGGTGACTTCGGCGGCCGCGGCTGGGAATGGATCGGCAACTTCATCGCGATCGGCGGCGGCTGGCTGCTGCTGCAGAAGGTGATCCGCTGGCAGATCCCGGCCGGGGTGCTCGCGGGCGTGCTGCTGCCCTCCGGGCTCGTGTACTTCCTCGGCAGCGGCGTGCACCCGAGCCCCGGGTTTCACCTGTTCAGCGGCGGCACGATACTCTGTGCCTTCTTCATCGCCACCGACCCCATCACCGCGGCGACCAGCCCGCGGGGACGCCTGGTCTACGGTTTCGGCATCGGGCTCCTGATCTATGCGATCAGGCGCTGGGGCAGCTACGCCGACGGCGTGGCGTTCGCCGTGCTCCTGATGAACATGGCCGCCCCTGCGATCGATCACCTGACGCGCCCGCGCATCATCGGCCACCTGCGGCACGAGAAGGGCAATCCCTGATGGCAGGGGGACCGGGCGTCTGGCGCAGCGGGCTTACGCTCGGCATTCTCGCGGCAACCTGCACCGCGCTGGTGGCGATCACCTGGCACCTCACGGCGCCGCGCATCGCCGAGAACGAGCAGGCGGCGCTGGAGCGGAGCCTCGAGCCGACCCTGTCCGGCGTGTTCTACGACAACGTCGCGTCCGAATCGCTGCTCGTGATCCCGCCGCCGCACGAATTGCCGGGAACGGAACCGGTGCCGGTCTACCGCGTGTACTCGGAGGAGGCGCCGGTCGCGGCGGTGTTCGTGGTCACCGAGCCGGGCGGTTATGCCGGCCCCATCAAGCTCTTGATCGGAATCGAATACTCGGGTGAGGTCACCGGCGTGCGGGTACTGGAGCATCATGAGACGCCCGGGCTCGGCGACCTGATCGAAGCCTCGAAGACGAACTGGCTCCAGCAATTCGGCGGCACCTCGCTGGCCGCGCCGCCGCGCGAGGAATGGGCGGTCCGGCGCGACGGCGGCGCCTTCGACCAGATCACCGGCGCGACGATCACGACGCGGGCGGTCGTCCGGGCCGTGAAACAGACCTTGGTATACTTCGAGAGCCACCGCGACTTCATCTTCCAGGCCGCGGGCGAGGAGCCGAAGGACCAGGGCGAGCAGCCGAAGGAGCAAGCCGAGTGAGTGCAGACGGCAGCACGGGAGGGATCCTGTCTTCGGGCCTGTGGGACGACAACCCGGGCCTGGTGCAGTTGCTGGGCTTGTGCCCGTTGCTCGCGGTCACCACCAGCTTCGTCAACGGCTTAGGCCTCGGCCTGGCGACGACCCTCGTGCTGGCCTGCTCCAACCTGCTCGTTTCGGCGAGCCGGCGCTGGATCATCAACGAGATCCGCATCCCGATCTACGTCCTCATCATCGCGAGCCTCGTCACCTGCATCGAGCTGGTGTTCAAAGCGTATTTTCCCGCGCTGGACGCGTCGCTCGGCATTTTCATCCCGTTGATCGTGACGAACTGCGCGGTGACCGCGCGCGCAGAAGTGTTCGCCTCGCGCAACCCGGTCCTCCCGAGCATTGCCGATGGCGTCGCGATGGGGCTCGGGTTCGCGCTGCTCCTCATGGCAATCGGCGCGTTCCGCGAGCTGCTCGGCCACGGGACGGTGTTCTATCGCCTCGACATGCTGTTCGGCGGCGATCCGTTTCACGGGCTCGTGATCACCGACGGAGGGTTCCTGCTGGCCATCCTGCCGCCGGGCGCGTTCTTCAGCCTCGCCCTTGCCGTTGCCGGCAAGAACGCACTGGACCGCCGCCGCCGCCAGCACCTCGGTGCCATTGCGCGGCAATCCATCGGGTAGCATCCCGTCTCACGGACGATCGGGCCGTTGAACAACGAAAAACGCACAGCGATTTTCCGCCGTTTCCGCAAAGCCAACCCGCACCCGGACACGGAGCTCGCGTACTCGAGCGCCTTCGAGCTGCTGGTCTCGGTGATCCTGTCGGCGCAGGCGACCGACGTCGGCGTGAACAAGGCGACGGCGCGCCTCTACCCGCGCGCCAACACGCCGCGGGCCATGCTCGATCTCGGGCTCGAGGGGCTTGAGGAGTACATTCGCACGATCGGGCTCTTCAGAACCAAGGCCGCGAACATCATCAAGACCTGCCGCCTTCTCGTGGAGCAGCACGGGGGCGAGGTGCCGCGAACGCGCGAGGAACTGGAAAAGCTGCCGGGGGTCGGCCGCAAGACGGCGAACGTGATCCTCAACACGGCCTTCGGCGAGCCGACCATCGCGGTGGACACGCACATTTTCCGGGTGGCGAACCGCACCGGGCTCGCGAAGGGCAAGAACCCGCTCGAAGTGGAAAAGCGGCTGCTGAAAACGACGCCTGAAGAATTCCGTAAGGACGCGCACCACTGGCTGATCCTGCACGGCCGCTACGTCTGCAAGGCGCGCCGGCCGGAATGCTACCGCTGCCTGATCGTCGACCTGTGCGAATACCGGCCGAAGACCCCGCCTCCGCTCGACGAGGGACGTAACCCGCGGCAGAGGCGCGCCGTGACGTGATCTTCGGCCAGGACAGGACGGAGCTCCGGCAGATGTACGGCAATGCCTGGCGGAAGGCACAAAACCGCGAGCCCCTGAGCCCGCTCGAAGCGCAGATCGTGCAGGTGATCGAGGATCATCCGGAGTACCGGGCCGCGGTGCTGGACGAGGAACTGGAGGGGGCGTATGCGCCGGAGGCAGGGGGCACGAACCCGTTCCTGCACATGGGGCTGCACCTCGCGCTGCGCGACCAGGTGGCGACCGACCGGCCGCCCGGCATCCGCGACGTATTTTCGCAGCTCGCCGCGCGTGCCGGCGGCCGGCTGGCTGCCGAGCACCGCGCCATCGACGTCCTGGCGGAGACGCTGTGGGAAGCCCAGCGCACGAACGCCCTCCCCGACGAGCGGGCGTACCTCATCAAACTGCGGCGTCTTCTGTAGGAGCCCGTGAGCGTCATGGATGGCGCGAATGCAGATAATGCAGGAGCAATTATCTGCGACACGGGCGACAACCACGTTGAGCGACGTGTCGCCCGTGAGACGGGCTCCTACATGGGTCTGATGCCGCAACATGTCTCCATCGCAACAAAACGACGGGCCGGCTACCGACAAATGGCCGTTGGCCGGCGCCGGTTGAAGCCCTAGCGACGGAACGCCGCGGTGAGCTCCTGCCGGGCTTGCTCCGGCACCGGCGCATAGTGGCTGAAATCCATCGTGAAGCTGCCTTCGCCGCCGCTCAGGGATTTCAGCCGTGAATGGTAGCCCTGGATTTCCTTGAGCGGGGCCTGCCCCGAAACCACAATGCGGTTGTCCGGCAGCACCGAGGTGCCGCTCACCATGCCCCGCATCGCCGACAGGTCGCCGGTCACGCCGCCCACGCAAGCGGACGGTACCGTCACGGTGACGTCGACGATCGGCTCCATGACGATCGGCGCGGCTTTCACGATCGCATCGAGGAACGCTTTCCTGCCCGCCTGGATGAAAGCCACTTCTTTGGAATCCACCGCGTGGTGTTTGCCGTCGTAGACCCTTACCGCAATGTCCTGCATCGGATAGCCGGCAATTGCTCCGGACTCCATGACCTGGCGAACGCCGGTTTCCACGGCGGGAATGAACTGCGAGGGGATTGCGCCACCCACGACCGCGCTGTCAAATCTGAAGCCCGTGTCACGCGTCAGCGGCTCTATCCGCAGGAAAACCTCACCGAACTGGCCGGCGCCGCCGCTCTGTTTCTTGTGCCGGTGATGGCCCTCCGCCGGGGCCGTGATCGTTTCCCGATAGGCAATGGACGGCAGTGCCGTTTCGACTCGCACGCCGTACCGGTCGGCAATGTCGTCGAGGACGTCGCGCAGATGCAGCTCGCCCAGCCCGCGCAGCACGATCTCATTCAGCGTGGCGACGTGCTCCACGTTCAAGGAGGGGTCTTCCGCCTGCAGCGAATGCAGTGCCTCCGATACCTTTTGCACGTCGGCGTCGTTGGCCGGGCGGATGGCAAGCCCGAACATCGGGCGCGGCAAGCCGGCCGATTTCAGGTGCATGTGATCTTCGTCGTGAGAATCGTGCAGCACCGTATCGTAGCAAGCCTCTTCGACGCGGGGGATTGCGCAAATGTCACCGGGCGCGCCCGCATCGGCCCGCACGAGCTCATTGCCCATGAGTTTCAGCACCTGGTTCACCTTGACCGGTTTGCGCGCATTGCCCGCGAAAAGCTGCATCCCCGGGCGGATGGTGCCCTGGTGAACCCGGCAAACCGCCAGCCGGCCTTTGTAGGGATCGTTGTTGACCATCACGACGTGAGCGATGACGTGCTGCGCCGGATCCATCGTGACCCTCACCTGCTCCAGCTTGTCGCCCTCGCCTTTCAGGAACGTGGGAGGATTGCCCTCCATGGGGTTCGGCAGCAGCCGTTCGAAAATCTCGAGTAGCTCCGGAATGCCGGCGCCGGTCTTCGTCGACACGAAGCAGATCGGCACGAGGTGGCCCTCGCGCAATGCTTTTTCGAACGGCTCGTGCAGTTGGTCCGGCCCGAGCTCCTCGCCCTGCTCGAGATAGAGCTCCATCAGCGCGTCGTCGACCTCCACCACCTGGTCGATGATCTGTGTGTGCGCCGCCTGGACGCTGCCGAACGCAGTAGCGGCGCCGCTCGGCCGGGAATAACAGTCGATCACGTCACCCTGCGCGCCGGGCAGGTTGATCGGCAGGCATTCCGGTCCGAAGGCCGCACGAATGCGCTCGACGAGGCCGCCAGGGTCCGCATCAAGCGCATCGATCTTGTTCACGATGATCAGGCGGCAGAGCCGCAGTGCCGTAGCGGCGTTCATCACGCGGCCCGTGACGGAATCGATGCCGTTCTGTGCGTCGATGACGACCGCCGCCGTCTCGACGGCCGGCAATACGGACAGCGCGCGCCCATAGAGGTCCCGGTGCCCCGGGGTATCGATCATGTTCACGTGGATGCCGGCGTGATCGAAATGACACACCGATACATGGAGCGAATGCCCGAGCTGCCGCTCGCGCCGGCTGGAATCAGAGACGGTATCGCCCTGCTCGACCGTGCCGCAGCGTGCAATCGAACCGCCGGCGTGCAGCAATGCCTCGGTGAGCTGGGTTTTGCCGGCATGAGCGGGCCCGACGAGACAAACGTTGCGGATGTCAGCGGTTCGATAGGTCACGGCATCGTGCTCCTCCTGCTGACTTCATGTTAGCTCACCGGCGAGATCGCGGCGAAGCCGTTCTTCCGCCTGCCGCGCCTGGATTTCCAGCGGGCTGTTCCGGTAGCCGTGGCGGACGTAGGAGAGGAGGAACGTCAGCCAGGTGGCGCCTCGCCGGTACTGGCCGACGTGCGCCAGCTCGTGTGCCAGGAGCGCCAGGCCGTCAATCGTGTCGGTACGGCACGCGCCCGGGCGGAAGTAAATGCGATTGCCGCGGGTGACGGCGACGAAGCGGGCCGGCAGGTACCAGGGCACGCGGCCGTCGTGGAGCCGCGCGCTGTCGAGGTCCTGCTCCGCGATGCGCGGCCGCATTGCCGCCTTTTCGCGCTCGGTGAGGCTTCGATCGGGCGACGTCATTGCGAGTATCGGTCGCCCGTGGAACGGGCTCCTACGGGGGCCGGGCTATTTTTTGCGCGGCATGTAGAGGTCGGTGAGGGTGCCCTCGAAGGCCCCGGCGGCGAACATCACCGTCTCCGACAGGGTCGGGTGCGGATGGATGGTCAATGCGACGTCCGCCGCATCGGCGCCCATCTCGACGGCCAGGGAGATCTCCGTGATCAGGTCGCCGGCCGACGGGCCGGCGATGCCGCCGCCGAGAATGCGCCCGGTCTGCGGGTCGAACAGGAGCTTCGTGAAGCCCTCCGGCCGGCCGAGTGCCAGCGCGCGGCCGCTGGCGCTCCACGGAATCTGCTTCTTGATGTACTCGATCCCGTCGCGCTTCGCGTCGGTTTCGGTCAGCCCCGTCCAGGCGATCTCCGGATCGGTATACGCGACGGAAGGAATCACGCGCGCGTCGAACGCGCTCTTTTCACCCGCGGCGACCTCGGCGGCGATCTTGCCCTCGTGGCTCGCCTTGTGCGCGAGCATCGGGCCGCCGGCCAAATCGCCGATGGCGAAGATGTTCGGCACGTTCGTGCGCTGCTGCTTGTCGACCTCGATGATGCCGTCATCGAGGACCCGCACGCCGGCTTCCTGCGCATCCAGCCGGTCGCCGTTGGCGCGCCGGCCGACCGCTACCAGCACGCGGTCGTACAGCTCCTTGTCCGGCGCGTTCTCGCCTTCGAACGTCACCTCGATCCCCGGCACGGTCGGGCGCATGCCGCTGACCTTCGTATCCAGCAGGATGGCCTCGTAGCGCGGCTCGATGAATTTGCGGAACGGGCGCACGAGGTCCGGATCGGTGCCCGGCATCAGGTTGCCCGTGAGCTCGACAACGGAGACCCTGGTGCCGAGCGCGTTGTACACACAAGCCATCTCGAGGCCGATGATGCCGCCGCCGATCACGAGCAGGCGTTTCGGCAGCGGATCGAGCTCGAGCGCGCCGGTCGAATCGACGATGCGAGGATCGTCCGGCGTGTTCGGGAGTCGGGCACTCTCCGAGCCGGCCGCAATGATGCAGTTGCCGAATTCGATGGTTTCTCCGCCGTCGACACTGATGCGATTCGCCGACTGGAACTTCGCCGTCCCATGGATCACCGTCACCTTCCGCTGG
>DASSBS010000163.1:0-57488 GCA_035698445.1 Woeseiaceae bacterium
CGGCATGAGCGGCCCCGGGTTCGGCCTGATCGGCACCGGCTTCATGGGCCGCGCGCACGCGATTGCGCTGCACGAGGTCGCCGTAGTGTTCGACGACATCGCGCGGCCGCGCGCGGTTTGCGTGAGCGACCGCGACGACGAGCGGGCCGGCCGGGCGGCCGCCGAGCTGCGCTTCGAGCGGGCGACCGGCGACTGGCGCTCGCTGCTCAAGGATCCCGCGATCGACGTGCTCGACATCTGCACGCCCAATCACCTGCACTTCGAGATGGCGCGCGCGGCGCTCGCCGCGGGCAAGCACGTTTACTGCGAGAAGCCGCTCGCGCTGGACGTGAGGGAGGCGGCCACGCTCGCGGCTGCCGCGCGCGAGTCGGGCGCCGTGCACGGGCTCGGCCTCAACTACACGGCGAACCCGATGGCACAGGTGGCGCGCGAGCTCATCGCGGCCGGCGAGATCGGCGACGTGGTGCACTTCACCGGCCGCTATTTCGAGGACTACATGGCCGACCGCGACGGGCCGTTCACCTGGCGTTGCGAGCGCGCGCTCGCCGGCGCCGGCGCCCTCGCGGATCTCGGCTCGCACCTCGTCAACATGCTGCATTTCCTGGTCGGGCGGCCGCAACGGGTGCTGGGCGAGGTGCACATCGCGATCCCGGAACGCCGCGACCCGGCAACCGGCGCCCTGCGCCGGGTCGAAAACGAAGACATTGCCCGCGCCCTCATCGAGCTGGAATCGGGGGTCCCCGCGACCCTCGAGATCAGCCGCGTCGCGACGGGCCGCAAGTGCGGCCTCACGTTCGAGGTCTACGGCACGCGCGGCAGCATCGCCTTCGACCAGGAGCGCATGAACGAGCTCAAGCTTTACGGAGCGGGCCAGGCGGCGGCGCGCGCGGGGTACCAGACGATTCTCGCCGGACCCGCGCACGGCGACTACGCGCGCTTCTGCCCGTCGCCGGGACACGGCCTCGGCATCAACGACCTGAAGGTGATCGAGCTGCACAATTTCATCCGCGCCGTCGAATGCGGCGAGGGCTTCTACCCGGACTTCGACGAAGGACTCGCGGTGCAGCGGGTCATGGCGGCGATCGAAACCTCCGGCGCCGAGCGCGCCTGGGTGGACGTCGAGCACTGAACGATTGTTAAAGGCGAGAAAACGATGACGCAAGCCGACCAGCACCTCATCCGCGATCCGGGCTCCGGCCGCGAGCCCGGACTCACGCCGCTCGCGGCCTTCGCCGAGCTGACCGTGGCGAGCCTCGTGCTCGCCGCGGGCGAGGCATTCACGGTCACGCCGGATTCGGAAACCGCGTGGCTCCTGATGCGCGGCGAGCTGCGCGGCGCGGCCGGCGAGCGAGATTTCGCGCTCGCGCGCGTATCCCTCTTCGATGAATCGGCGAGCGCCGTGCACGTCTCGGCCGGCACGGACGTCCGGTTCGAGGCCGTCAGCGACTGCGAGCTGACCGTGTACGGCTGCGGCAACCGCAAACCGTTCGCGGCGCGCGTCTTCACCCCGGAGCAGGTGCCGAACGAGCACCGCGGGAAAGGCCAGGTCGCCGGACGCTGCCTGCGCTTCGTGCGCACGATCTTCGACGGCAGCACCTCGCCGGACGAGGCGGAGCTCGTGCTGGGCGAAGTGGTGACACTGCCCGGCGGCTGGTCCAGCTACCCGCCGCATCATCACCGGCAGCCGGAGATCTACCACTACCGCTTCACCGAGCCGCAAGGGTTCGGACACGCGGAACTGGGCGACGCCGTATACAAGGTGCGCGACCGCGACACCGTCTGCATCCCGCCCGGCCTGGACCACGCGCAATGCGCGGCGCCCGGTTACGGCATGTATTACTCCTGGGTGATCCGCCACCTGCCGGGCGACCCGTACACCGTGCCGGACTTCACCGAGGCACACGCCTGGACCATGGACGCGGATGCGCCGTTCTGGTGGCCGGACGGCATGCCGCGTGGCTGAGCGGCCGCTCGACGTCATCTGCCTCGGCCGCGCCGCGGTCGACCTGTACGGCCAGCAGGTCGGGGGCCGGCTCGAGGACATGCAGACGTTTGCGAAATACCTGGGCGGATCCTCGGCCAATCTCGCCGCCGGGCTCGCGCGGCTCGGGACGAGAAGCGCGATGCTCGCCCGGGTCGGCGACGAGCACATGGGCCGCTTCGTGCGCGAAGCGCTCGCGCGCGAGGGCGTGGACGTGAGCCGGGTCCGCACCGACCCCTCCCGCCTCACCGGGCTGGTCGTGCTGGGCATCGGCGCCGGCTTGGATATCCCGCACGTCTTTTTTCGCGAGCGCTGCGCCGACATGGGCCTTTGCGAGGACGACGTCGACGCAGCCTTCATCGGCTCCGCGCGCCTGCTCGCGATCACCGGCACGCACCTGTCCACGGATACGACCCGGCGCGCGGTGGACAAGGCCGTGCGCGCGGCCCGCGCGAACGGCACGCAGGTCGCGCTCGACATCGATTACCGGCCGGTGTTGTGGGGCCTGACAGCGGCGGGCGAAGGAGCCAGCCGGTACGTCGAGTCCGCCGAAGCGACCGGCACGCTGCGCGACCTGCTCCCCGATTGCGACCTGGTCATCGGCACGGAGGAAGAAATCGCGATCGCCGGCGGCTCGCCGGACTTGCTGGCGGCGCTCCGCGCGATCCGCGCGGCAAGCGGCGCGGTGGTCGTCATGAAGCGCGGCGCGCAGGGCTGCGTGATCTTCGAATCGGGGCCGATCGAGAGCCTCGAGGACGGGCTGGCGGTCGCAGGCCGGGACGTGGAAGTGTTCAACACCGTCGGGGCCGGCGATGCCTTTCTCGCCGGCTTCCTGCACGGCTGGGCCGAAGGGGAAACCTGGCAGCGCTGCGGCGAGCTGGGCAACGCCTGCGGCGCGCTCGTGGTCGCGCGCCACGGCTGCACGCCGGCGATGCCGAGCCGGGTGGAGCTCGAGGCGTGGCTCGCGCGGACGCCGCCGCCGCGGCGGCCGGGAGCGGATGCCGCGCTCGCGCACCTGCACCGCGCGACCACCTGGGCGGACGGCACGGGGCCGCTCTGCATCCTCGCCTTCGACCATCGCAGCCAGTTCGAGTCGCTCGCCGCCCGCCACGGGCAGCCTTGCGAACGGATCGGCGCGTTCAAGGAGCTGATCGCCGATGTGCTGATCGAGACCATGGCGGACGGCACGCCCGGCATCCGGCACGGCGCCATCGTGGACGACCGCTACGGCGGCAACGCGCTCGCGCGCCTGGCCGTCACCGGGATCTGGACCGGCAGCCCGATCGAGGTGCCCGGCTCGCGGCCGCTCGTGCTCGAGCCGCACTTCGGCACGGCCGCGCACCTCGCGAGCTGGCCGGCAAACCGGGTCGTGAAATGCCTGCTGTTCTACCACCCGGACGATCCCGCCGAGCTCCGGCACGCCCAGGAAGAACGCGTGCGCGCGCTGTACGCGGACCTCACCGCGCTCGATCGCCGCCTGCTGCTGGAAGTGATCTGCCCGGCCGTGGAAGGGCAGGCCGGCGCGCCGCTGCCGCGCGCCTTGCGCCGCCTCTATAACCTGGGCGTCCGCCCCGACTGGTGGAAGCTGGAGCCGCAATCCGCCCACGGCTGGGACGCGATCGGCGAGGTCATCGCTGCCTGCGATCCGCACTGCAAAGGCGTGGTGCTGCTAGGCCTCGGCGCCGACGCCGAAAGCCTGGCGGCCGATCTCGAGATCGCCGCGGCCTTCGACATCTGCCGCGGCTTTGCCGTCGGCCGCAGCATCTTCGCCGACGCCGCCGAGCAATGGTTCGCCGGCACGCTGGGCGACGCTGCCGCCCGCGATGCCATCGCCACCCGGTACCGCCGCATGATAGAAGTCTGGCGAACTTCCGCCCGCCGCTAACGGGGACAGCCGCATGCCGAAGCAAACGATCCGACTGACGATGGCCCAGGCCCTGGTCCGTTATCTGGCGGCGCAACGCATTGCAGGCGACGGCGCCGAGCGGCCCCTCTTTGCCGGCGTCTTCGCGATTTTCGGTCATGGCAACGTCGCCGGGCTCGGCGAGGCGCTGCAGCACGCGGGAGACGCCCTGCCCGTCTACCGCGCCCACAACGAGCAGGCGATGGCGTTTGCGGCGATCGCGTTCGCGAAAGCGAGCAACCGCCGCCGCATGATGGCCTGCACGACTTCTATCGGGCCGGGGGCGACCAATATGGTGACGGCGGCGGCGCTCGCCCACGTCAACCGCCTCCCCGTCCTGCTGCTGCCGGGCGACACGTTTGCGAGCCGCCGGCCGGACCCGGTGTTGCAGCAGGTCGAGGACTTCGGCGACCCGGGTATCACGGCGAACGACTGCTTCCGGCCGGTGGCACGGTTCTGGGATCGCATCGTGCGCCCGGAACAGCTCGTCCGCTCACTGCCACAGGCGCTCTCGGTGCTTACCGACCCCGCCGACTGCGGCCCGGTGGTGCTCGCGCTGCCGCAGGACGTGCAGGCGGAGGCGTTCGATTACCCGGCCGCGCTGTTCGAGCCGGTGCTGCGCCGCAGCGCCAGGCCGCGACCGGACAGCGCCGGGGTTGCGCAGGCCGCCGCCTTGCTGCGCTCCGCGAAGCGGCCGTTCGTCATCGCGGGCGGCGGCGTGCATTACTCGGAAGCCGGCGGCGAGCTGGAGCGATTCGTGAGCCGGCACGGTATCCCGGTTGCGGAAACGCAGGCCGGCAAGGGCGCGCTGCGCTGGGATCACCCGCTGAATGCCGGCGCGATCGGCGTGACCGGCAGCTCCGCCGCCAATCGGCTGGCGGCCGATGCCGACGTGATCGTCGCCGTCGGCACGCGCCTGCAGGACTTCACCACCGCGTCGCATACCCTGTTTGCCGGAGACGTGCGTTTCGTGTCGATCAACGTGAACCGGCACGATGCCATCAAGCGGGATGCGCTGGCGCTCCGCGGCGACGCGGCCGTGACGCTGGCCGAGCTCGATCGCGAGCTGGCGCCGCTGTCCCGCGATGCATCGCGAACCGCGGCGATCGACTCTGCGACCGCGGAGTGGCACCGCGCGGTCGAGGAGGCGACGCGCGCGGCGCCGGACGGCCTGCCGTCCGACGCGCAGGTGCTCGGCGCCGTCAACCGCGCGAGCGGCGCGGACGCGACCGTCGTGTGTGCGGCGGGCGGCCTGCCGGGCGAGCTGCACAAGCTGTGGCGCGCGGCCGGCCCCGGCCATTACCACGTCGAATACGGTTACTCCTGCATGGGCTACGAAATCGCGGGCGGTCTCGGCGTCAAGCTCGCCAAGCGTGAGCGTGAGGTGATCGTGCTGGTCGGCGACGGCAGCTACCTCATGCTGAATTCCGAAATCGCAACTTCGGTAGCCCTCGGCCTGAAGCTGACGATCGTGGTGCTCGACAACCGCGGCTTCGGCTGCATCAACCGGCTGCAGCAGTCCTGCGGCGGCGAGGCCTACAACAACCTGTTGCCCGAGACGCCGGCGATCGATTTCGTGGCGCACGCGCGTGCGCTCGGCGCGCAGGCGGTCGGCGTGGACGGCATCGGCGGGCTGGAGCAAGCCCTCGGCGCGGCGTTCGCGGCCAGAACGACGCAGGTGATCGTGATCGAGACGGATCCGGCGAAATCGACCGACGCCGGCGGCGGCTGGTGGGACGTACCCGTTCCGGAGGTCTCGGCGAGTAAAGCGGTACAGCGCGCCTACGCCGAGTACGCAAAGAAGCGCGCGCGATGACGATCCGTATCGGCATCAACCCGCTCACCTGGAGCAACGACGACCTGCCGTCGCTCGGCGCGGACATCGACCTCGAGACCTGTCTGCGCGAAGCGGCCGCCGTTGGCTACGCCGGCGTGGAGCTCGGCCACAAGTTCCCGCGGCGCGCGGACGAGCTCGGTCCACTCCTCGAGCGGCAGGGGCTTGTCCTCGTGTCCGGCTGGTACAGCCTGCGCCTCCTCGAACGCACGGCAGAGGCGGAGTTCGCGGCGATGCAACCGCATCTCGAGCTGCTGCAGGCGCTGGGCAGCGGCGTGATGGTCTGCGCCGAAGTCACCGGCTGCGTGCACGGCGACCTGCAGGCGCGCCTGTCCCGGCGGCCACGGCTGCGAGGCGCCGCGTTCGCGCAATTCGCCGCACGCCTGGACGAGCTGGCCGCGTGCATGCGCGAGCGCGGCATGCGCCTCGTCTACCACCATCACATGGGCACGGTCGTGGAGTCCGAAGACGAGGTCGACGCGTTGCTGGCGGCCTGCGGCCCTGAGGTGGAGCTGCTGCTCGACACCGGGCACCTGCGCTACGCCGGCGGCGACCCCGCGCGCGCGGTGCGCCATCACGGGGCGCGCATCGCGCACCTGCACTGCAAGGACATCCGCCCGGAGGTCCTCGAACGCTGCCTGAACGCCGATACGAGTTTTCTCGAAGCGGTGCTGCAGGGGGTGTTCACGGTGCCGGGCGGCGGCTGCATCGATTACACGGCGATCATCGAGCCGCTCCTCGCCGCCGGCTACGACGGCTGGATCGTCGTCGAAGCCGAGCAGGACCCCGCCATCGCCGATCCCGTGATCAACGCCGCGCTCGGCTTCGAAACGCTGAAGCGCATTCTCGATAAGCATCGTCCGTAACAACGGAGTTCACCACCGGGCTCGTGGCGCGCATGATTGCCGAAGCTGCGGCTTAACTCCGGGGCACGCAGGCTGGGTGCGCCGGGGATGGCGGAGGCGCGTGGCGCCCCCTGAATTCGGCGTCGGTCGCAGGACGTGAGCTGCCACGGAACGTACCGGCGGAGGCGTGGCCGGAGGAGGCGTTTGGCGGAACTTCCGCGGACCGGAGGGCCCGAAGGGACCGGAGGGAGCCATTTCGTCAAAGGCCTCCCCCGGTCGCGCCTCCGCCCAGCCACGGCGTTCCGAACACCGGTGCCACCGGGCCTTCCGTCAAGCCTCGTACCGGTCGCCCGTGAGACGGGCTCCTACACGCTTCGTTCGCCGCCGTTGTTACCGACCACAAGCATGCTCAGCCATGGCGTGCCGAACTTTTCGTTGTACTTGTCTAGGCGGCGATCGCTTTCCTGATTGTTTCGGGAATTTTCTTGCCTAGCCGTTGCCTTTCCTTCAGGTGGTTGCAATACATTGCAAGCCGCGAAACTTCCATAGTTGCCTCGTCAACATCGCGGCATTCGGCGGAAAACCACGTCAGGACCGTTTCGAGGTGCCATATTGCGCGCTTGCCGTCGTGAACAGGCGGGGGAAAATCCCGCGTGCTGTCCTCCACCAGCTTCCGCACGTACTGGCGAGTAACTCCAACGACGCTGGCAATGTCCGGGATGCCAACGAGATCGGGTGTTGCTTCAATAAACGCCACATCAGGTATCGCTCGCTTGACATCCGAAATGGCGGTCAGGAATGCCTCGTCTGCCGAATTCGCTTCGCGCCCGAAATTCAATGCAATACGACCTCGCTTGCCTATCCCGATGAGCGCGTCGTCACACCCTTCCTCGAGCAAGCGTCCAACGAACTGTTCCGGGTCAGCGCCATGCCGGGCAAGCGCGAACTTCAGGGTGAAATCGT
Organism: Woeseiaceae bacterium; assembly: GCA_035698445.1. Lineage (GTDB taxonomy): Bacteria > Pseudomonadota > Gammaproteobacteria > Steroidobacterales > Woeseiaceae > IDS-8. The sequence goes on from DASSBS010000163.1 coordinate 7,527, forward strand.
ACTTTCGCATATTACGGCTCCTGACAATTCAGCGCGTCGTCACCTTTTTGCGTACAGTTGTCAACAACTCTGCGGATTTGTCTGGCGTGCGTGGCGGGATCGCGGGGTGTGCCGGATATACTCGTGATGCAGTATTCGCCGCATCGGCAATTCCTCGAATTGCGCGGGCAGAACATCTTGCCCCAGGCGTGCGAACCTCCAGGTTCAACGCGCCAACCAGCATCCTCGGCATGTCCAAGTGCTTCTTCGATCTCCTTTTTGGGGTGGCGAGATCGGGGCATCGCAAATTTGTAATCGCATGTTATGGGGACATTGCTCGGTTGTCAATTGACAACTCCACGTCCCGGGCAAGACTGGTCACACAACCCGTCTCGGCAATGTATCCTTGTTCCTAGTGCCGATCGAAGTCTGTTTCTTGTAGAAATTGGCAGGAATGCCGATACGCCGGAATTTCCGGTCAACCGACAACGTGAGCTGCCACGCTTCCTGCCGGCGGAGGCGTGGCCGCGGGAGGCCTTTGGCGGAACTTCCGCGGACCGGAGGGCCCGAAGGGCCCGGAGGGAGCCATTTCGGTCGCGCGTCCGTCCAGCCACGGCGTGCGAACACCGGTGACATCGTGCCTTCGCTGAGCCTCGTGCCGGTCGCCCGTGGGACGGGCTCCTACACCCCATTTCCGCCGGTTCCGCCGATGCGCCGGTGCGCCGTGCATTCGGCGTGAATCGCTGAACGTGAGCTGCCACGATTCCTTCCGGCGGAGGCGTGGCCGGGGGGAGGCCTTTGGCGGAACTTCCGCGGACCGGAGGGCTCGGAGGGAGCCATTTCGTCAAAGGCCTCCGCCGGCCGCGCCTCCGCCCAGCCACGGCGTGCCGAACACCGGTGTCACCGTGCCTTCGCTGAGCCTCGTGCCGGTCGCCCGTGGGACGGGCTCCTACACCCCATTTCCGCCGGTTCCGCCGATGCGCCGGTGCTCCGTGCATTCGGCGTGAATCGCTGAACGTGAGCTGCCACGATTCCCGCCGGCGGAGGCGTGGCCGAGGGAGGCCTTTGGCGGAACTTCCGCGGACCGGAGGGCCCGAAGGGCCCGGAGGGAGCCATTTCGCCAAAGGCCTCCCCCGGCCGCGCCTCCGCCCAGCCACGGCGTGCCGAACACCGGTGCCACCGTGCCTTCGTCAAGCCTCGTGCCGGTCGCCCGTGGGACGGGCTCCTACGCGCTTCGTTCGCGGCCGTGGTTAGCGACCATTTCGTCACGCTTCGTTCCGCGTCAGAGGTCGAGGGCGTCGGCGATGTCGGCCCAGGAGACGTATTTGAAGTTCTGGCGTTCTTCGGGGGCGATGTTGCGGCCGTCCTGGACGACGAGGAGGCCTTGCGGGAAGCGCTCGCCGAGGGGCGCGCTGGTGACGGCGAGACCGTCGGTCTCGGAGCTGCCGTCGATGCCTTCGGCGGCGTTGGCGACGACGTGGAAGTGGCCGACGTAGGCATTGTCGCCGCCGCGCTCGTAGACGTAGTAGTTGTTGGCGCCCTGGTTGGAGACCACGAGGTAGCCGGTGCCGTCGTCCTGCGCCCAGAGGGAGACGCCTTCGACGTCGGCTTCGAGGCGGCCGTCTTCCGTCGCGTCGACCAGCGTGCGCGAGTTGCCGCCGTCGGGCTCGGCGGAGTATTTCCAGAGGCCGCGGTCCTCCTCGCCGAGGTAGAGGTGGCCGAACGCGTCGTCGGCAACGCAGCCTTCGGCCTGCGAGCCCACGGAAAACTCGCGGACCTGTTCCGCGGCCACGCGGCCCTCGCCGTTGTCGAACAGGCGCCACTGGCGAAACGTGCCGGCGCCGTTTTCGTTCACGAAGACGTAGAGCTCACCGGATTCGGCGCTCTGATAGAGGCAGAGGCCGTACGGATCGGTGAAGCCGGTCGGCAAGGTGCCGGCGGCCGCTTCGACCAGGCGCGTGGTGCCCGGCTCGATCTTGTAGATCGCGATGCTGTCGGTGCTGCGATTGCTCGCCGCGATGAGCGTGACGGTCGCGCCGCCGAGCGGGAAGCCGTGGCGCAGGTCGACGTTGTTCATGCGGCCGTGCGGCAGCGTCTGTACCGTGCGGCCTTCGAGATCGAACACGTAGAGGCCGAGCTGCTTGTCCGTGCCGATGACGAGGCTCTTTGCCGGATCGTCCGGGTTGACCCAGATCGCCGGGTCGTCGGCGGCGTCGCCGTAACTCGCGGCGATTTCCGTTTCCAGCACCGGCCGCACGGCAGGCACCGGCTCGGCCGGCGCCGGCGCACCGTCGGCGGTCCGCAGGCCGAGCGCGCCGGCGACGGCTTGCCAGCCGATGAGCTTGATATCGGTGCCGCCCGCGGACTCGTCTTCATCCGCGACGGCGATGAGCCCCGCGGGGTACTCGCCGCCGCCGAGCGCTGCGGCGGTTACCGCCACTCCCTCGGGTTCGGCGAGATCGGGGATGACGGCCGCCCCGAGCAGGCTGGAGGTGGCCGGGTCGAACACGGCGAGCCGGTTCGCGCCGATATCCGCCGCGACCAGGTACGACGTCGCCGGATCGACGGCATAGACGGCGATACCCTTCACCTCGTCGCTCAGCACGCCCCAGGGCCGGACCAGCGCCACCGGCTCGCGCGTCGTGTCGCTCTCCGGCTCGGCCCCGAAGCGCCAGATGCCGACGGTCTCCTCGGCGACGTACAGCGCGGCATCGAGCGGGTCCACGGCGCAGTAGCCGCTGCCCTTGCCCGACGCAATCGTGCGCAGCAGTTGCCCGCCGACCTCCCCGCCGTTCGTGAACAGCTCGAAATGCAGGATCATGCCGCCGTCGGTGACGGCATACAGGTAATCGCTGTCGGAGAGCGGGCTGTGGTAGTGGCACAGCCCGGTCAGCTCGTCGCCTAGCGGCAGCGGCTCCGGCATGACCGGGACCAGGCTCAGCGCGTCGCGGTCGAGCCGAAAGCCCTTGAGGGCCGCGTCCCGCCGGTCGTACACCACGACGAGCGGAGGATGCTCGCGGTGCGGATCGGGGACAACCGTGACGAAGCCTGCCTCGACGCCGCCGAAGCCGCCCGCGCGCGTCCCGTCGGGACGGTACATCTGGACGCCGGAGATGCCGGCGGCCCCGAGGATGAGGGCCGCGTCGGGCCGGGCCGGATCGAGCCAGAACGCGGCGTTCACCAGCGCGCCGAATTCGACCGGTTCGGTGACGGCGCTCGCCGGAATGCGCACCGGCGCCGGGCTGCCGGCGGCACGCCGGGGTTCCGTGTCCGGTCCGGCGCAGGCGGTGGCCAGGAGCAGCAAGGCGCTCAGGTGGATGGTTTTCATGGCTCCCCCGTCCAGGATGGGCTCCGCGGCGGCCGCCGGCGGAGGTGGAACATTAATTCTATTTTCTATTATAATCGAATGAAAATTTCAAAACCTTAAGCGTTCCTGAAATCGGGGGCTGGACCATTTTCCACAAGTTGACCGCGCTGTTTGCCACCGGGCCCGACCGGCCGACTCTGGACGATCGGGCGACGGTGGACCGGCTGTACCGCCGTAACCGCCTGCGGGTCCTCATCGCCATCACCCTGGGGTACGGCATAGCCTATACCTGCCGGCTCGCGCTCTCGGTCGTCAAGCAGCCGCTGATCGAGGGTGGCATTTTCACACCCGTCGAGCTGGGGCTGATCGGCTCCGCGCTCTTCTACACCTACGCCATCGGCAAGCTTACGAACGGCTTCCTGTCCGATCACGCGAACATGAAAGTGTTCTTCGCGTTCGGCCTCCTGATGTCGGCGTTGCTGAACGTCGGCATGGGATTCTCCACCGTGCTCACGCTCTCGGTCGTGCTGTGGGCGTTGAACGGCTGGTTCCAGGGTTTCGGCGCGCCGGCCGGCATCGTGACGCTCGCCAACTGGTACAGCAACCGCGAGCGCGGCCGCTATTATGGCATCTGGAGCACCGCGCATTCGATCGGCGAGGGTCTCACGTTCGTCCTGGTGGCGGGCATGGTCGCGGCCTGGGGCTGGCGTTTCGGTTTCTGGGGACCCGGCCTCCTGTGCATCCTGGTCGCGATCGGCGTCTTTGCCCTGATGCAGGACCGCCCGCGCACGCTCGGGCTGCCCGAGGTGAACGACTGGCACAACGACCATTGGCAGCCGGTCCGGCAGGCCTCGACGGCGAACATCTGGAAAACGCAGCTTTCGATCCTCGCCCTGCCCTCCATGTGGGTGCTCGCGCTGGCGAGCGCCACCAACTACGTGGTGCGCTATGCCATCAATAGCTGGGGCATCCTGTACCTGCAGGAAGTGCGCGGCTTCTCGCTGGTCGAAGCCGGCACGCTGCTGATGGTGAATACCCTCGCCGGGATTGCCGGCTGCATCGCGTTCGGCTTCATCTCGGACAAGGTGTTCAATGCGCGCCGGCCGCCGGCCAACCTGCTGTTCGCGATCGTCGAGATCGTCGCGCTGTATCTGATCTTCTTCGGGCCGCGTAACCTGGCCGTGCTGATCTTCGCGTTCGCACTGTACGGCATCGGCCTGAACGGGCTGGTCACCTCACTCGGCGGCCTGTTCGGCGTCGACATCGCGCCGAAACGCGCGGCCGGCGCCGTCATGGGGTTCATCGGCGTATTCAGCTACGTCGGCGCAGGGATCCAGGAGAACATCAGCGGCTATCTCATCCAGCAGGGCATCACCATGGTGGACGGCGAACGGGTTTACGATTTCACGAGCGCGATCGGGTTCTGGATGGGCGCCGCGGTCGTATCCCTGCTGCTCGCGGCCACGCTGTGGCGCGTGCAACTCCGCGACTGATGCGGCATAAGGCGGTTCCGGTGCATTCCTACGACGTCCTCACGATCGGCAACTACACGAAGGACACCATCGTGTCCGCGGCGGGCACGCGGCAGGTGCACGGCGGCGGTTACAGCTACGCCGCGCATGCCGCCGCGCTCAGGGACCTGAAGGTGGGAGCCGTGACGCGGCTCGCCGCCGAAGACCGGGGCTCGACCGACGGTTTGCGCGCAAAGGGCGTCGAGGTGCACGTCATCGAATCGCGGCAGTCGACGCTGATGCGGCTCGAGTACCCGACGGCGAACGTGGACGAGCGGCGGCTCACCGTCGCGGCCGTGGCCGATCCGTTTTCGCCGGAGATGTTCGCCGAATTCGCCGCCCGCACATTCGTCGTCAACGGCTCGGCGCGCGGCGAGGCGCCGCTCGCGGTGCTCGAGGCGCTGCGCGTGAAGGGCGGGCTGCTCTGTGCCGACGTGCAGGGATTCGTGCGCGTCGTGGCCGATGACGGGCAGCTCCGGTACGAGACCTGGCCGGAGCAAGCCGCGGTGCTCGCGCTGATCGACGTGCTGAAGACGGATGCCGTCGAAGCGGAATTCCTGACCGGGGAAACGGACATCCGCCGCGCGGCGGCGGCGCTCGCCGCGTACGGTCCGTCCGAAATCGTACTCACCCATCGCGACGGGCTGCTGGTGCTCGCGGACGGCGAGTACGTCGCCGCGGGCTTTTATCCGCGGGAGCTCGTGGGCCGGAGCGGGCGCGGCGATACCTGCATGGGCTCGTACGTCTCCTGCCGGATCGATGCGTCACCCGAAGAAGCCACCGCCTGGGCGGCGGCAGTCACCAGCCTGAAGATGGAACAAGAGGGCCCGGTACAATGCACGGCGGAACGGGTGCGCGAGCTGATCGCAGAGCGGTACACGGCATGACGGCCCGGCCACGGAAAATACTCGCCGGCGCGATGCCGCTGCTGCTCGCCGCCTGCGCGCTCGAATCGCCGGGAGCGCCGCCGGCGGACGCGTTCGAACCGGTCAGCATCCTCGTGTTCGGCGACACCGGCTACGATTACGACTACCTGGAAGCCGACGATTACGAGGACGCCTTCACCGGCCGCGAGTTCATCATCGACGAGCTCGACGACTGGATCGAGGATCACCGGCCGATCGAGGATTTCCGCCTTCCGCCGATGCACTATGCCGAGCAGACCGGCGGCTGGGTCATGGCGAGCGGGATGTGGCCGGTGTCGAAGGCAGCGCAGGCGTGGTGCCGACCGGCAGACCGCTGCGACTTCGGCATCATGGTGGGCGACAACATCTACCCGGCCGGCGCGACGCTTGGTGCCGACGGTCGGCCCGATGCGGAACGCTTCGACGACCTGCTGCGGAAACCCTACGCACCGCTGCAGGAACAGGACCCGGAGTTCGTCATCTATCCCGTGCTCGGCAATCACGACTGGGACACCTCGCGCGAGAGCGCGATGGCGGAGGTCGCGTACCTCGAGCAGTCGCCGCTGTACGAGCTGGACGGCATTTACTACCGCGCGCGGCCGGCGCCGGGCGTGGAGCTGTTCGCCATCGACACGACCGTGCTGCTCGCGGGTGAAACCGTGTACGAGGACGCCCTCGCGCCCGACGGCACACCGATAGCCACCGGCATCGAGGACCGGGAGGAACCGTGGGCCGAGCCCGTCGGCGACGAAAAGCGGATGCTCGACTGGCTGGCGCAGGCGCTCGCCGATTCGGATGCACGCTGGAAGATCGTGGTCGGCCACCACCCGCTGTGGTCGTCATCCGGCAGCAAGCAGGAGGAAGCGAAGGTGCTGCGCCGCCTGCTGCTGCCGTCGCTCTGCCGCTACGCCGACGCGTACGTCTCCGGCCACGATCACACGCTGGAAGTGCACACCGACGACTGCCGGACCGAAGGCGACGCCTACCGCGACCGGCCGCCGCTCGTCACCGTCGTCTCGGGCGCCGCCGGCAAGCAACGCCCGATCCACACCCCCTACATGGCCTGGCGCGACCGCAGCTTCCCGCAACACGCAAGCTTCTACGTCGCTGGCCTCGTCTGGGGCTTCGCCGAGCTCGAGCTCGCCCCCGGCACCCTCACCGTCACCATCGTCACCACCCCCAACTCCGGCACCGGCAAACCCGTCCCCGCCTTCACCCACACTTTCCGGGGTCGGACCAACGCAAGTAACTGACATCGCCAAGGGAAAGAGCGCTGCAAACGGCCGCTCAGGGCCTTGTATGGCCCATTCCGGTGCCGAAAGCGACGTTTTGTGGGCGGGCCGTCAGTCGATATTGAAGCGCAGTACGGTCTGCAGCCCTACGCGCTCGACGGCGACGCCATCCTCGATCTTCGGGTTGTACAGCCAGCGCCGCACGGCCTCGATCGTCGCTTCCTCGAAAACGCCACGAGGATTCGCATTGATGACGAAGACGTCCGTGACCCGGCCGGTCTGCGTGACGGAGAACTGCACCTGCACCCAACCTTCGATACCGCGGCGCAACGCGGAGGGCGGGTAGTCGGGCTCGATGCGGACCACCGGCCGGGCATCGGCGTCGGTGCCGCCGCCCGCCGTCGTGAAATCGACGTTCGTGCCGTGGGTGGCGATGGGCGGCCGCTCATAGCGTACCCGCGCAGGCCGAACTTTCTCGCCCGGTACGCCGATTATGTCTGGCTGTGGCGGTGCCTGCCGGATGTCGAGCTCCGGTTTTTTCCGGTCTCTGTCCTTGAGGGCAGGTGTGCTGTCGGCGATCTTCGGCGTGAACTCGATGATGGGCGCCACGATGCGCTGCCCGATGTCGATCGGAGCATTGATCAGGCTCCACAGCGCCCAGAACATGATGAGCGTCAGGAGAACGCCCGAACCCGATGCCACTGGAAGTCTCAAAGCCAGCATGATGGTGCCCTCCGCTCAAGCCCGGTGGATGCTCCGGGCGGAGGTCGTGACGCTTGCGGACCACCGCCGGACACGATTTCAGTTATACGCCGATGGCCCGAGCGGGACAATCGAAGCCGAGTGGTTGCGGGACCCGAACGCGGGTTATGTCGAAACGACCCGGGAACGTCAGGCCGCGATCGGCAACTGCTCCAGCGCCGCTTCGACGACCTCGACGCCGGCACCGGGCCGGTGCGCCTGCTCGCTCAGGTGGCGCCGCCAGCGGCGCGCTCCCGGGACGCCCGCGAACAGACCGAGCATGTGCCGCGTGATGTGCTTCAGCTCCGTGCCCGCCGCGAGCTGTGCCTCGATATACGGCAGCATACGCCGCACGACTGCCTGCCGGTCCCGCGGCAGCTCGATCGATGCGCCGCACAGCGCCCGCTCCAGTTCGACGAGGAACCACGGATTCTGGTAGGCCTCGCGGCCGATCATCACGCCGTCGACCTGCTCGAGGTGCCGCCGCGCGTCCGCCGTGCTCGAAATCCCGCCGTTCAGCACGATCGTCAGGTGCGGGTGCTCCCGTTTCAGCCGGTAAACGCGTTCATGGTCGAGAGGCGGCACGGTGCGATTCTCCTTCGGACTCAGGCCCGCGAGAATCGCTTTGCGCGCATGCACGAGGAAGGTGTCGCAACCGGCGTCGACCACCGGCTCCAGAAAATCGCAGAGGAACGCATAGCTGTCGCGGTCGTCGATGCCGATGCGCATCTTGACGGTGACCGGGACGCCGGTCGCTTCCCGCATCGCGCGCACGCACTCCGCGACCCTGCCGGGATCGTCCATCAGGCAAGCGCCGAACGCACCGCTCTGCACCCGGTCGCTCGGGCAGCCGACGTTGATGTTGATCTCGTCGTAACCGACCCGCGCGCCCGTTCGCGCCGCGGCCGCCATCAGCGCCGGGTCGCTGCCGCCGAGCTGCAGCGCGACCGGGTGTTCCGCCGGGTCGAACTGCAGCAGCCGCTCCGCGTTGCCGTGCACCACGGCTTCGGCCGTCAGCATTTCCGTGTACAGCCGCGCGCGCGGATCGAGCAGCCGCAGGAAATAGCGGCAGTGCCGGTCCGTCCAGTCCATCATCGGGGCGACCGCCACGATGGGGTCATTCGAAGCATGCGTCATGCGGCTATCTTCTCAGGATATGCGGCACGGTGCGACGCGCCGCCTCACGCATCGAGGGCGAAACTCCGGACGTAGCTATTCATGTCATGAATGATTATCATTCACGCAATGGATGCTTCACCTCTCCCCCGGGCCGTCACAGCGAGCGTCGTCGAACGTCTCCGGATCATGCCTGCGTTGGTGGTCACCGGCGCCCGGCAAACGGGCAAGAGCACCCTCGCGCAGCACCTCACGCCCGGAAGAATCTACCGCTCACTGGACGATCTCGACGTGCTCGATGCCGCTCGGCGCGATCCGGAAGTCCTCGTGGGGGGGAGCCAGCGGGTGACACTGGATGAGGTCCAGCGCGAGCCGGACGTGTTGCGCGCGGTAAAGCGGGCCATCGATCGAAGGCGTGTGCCCGGACGTTTCCTCCTTACGGGCTCTGCCAATCTGCTACTCATGCGACAGGTATCCGAATCACTGGCTGGACGCGCAAGCTACCTCACACTGTGGCCGATGACGCGGCGCGAGCAACACGGCGCCGGGCGCTGCGGCCTGTGGGAGGAACTGCTTGGCGCCCGCGATGAGGAATGGCTCGACTTGCTGGTGGCGCAGCCGGACGAGCCGGAGGATTGGAAGCCCCTCGCGCTCCGGGGAGGATTTCCGACGCCGGCGGTGGCGATGCGTCGAAGCTCCGAGCGCGCGGTCTGGTTCGACGGCTACGTGCGCACGTATCTGGAACGCGACCTGCAGGATCTCGCCACGATCAGTGCGCTTCCCGACTTCCGCCGCCTGATGCGTGCTGCTTGCCTGCGACTTGGCCAACTCCTCAATCAGACGGAGCTCGGCCGGGACGTGAAACTGCCGCAGCCGACTGTCCACCGATGGCTCAACCTTTTGGAAACGTCGTATCTCCTGGTCCGCCTCCCCGCCTATGCGATAAACCGAACGAAACGGCTCATCAAGTCACCGAAGCTGTACTGGGGCGATACGGGCGTTGCGCTCCATCTGGCAGGGATGGCCGAGCCGGGGGGCGCGCACCTGGAAAACTTGATTCTGCAGGACTTGCTGGTGTGGCGTGACACTCGGCTCGATCGCGCGGAGCTCGGCTATTGGCGCACGACGGTTGGCGAAGAGGTGGATTTTGTGGTCGAAGTGAAGGGTGAGCTGTTGCCCATCGAAGTGAAGGCCAGTGGGCGGCCACGCCTCGGCGATGCGACACACTTACGGGCCTTTCGTGCTGAGTATGCGGCGAAATCGCGCAGTGGCTTGCTCTTGCACGCGGGAAGCAAGGTCGAATGGCTGGCGCCTGACGTGCTGGCTGCCCCATGGTGGAAAGTGCTGTGACCTCGTCGTCGACGGTCGTTCGCAATATTAATTGGTTATCGCTGGCTGCGAGTCATGCGCTAAACTGTTACTTGTTCGGGACCCGTATGATGTGAGCGATGAGCGGCGCCGACGAGGACATCGGCGAGCCAGGCGCGGGCCGCCGGCTCGATTCCTGGAAGCGGATCGCGCTCTACCTCGGGCGTGACGTCCGCACCGCCCAACGCTGGGAAGCGTCCGAGAACCTGCCCGTGCACCGGCTGGGACACCGCAGGCGAGACACGGTTTTTGCGTACGCGGACGAGCTCGACACCTGGCTGCATTCCCGCGCGTCGATCCATGGCGCCGCGGACGCCCGATCTCCGAACCGGCGCGCTGCCGTCGTCGCCGCCGCCGCCGTGGTGCTCGTGCTCGCAGGCGCGGCGGCCCTGCTCCAGTCCCCGGGTTTCAGCATCGCTCTCCGGCCTGACGACAAGATCATGCTCGCGGTAACAGGCGGAGCTCGCAAGCGAGGTGGCGCGCGCAATCCGGGTCGAGCTCGTCGCGCCGCCAACCTCAGCGCGCGAAGCGGCGGCGATCGACCCTCAAACCTACGAATTGCTGTTGCTCGGCAGGCACCACCTGCACCGGTGGAAGCCGGAGGGATTCGTCGCCGCTCGCGATTACCTGACCCGTGCGGTTGAGCGGGATCCGGGCCACTCCGCGGCGCAGGCCTGGCTGGCGATGGCGTATCTCGGGATCGCCTTCTACGAGATCGAGCCGCGCGCGCAGGCGTATGCCAATGCATCGGCAGCCGCGCGCGCCGCGCTGGAGCTCGACCCGCTGGAAGGCCAGGCGCTGGTGGTGCTCGGCTTCGAGGCGTATGCCCATGACTGGAACTGGCCATTGGCCGAGCATTACTTCCGGCGTGCGCTCGAAACGAGCCCGAATACACCCTGGCCTCACTGGGGCTATGCCCATCTCCTGGACAGCCTCGGCCGTCACGAGGAGGCGATCGCCGAAAGCCGGCTGGCGCTGCGGCTGGACCCCGCTTCGCTGTTCATGCACTACGCCCGCCAGTTCGTTCTCTGGAACGCGGGCCGCTACGCCGAGGCATTCGCCGCCTGTGAGGACGCGCGGGAACGAATGCCGGACCGCCCGCGTGCCTGGTACCAATGTGCCAAGGAGGTGTACGAGCGAACGGGGCAATACGAGCGGGCGATCGAAATGCGGGCGGCCCTGAGCAACCTCGGTCCCGAGGCGGGCTATTACTACAAGATTGAGGCCGGGAGCCGCAATATTGGCGCCTTGCGACGTGCCTGGCGCGAGCGCGGAGCTGCCGGTTACTGGACGTGGGTGAAGGTTCTACGCGACGATCTCGGGAGCTACCACGCCGTGAACCGCGCCGCCGCCCGCGCCCAGCTCGGGGAAGTCGACGAGGCGATCGCCGTGCTGGAGGACGGCTTCAGGCGACGGGACCAATCGTTGACCGCCCTCGGTACCGAGCCTCTCCTGGATCCGTTGCGAGGGGACCCGCGGTTTGCGGACCTGCTGCGGCGGATGCGACTGCCGGAGTAGCGGCCAGCCTGCCGGCGATCGCGACAAAAGGCGACAAAACCGTTTTGCCCGTCATTGCCGCTTGAGGATCCGGGGACGGCCGGCAATGCTCAGTCATGTATCCGGGGGACAGCAGAACCGATCCCGGTCGGATGACGGAGGCAAAAATGAAGGCCGGAATCACGCCGAGGATAGCGCCGACGATGGCGATGGCGATGGCGGCCATCCTGCTCGCGGGCACGCTGCACGCCGAGCCCAACTACGATTTTCTGCCGCTGGCGCTCGATCCCGGACAGGAGGAATTTCCGGAAGGCATCGCCGTCGACCACCGCGGGAATCTCTACTTCAGCCTGGCGCCGCGCGGCGAGATCTGGGGGGCATCGCCCGGCGGAAAGGTCCGCCGGCTCGCGGTGCTGGATCCGCAACTGCCGCCGGACGCCAACGGTGTGCTCGGCCTGGCGGAATGGAAGGGCGACGTCTACGCGGCCCTGATGGCCTGCAATGCCGAGGAGTGCAACGACACGCATGGTGTGTGGCGTATCCGGAACGGCACGGACGGGCATGGGCAGAAGCATCGGCTGGCGGGCACGGAGCACATCCCCTTCCCGAACGCGCTGGCCTTCGGCCGTCACGGCGAGCTGTACGTATCGGATTCGCTCACCGGGGCCGTCTGGGTTCTTTACCGCCTGCGGGACCGGCACCCTGGAAACTCGTGCCGACATGCCCATGACGGGCCTTTCTCCGCGCCCGAGATCTGGCGGCAGCACGAGGCACTGAGGGGGACCGGCGATCTCGGACTCGGCGCGCCGATTGGAGCAAACGGGATTGCCTACAGCCGGGGTAGCGGTAAGCGGCGCGACGAAATCCTGGCCGCGAATACGGAACGTGGCTCCCTGCTGGCGATTCCGGTAAGGAGGGACGGTGCGGCGGGCGAGCCCGCCGTCGTCGCGCAGGACATCGCGCTCGTGACGGTGGACGGCATCACGGTCGATCGCTACGGCGACGTCTTCGCGCTGACGGTCGCGCGGATCGGGCCGTCCGGGCTGGAGCCGGTGAGCCGCCTTCTGCATGTCGATCGGGCAACGGGTGAGATACGGCCGGTGCTGGAGGGCGCGCCCCTGCATTTCTCCACCTCGCTCGCCTTCGGCAGAACCCCCGCCACCGAAGAAAGCGTGTTCGTGACCAACTGGGCTTTGCTCGCGCCGTTGTTCGGTCTTGCGCCCGAGCCGGCTATCGTGCGCGTCGATCTCGACCATTCGTGGTTCGTCGTCGACGAATAGTGCATTTCACGCGAACGAGGCCTTCCCCGTGGCGCCGCTTCAAAGGCGGCGGCCGGCGTCAATTTGTCAGCTCGAAGCGCGCCACCGTGCAGCCCACGGCAAAGATCGGCAGCTCGGCCGTGTAGAACCGGAGCGTCCCCGGCCCGCGCGCGGCCGCGGCCGCCGCGATCAAAGTACGGATCTCGAAACCGCCCTGCCCCGCATCGCGGTAAGTATCGGTGTCGCTGTAGCCCAGGAGCGCCTCCCGATCCTGGCGCATCAGGCGGTCGAGAAACTCCCGGTCCCAGCGCTCGTTGATCTTTCCCGAGTCGGGAGTCGCCGGCCAGTGCGAAATGCCGCCCGTGCCGACGACCGCTACCCGCTCCGGCACCGCCTCGCAGGCCCGCCGCAGCGCCTCGCCGAACGCCCAGGCGCGGTGCAGGGGCGTGAGCGGCGGCCCCTGGCAGTTGATGTTGACGGGCACCACGGGCAGGTCGTAGCGCGGCGTCAGGAAATGCAGCGGCACCATGATGCCGTGATCGAACATCCATTCCTCGGCGTAGGCTAAGTCCACCGTCTGCATGATCGCGCTCGCGAGCGCGAGGCCGAGCTCCGGGGCGCCGCGGATCTCGCGCCGTTCGATGCCGAGCCACGCCGTATCCTCGATCGGCCCGCGATGCTTCTCGCCGATGCCGATGCAGTAAGCCGGCATGTTGTTCATGAAGAAATTCGCGAAGTGTTCCGCGGCGATGACGACGAGGGCGTGCGGCCGTGCCGCTTCGATCGCGCGCCGCTCGTCGTCGAGCGCCGCGTAGAAGGCGTCGCGCAGCGCCTCGTTCTGCACCAGGTGAGCACGCCCGGTGATGCCCGGCGCGTGGCTGCAGATGCCCGCGTAGACGAGACTCACCGCCCCGCGTCCGTGAAGCTCGCGCCGCCGCCGGTCATCGCGTACACGCCGGCGCGCACCGGGCCGTAACGCCGCACGCCGTCGCGCATCAGCTCGAGGTAGTCGAACCACTGGATTCCAAGGAAGGCGGCATAGTGCATGAGGATCTGCCCGTTCACGCCAAGCACGTACAGGAGCCCGATGTCGCCGTCCGCGAGCGCCTCGCGCTCCTCGTCCGTCAGGTCGTAATCCGCGAGCAACCGCTCCGGCCCTTCCCGGAACGCCGCCTGCACGCCGCCATCCCGGTTGAGCGTGTAGAGGAATTTCTGGACCTGGTACAGGCTCATTCGCCGCCCAGCACCGGCACGCGGTGCGTGCCGAGCGCCACGCACACGTTTTTGGTTTCCATGTAGAAGTCGAAGCTGTAGTCGCCGCCGTCACGCCCGACGCCGCTGGCTTTCATACCCCCGAACGGCGCGGGCAGGTGGCGGTTGTTCTCGGAGTTGATCCAGACCATCCCGGCGTCGAGCTCGCGCGCCAGCCGATGGCCGCGGCCGATGTCGGACGTCCAGACGTACGCCGCCAGCCCGTAGCGGACGTCGTTTGCAAGCCGCACGGCTTCGGCTTCATCCGCGAAGGTCATGGCCGTCAGCACCGGCCCGAATATTTCCTCCTGCGCGATCGCCATGTCGTTCCGCGCGCCGGTGAACAAGGTCGGCTGCACGTAGTTGCCACCTCCGGCTGCCGCGGCGCCGCCCGCCGCGATCCGCGCGCCGGCATCGCAGGCCCGAGCGAAATAGCCCGTCACTTTTTCGACGTGCCGCGGGTGGACGAGCGGCCCGATGTCGGTCGCCGGGTCGAGCGGATGCCCGACCGCGAGGCGGCCGATGCGCTCGGTCAGCGCGGCGACGAACCGCTCCTCGATCGATTCCTGCACGAGCAGCCGGCTGGACGACGTGCAGCGCTCGCCGTTCAGGCTGTAGATCATGAACACCACGGCATCGAGCGCGCGCTCGAGGTCGGCATCATCGAACACGATGACCGGGTTCTTGCCGCCGAGCTCGAAATGCACGCGCTTCAGCGTGTCCGCGCCCTGGCGCATGATCCGGCTGCCGGTGACCGTCTCGCCGACAAAGGCCACCGCGCGGATCGCTGCGTGCTCCGTGAGCGCCCGCCCGGCCGTTTCGCCGGTGCCGTTGACGCGGTTCAGCACGCCAGGCGGCAAACCGGCGTCATGGCAGATTTCCGTGAGTATCGCGGCGCTCAACGGGGTCCACTCCGCCGGTTTGTGCACCACTGTGCAGCCGGCGGCGAGCGCCGGCGCGATTTTCCAGGTCGCGAGCATGAACGGCGTGTTCCAGGGCGTGATCACGCCGACCGGGCCGATCGGCTGCCGCATCGTGTAGTTCAGGTGCTCCTCGGCCGGCAGCGCGAGCCCGTCGGCGGCCTCGGCCGCACGGTCCGCGAAGAAGCGGAAATTGTCGGCCCCGCGAGCCGCCGCCTTGCTCATGAAGCGGATCGGCTGGCCCGTATCGGCGCTTTCCACCAGCGCGATCTCGCGCGCGCGCGCCGTGATGCCGTCGGCGATCGCGTGCAGGATCTTGCGCCGCACCTTGCCGGAGGCGCGGCGCCAGTCCCGGAACGCCGCCTCGGCCGCCGCGCCGGCCTGTCCCACCTCTTCCGCACTGCCGGCCGCCACCCGGCCCAGCGACGCCCCGTCGACGGGCGACAGGTTGTCGAAGGTTTCGCCCGACGTCCCCGCCACGGGCTCGCCGCCGATGAAATGCCCCAGTGTCTCGTTCGCGAAGCGCCCGAGGAAGTACGCGCAATCGTCCCGGTTCTTGCCGAATTCACCGCTCATGCGCCCTCGCCCCCGCTGCCGCGCTCGGCGAGATAACCCCGAAGATTGTTGTGCTTGCGGTTGGTGTGCGGATCGATGTCCTGGATATCGAGCGAGAGCGCGAGCGGCCGCGTTTCGCTCAAGTCCGCGAGGAAATTGAAAAGCGCTTTCGAGATGCTGTCGGCGGCCCGCTCCCGGTCGGCGAGCGAGCGGCCGTAGCGGATGCGCAGCAGGACGTGCACGAAGGCATTGTCGGGGTGCCCGTCCGCGATGCGATAGCAATCGCGCCGCACGGCCCGCGTCCGCAGTCCCGCGAGCGGAAAGATGCCGGTGTCCAGCGCCGCCGCGTGCAGGCAGTCCACCAGTCCGCGGACGTCCATCACGCCATCCAGGTTGGACGAGTACTCCACTATCTGATGCGGCATCCTGCTTCCGTTTGACCCGATCCAATTAACATGTTAATTATCCATGGTAGCACTCGCGCCGACCGGGTCAATAGCCTTCCGTAGGAACAGGAACTTCTCATGCACGATCCGAGCCGCCTGCACGGTTCCATTCCGCCTCTCGTGACGCCCTTTCGCGGCGACGCCGTCGACTACGACGCCTATGCCCGCTTGTGCGAATTCCAGCTCGAGCAGGGCTCGCACGGCATCCTGGTCAACGGCACCACCGCCGAGCCTTCGACGCTCACCATCGAGGAGCGCAACCGGCTGGTCGACGTGGCGATGGAGGCGGTCGGCGGCCGCCTCCCCGTCGTCGCCGCCACCGGCTCGCAGTCGCTCGCCGAGACGGAGGCGCTCACGCGCCATGCGGTCCAGGCGCAAGCCGATGCCCTGCTGATCGTTACCCCTTATTACCTGCGCCCGCCGCAGCGCGGGCTCGTG
This sequence comes from Woeseiaceae bacterium, assembly GCA_035698445.1. Lineage (GTDB taxonomy): Bacteria > Pseudomonadota > Gammaproteobacteria > Steroidobacterales > Woeseiaceae > IDS-8. The sequence goes on from DASSBS010000163.1 coordinate 24,052, forward strand.
CAGTATTACCTGCGGCTGGCGTCAACGCATGAGACGCCCTGGATGGTGTACCACATCCCCGGCAGGGCCGCCGTCAGTGTCACGCTCGACACCCTGGCCGAGCTACGCGACGCGTCGCCCACGTTCGTCGGCATGAAGCACGCGGTCAACGACCTCGGCTTCGCCTCCGCGGCGCTCGCGCGGCTCGGAGCGGACTTCCGGATCTTCGTCGGACTGGAGGAGCTGTCCTTTCCCATGATGGCCATAGGCGCCTGCGGCCTGATGAACGCCGTCGGCAACCTGCGGCCCCGCGCGTTGGCCGACCTCTGCGACGCCGTGGCAGCCGGCGACCTCTCCCGGGCCCGCGCGCTGCACGAGGCCCTGCTCGAGGTGAACCAGGCGGTGTTCTACGACACGAACCCGATCCCGGTGAAGTACATGATGAAACGGCTCGGCCTGCTGCCCGAAAACAGCCACCGGCTGCCGAACCTGCCGGCGACCCGCGAGCTGGAAGAACGGCTCGACGGGGTGCTGCAACGGGCCGGCATGACCGGGCCGGGCGGGCTGGCATGAAGCTCGCGAGCTTCGTCCACGACGGGCGCGCGAGCTTCGGCGCGGTCAAGGACTCCGGCCTTGTCGACCTCGGCCGCCGCCTGCCGGCTTTCCCCGACCTCCGCGCGGTGCTGCGGGCCAACGAGACGAGCGCCCTCGCCCGGGTCGCGGAGCGGGCCGAAGCGGATTACGCGCAGGACGAGGTCCGCTTCCTGCCGACGATTCCGAACCCGGAAAAGATCGTGTGCATCGGCGTGAACTATCCCGACCGCAATGCCGAATACAAGGACGGCTCCGCGGCACCGCCGTACCCCAGCGTGTTCATGCGCGCCCGCGAATCGCTCACCGGTCACGGGCAACCGATTATGCAGCCGGCCGAATCCGAACAGCTCGATTACGAAGGCGAGATCGCGCTCGTGATCGGCCGTGAGGGCCGGCGCATTCCGGAAGCGCACGCGCACGAGTACGTCGCGGGTGTCACGCTCATGAACGAGGGTTCGGTCAGGGACTGGCTCCGGCACGCGAAATTCAACGTGACGCAGGGCAAGAACTTCGAGCACAGCGGTGCGCTCGGACCGTGGCTCGTGACCGCCGACGAGCTCGATCCGATGAGCGACCTGCGCCTCCGCACGACCGTCAACGGCGAGCTCCGGCAGGACGACACGACGGCCAACCTGCTGTTCCCCTTCCGCTACCTGATCCGTTACCTGTCGACGTTCTACCGGCTGAAACCCGGCGACGTGATCGCCACCGGCACGCCGAGCGGCGCAGGCGCCCGGCTCGACCCGCCCCGCTACCTGGGTCCGGGCGACACCGTCGCGGTGGAGGCCGCCGGGATCGGCCGGCTCGCGAATACCGTCGCGGCCGACGCAGGGCCATGACGGCGCCGCGTGCAAGCGCAAAGCGCACGAGTGCCGCGCCGCATGCTGTCCTGCGGCCGCTCCGGCGCTCGCTGCCGATGACCATGCTGCGGGCCCGCGAAGCGGTGATGGAGCGTTTCCGCGGCATGCTGCGGGACCATGGCCTGACCGAGCAGCAATGGCGCGTGATCCGCGTCCTCGCCGAACGCGAGCCGCTGGAAGTCACCGACCTCGCCGCCCGCAGCTTCCTGCTGCCGCCGAGCCTGTCCCGCATCCTCAAGTTCCTCGCGGAACGCCGCCTGGTCACGCGGCGTGCCTTGAACGCCGACCAACGCCGCCACGCGGTCAGGCTCACGGCTGCCGGGCGGCGCCTGTTCCGCCGCATTGCACCCTTGTCGGAAGGCATTTACCGCGACCTGGAACGGGCGTTCGGCGAAACAAACCTGGAACAGCTATACGCTTTGCTGAGCGAGCTCGAACAAACACTGGCACCGCAGAAACCGAAACCATGAACGATCCATCGACGACCCGAGCCAAAAGCGGCGACGTGCTGCACCAGATCGAACGAGCGAGCGTCGACGAGCTGCGCGCGCTGCAGCTCGAACGCCTGAAATGGTCGCTCGCGCACGCGTACGAGAACTCGGCGTTCTACCGCGCACGCTTCGATGCGCACGGCGTGCGGCCTGGCGACCTCGAACATCTCGACGATCTTGCCAGGTTCCCGCTGACGACCAAGACGGATCTCCGCGATACGTATCCCTTCGGCATGTTCGCGGTGCCGCGCGAGCGCGTCGCCCGCATCCACGCCTCGAGCGGCACCACCGGCAAGCCGACGGTGGTGGGCTACACGGCGAAAGACGTCGATACCTGGTCGGAGGCGGTGGCGCGCTCGATCCACGCGGCGGGCGGCCGGGCCGGCGACACGATCCACGTCGCCTACGGCTACGGCCTCTTCACGGGCGGGCTCGGCGCGCACTACGGCGCCGAGCGCCTGGGGTGCACGGTCGTGCCGATGTCCGGCGGCCAGACCGAAAAACAGGCGATGCTGATCCAGGACCTCGATCCGGACATCATCATGGTGACCCCGTCGTACGTCCTGAACATCGCCGACGAGCTGGAGCGCCAGGGCGCCGACCCGGCGAAGCTCGCGCTGCGCTGCGGGATCTTCGGCGCCGAACCCTGGACGGACCGGCTGCGCGGCGAGATCGAGCAACGCCTGGGCATCGATGCGCTCGACATCTACGGCCTGTCCGAGGTCATCGGCCCGGGCGTCGCGCAGGAATGCCTCGAAACGAAGGACGGCCCGACGATCTGGGAAGACTGGTTCTATCCGGAAATCGTCGACCCGGACACCGGGCAACCCCTGGAGGACGGCGCGGAAGGCGAGCTGGTATTCACCAGCCTCACGAAAGAGGCGCTCCCGGTGATCCGCTACCGCACGCGGGACCTGACGAGGCTCCTGCCCGGCACCGCGCGGCCCATGCGCCGCATGGCGAAAGTAACCGGGCGCAGCGACGACATGCTGATCATCCGCGGCGTGAACGTGTTCCCGACCCAGGTCGAGGAAGTGCTCCTCCGGGTGGCCAGGCTCGCGCCGCATTACCAGCTCGAGGTGCGGCGCGAGGGCCACCTCGACGCCGTCACCATCGCCGTCGAGCTGCGGCCGGGCATCGAGATCGCCGAAAGCGCCGCGATCGAACGCGACATGCGCGGCCGCATCAAATCCGCGATCGGCATCTCCTGCGACGTCCGCGCAGGCCCGCCCGGATCCGTGCCGCGCTCGCAGGGCAAGGCGCAGCGCGTGCTCGATGCGCGCAAAAAATAATGGCATGGCGTGGACGTGCACGGCGCGTCACGTCACCGCGGTACTTGCCGCACAGCCGCTCGGGGTGTTGTCGCGGGCTTGAGCGGGAGGCCGGCACCCACCCATTCGGGTGGATGCGCCGCGCCGCTCACCCCCTCCCTCCGGGTCGGGACATCGCGGTCCCGGCGGTTCAACATCACTGCACCACGGAATGACAGGAGGGACGGGTGCAGCTTGCCGGGTACACACCGAGTACGCTGCCGGCAAAAATTAACCCGAGCGAGAGGAGACACGGGTGGACAGCGAACTGAGTCACGTGGCCGGTGCAACCGACAAGCCGCTGCTCGAGCTGACGATCGGCGAGCTGCTCGGCCGGGCGGCGGCTGCATCGCCGGATCACGAAGCCCTGGTCTCCTGTCAGCAGAATATCCGCCTTAGCTACAGCGAGCTGGATCGGGCATCGGATGAATTTGCAAAAGGCTTGCTGCAGCTCGGGCTCGCGCCCGGCGATCGAATCGGTATATGGTCGCCCAACAACGTCGAATGGATCCTGACGATGTACGCTGCCGCGAAGTCGGGGCTGATCCTGGTCAACGTCAATCCCGCCTACCGGCCGATCGAGCTCGAATACGCGTTGAACAAGGTCGGATGCAGGGCCATCGTAATGGCCAACCGTTTCAAGACGTCGGATTATCCCGAGATGCTCTGCCAGCTCGCGCCCGAAGCCGGCAACTGTGACCCCGGCCGACTGAAGTCGGAGAAACTGCCCGCGCTCGAGGTCCTGATCCTGATCGGCAACGAGGAGCGGGACGGTTTTCTGTTGTTCGCCGACGTCGCCGGATTGGGTCGGGCGAGTACCGAGGACCTTCGGCGCTATAAGGACGCTTGCGATATCCATTCGCCCGTTAATGTCCAGTTCACGAGCGGCACGACAGGGTCTCCAAAGGGTGCCACGCTCACGCATTACAATATCGTCAATAACGGCTTTTTCGTCGGTGAAGGCCTGGCGCTGACGGACGAAGACCGGCTTTGCGCGCCGGTACCCCTTTACCACTGCTTCGGCATGGTGATGGCCGTTCTGACCTGCTGCGCTCACCGGGCGACGCTCGTCCTGCCGGGTGAGTCGTTTGATCCGCTGGCGACACTGCGGGCCGTGGAGTCGGAGTGCTGCACGGCACTCTATGGCGTACCGACGATGTTCAGCGGCATCCTGGATCATCCGGATTTCCGGAATTACTCCGTCGACTCCCTGCGCACCGGAATTGTTGCCGGTTCGCTCTGCCCGGAAAAGCTCATGCGCCGGATTCTTGGCGAGCTGCACATGGACCAGGTCACGAATTGCTACGGCATGACCGAAACGAGTCCGGTCAGCTTCCAGACGGCTATCGACGACAACCTCGTGAAACGCACGACCACCGTGGGCACGGTTCACCCGCACGTCGAAGTGAAAGTGATCGACGCCAACGGCAACATCGTACCGAGAGGTGAGCACGGCGAGGTCTGCACGAAAGGCTACAGCGTCATGTGGGGCTATTGGGCGGACGAGGAAAAGACGAAGGAATCCGTCGTCGACGGCTGGATGCTGACCGGCGATGAGGGCGTCATCGACGCAGACGGCTACTGTGCGATCGTCGGTCGCATCAAGGATACGATCATTCGCGCCGGTGAAAACATTGCGCCCAAGGAAATCGAGGAATACCTGCTGAGTCACGACGAGATTCTCGAAGCGCAGGTATTTGGCGTACCCGACGAGAAGCTCGGCGAGATCGTCTGTGCCTGGATCAGGAAAGCGGCGGGTTCGGCACTGGAAGAGCAGGACGTAAAGAACTACTGCAAGGGCAGAATCGCGCACTTCAAGATGCCCGCGATCGTCAGGTTTGTCGACCAGTATCCGTTAACGGTGACGGGCAAAATTCAGAAGTTCATCATGCGCGACATGATGACCAAAGAGCTGGGGTTGGCAGAATAGTATGAGCCAGGGCTACCGGGAATTGTGCGATTCCTTCCGATGGGACAGGGTCGAGAAGTTCAACTTTGCGCGCGACGTCATTGACCGATGGGCCGACAAGGATCCTGACAAGTTGGCGATGCTCTGGGTCGATGATGCCGGCCACGAAAACAGGGTATCGTTTTCGAAGCTGAGCAAGGCATCCTGCCAGGCAGCCAACCTGTTGCACGACGCCGGTGTCCGCCGGGGCGACACGGTCGTGATCCTGGTGGGCCGGCAGGTAGCCTGGTGGGAACTGACGACGGCCTGCATCCGGCTCGGTGCCGTGGCTTCGCCGGGCACCACGCAGCTATCCCCGAAGGACATTCTGTACAGGGTCAACGCGACCGGCGCGACCTGCGTGGTGGCCGAATCGTCCTGCACCGGCAAAGTCGACCGGACGGCGCCGGAATGCCGGACACTCAAGGCCGGAATTGCCGTCGCCGGCGCGCGCGACGGCTGGATCGACTACGATGCCGAACGCCCGAATGCGTCGGAAGAATTCGCCACCGCCGACACGGATGCGAACGAGGATTCGCTTTGCTATTTCACGTCGGGTACGACGGGCTATCCCAAGATGTGCATCCAGGATCACGCTTACGGAACCGGGCATATCACGACGGGAAAGTTCTGGCTCGATCTCGACGAAGACGACCTGCACTGGAACATCAGCGACACCGGATGGGCGAAAGCGGCCTGGAGCAGCTATTTCGGTCCCTGGCTGTGCGGTGCCGCGCTGTTCGTCCATCATGCAAAAGCGTTCGACCCGGATGCGTCGCTGCAGCTCTTCCGGCGTTACGCGATCACGACATTCTGCGGTGCACCGACCGTGTACCGACTGTTCGTCCAGCGCGACCTGTCGGTGCTGAAGGACGTGACGTTGCGGCACTGTGTAGGCGCGGGCGAACCGCTGAATCCCGAAGTCATCGAGAAATGGCGTGCCGCCACGGGGCTGATCATTCGAGACGGCTATGGCCAGACGGAATCGGTCATCCTCTGTGGCAACATGCCGATGCTCGAGCCCCGATTCGGTTCGATGGGGAAGCCCATGCCGGGCATCGACCTTGCGGTAATCGACCATCAAGGCAATCGCCTGCCCCCGAACCAGGAGGGCGACATTGCCGTAAACGTAACCCCGGAGCGGCCGCTTGGCTTGTTCAAAGAGTACAAGGACGAGCCGGAGAAGACGGCAGCCTGCTTCCGCGGCGGCTGGTACGTTACGGGAGACAGGGCCAGGGTCGATGAAGACGGCTATTTCTGGTTTGTGAGCCGGGCCGACGATGTGATCAACTCCGCCGGCTATCGCATCGGGCCGTTTGAAGTCGAGAGCGCGTTGCTCGAGCACCCGGCCGTTGCGGAGTCTGCGGTCGTTGGCAGCCCGGACGGGGAACGCGGGGAGGTCGTCAAGGCGTTCGTCGTCCTGGCGTCCGGTTGGGAGCCTGGTGACGACCTCGTGGCCGAGCTGCAGAACCACGTCAAGAACGTGACGGCGCCATACAAGTACCCGCGCAAGATAGAGTTTGTCGACGAGCTTCCGAAAACCGTCAGCGGCAAAATCCGCCGGGTCGAGCTGCGGGAGCGGGAGAAATCCAGGTGAGATTGAAACGCGGGCTCGCGTCAGGCAAAGAATGAGGAGTGCAGCATGCCGCTTGTACAGGAGTGTACTATTGACCGCAGCCGCCCGGACGCTGGTGGAATACGTCTCGAAGCCTGTGCTATACAGGTCGTGTCCTGGCGTCGCGGTGCCTCGCGCGTCCAGAGGAAGCCCGTAATGACAATCCGGATAATCGCCAGCCTCGCATTTGGTCTCTTCCTCGCCCTTCCGGCTGCCGCAGAAGTGCCGCTGGAAACACCCCACGTGGCAACGCTCGGCGAACCGGCGCCGCACTGGTTCTGGGCGGACGACGTCGCGTTCTTCAACATGGCCGACGGCCGGGCTTACCTTTACGACGCCGACAGCGGCCGGATGCTCGGCATGCTCAGCACCGGTATTTTCTACGCGAAGTTCGAAACGCCCGACGATTACAGCATCATCTACTCGCCGGAGAGTTATTACTCGCGGCACACGCGCGGCGAACGCACCGACGTCATCACCTATTACGACACCCGTACCCTCGAGGTGGTGGACGAGACGATCATCCCGCCCCGGCGTCATTCCGGCGTTCCCAACATCGGTTTCAGCGCGCTGACGGACAACGAGCGCTTCCTGACCGTCTACAATTTTTCGCCCGCGCAGTCGGTCTCCGTCGTCGACGTCGAAACGCGTGAATTCGTCGGCGAACTGGCGACGCCCGGCTGTGCCCTGACCTACGCGGCCGGCGAGCGCAGCTTCTTCATGATGTGTGGCGACGGCAGCCTGCTGACGATCGCGCTGGACGAGGCTGGCAAGGAAGCGTCACGGGAGAAGAGCGAGCCGTTCTTCGACCCGGCCGCGGACCCCGTCATGGAAAAACCCGTGCGGCGTGGCGACACCTGGTACTTCGTTTCCTTCGAGGGCAATATTCACGAGGTTGATGTCTCGCAGGACGCGCCGGCTTTTGCCGAGCCGTGGCCGCTCGCCGGCGAAGGGCAAGCGGGCTGGCGGCCGGGCGGATCGCAGCTTCTGGCGATCCACCCGGAACGGAATGAATTGGCCGTCCTGATGCACGAAGGCGGCGGGCCGGGCTCCCACAAGAACCCGGGAACGGAAATCTGGGTGTATGACCTGGAGAACCGTGAGCGCGTGCGGCGCATCGAGCTCGCGGCGCCCGCGGTAGCAATCAACGTCACGCGGGACGCGAATCCGGTCCTGGTCGCGTCGCACGGCGGACCGGTAATCGACGTGTACGATTTCGCAAGCGGCGAGCACCTGCGCACGATCGAAGGCGTGGGCCAGACACCGTTGTACCTGCAGGTGATGCCCTGAGACATTGCCCATGACGTTCACGCTCGATCCTTTCTATTGGCACCTCATCCGCTGGCTCGTCGCCGCGGTGTTCGGGGTGGCGCTCGCCCACAAGCTCGCGTCGTTCGCGGCGTTCGCAGCGGTGCTCGAGGATTACCGGCTGCTCCCATCGACGGTGGTGCCGGCGGCGGCCCGCCTGGTCATCGCACTCGAGGCGGCGGTCGTGGCCGGCCTGGCCACCGGATTCCGCCTGCCATGGGCGGCGGTGCTGGCCGTGCTGCTGCTGGCGGCCTACGGCGGCGCCATCGCCCTGAACCTGGCGCGCGGCCGGCGGGACATCGACTGCGGCTGTTTCGGTCCCGCCGCGGGCGGGCGCAAACGCCAACACTTAAGCGGCTGGCTCCTGCTGCGCAACGGCGTGCTCGGCGGGCTGGCCTTGCTGCTGTTCCTGCCCACGGGCAGCCGGGAGCTCGGCGGGCTCGACCTCGCGGGCATTACCGCCGCCGTGGCAACGGGCTTCCTGCTGTACGCCGCGGCGGACCAGCTCATGGCGAATGCGCCGCATCTCGCAAGGAGCCGGCGATGACAGCGGCCTTGATCACCTCGATCGTCGTGCTGTGGATCGCCGTCATCGTGCTCGCGGTGGTCGTGGTCGCACTCGCGCGGCAGGTCGGCGTGCTGCACGAACGTGTCATGCCGGCCGGCGCCCTGCTGATGGGGAGCGGCGCGCGCATCGGCGAACCCGCGCCGGAGCTGCAGCTCGAGGACATCCAGGGGCGCGATATCCGGATCGGCGGCCGGCGTGAGGACGCGCGGCACACGCTGCTGTTCTTCCTGGCGCCGACCTGCCCCGTCTGCAAAACGCTGCTGCCGGGCTTACGTTCCGCGCAGAAGTCGGAAGCCGCCTGGCTCGACATCGTGCTCGCCAGCGACGGCGAACGCCAGGAGCAGTTGAGGTTCGTCGAAAAAGAGAAGCTGCAGGCGTTCCGGTACGTCGTGTCGCGCACGCTCGGCGTCAGCTACCGCGTCGGCAAGCTGCCCTACGCGTACCTGATCGACGACCAGGGCGTGCTCCGGACCGGCGGCCTGGTGAACTCGCGCGAGCACCTGGAAAGCCTCTTCAACGCGAAGGAGCTTTCGGTTGCGTCGGTGCAGGACTACCTGCGCCGCGAACAGGATTCGAAGAAGCACGTCGCCTGAACCCGTAACCGTGACGCGACAGGAGCGAACATGAACTGGTTGGACCGCATAATCGAGGACTCTACCCGGCACGTCGCGCGGTCGAGCTCCCGCCGCAGCTTCCTGACGCGGCTCGGCACCGCGATCGCCGGCACGGCGGCGGCCGTGCCGCTCTTGCCCGTCGCCCGCGGAGCCGAGCCGGACACCCACGGCGGCAGCCGCGCACAGGCGCCGGACGAGTCCGGCAAAACCGGCGAAGAATACGATCCGACGAGCTGCGCCTACTGGCGCCACTGCGCGATCGACGGGTTCGCCTGCTCCTGCTGCGGCGGATCGCAGTCGAGCTGCCCGCCCGGCACCGAGCTCGCCGGCATGACCTGGATCGGCACCTGCCGCAATCCCGACGACGGCAAGGATTACATCATTTCCTACAACGATTGCTGCGGCAAAGGGAGCTGCGGCCAGTGCCTGTGCAACCGCAACGAGGGCGAAATGCCCATGTGGATGCCGCCCAAGAACAACGACACCAACTGGTGCCAGGGCGTCGCAAGCCGCAGCTATCACTGCACGATCGCGGCGGTCGTCGGCGTCGCCGTCGACGAAGCCTGAGCGCCGGGAGGAAAGCAAATCGTGCCGCGCCGCATTCCCCTCCTCGTCCTGGCCGCGGCGCTTTGCGCGGGCGGTCTCGCCCGGGCCGAACAGCCGCCGGCCGTCAATTACAAGCTGCATTGCATGGGCTGCCACCTGGCCGACGGCTCCGGCGGGCCGCCGGCGGTGCCCGACGTCCGCAAGGAGATGGGCTGCCTGCTTATCGTCGACGGCGGCCGGAAGTACCTCGTGCAGGTGCCGGGCGCGGCACTGGCCCCGATTTCCGACGCCGAGCTCGCGGCCGTCCTGAACTACATGCTCGAGACCTTCAGTGCCGGCACGGTTCCGGAGGCATACGCGCCGTTCACCGCCGAGGAAGTCGCGCGCTGGCGCGGCGACTGGCTGACGCAAGTCGCGGCCATCCGGAAGACGCTCCTCGCCGAGCTCCCGCCGCGCTGCCCCGCCGGGGCCTGAACGATGTACCAGACGTTTCCGATCGGCGCCGTCCGCTCACAAGAGCGGTTCGACTATTTCCTCAGCGTCATCGATGACGTCTTCTGCCCGATGCATTGCGCACCCGGCGGCGATGCCGCGCAATTCCATGCGCGGCTCGACACGACCGACCTCGGGGAACTGCGGCTCGCCCGCATCAGCACCTCGCCCGTCGCGGTCACCCGCCGCCCGCGCGATATCGCGAAGATCCAGGACCCGCCCTACCTTCTGAAATTCCAGGTGCGCGGCGAAGCCCGCTGGTCCCAGCGCGGCCGCGAAGTGCACCTCCGGCCGGGCGATTTCGTGATCGCGTCCACCGCCGAGCCGTACCGCCTCGACATGTGCACGCCGCACGAGATGCTGGTGCTCGCCGTACCCGTGCCGACCATGCACCGCCTGACAGCCGACCCGGGCCAGTTCATCGGGCGGCGCATGCCCGCCGAAGACGCTGCCTGCGGGCTCCTCAGCAGCTTCGTTGCGCAAGCCGCGAAGCGGCTGCCGCGACTGCCCGAAGCCATGGCCGAACGGGTGCAGGCCAACGTGCTCGACCTGCTCGGCGGCGTGCTCGAGGCGCACGGCAGGAGCCCGGCCGACCGCTCGATGGAAGCGCAGCGGCGCCGGATGAAGAACTTCATCGCGCGCAACCTGCGCCTGCGCGACCTCGGTCCCGACGGCATCGCGCGCGCGTTCGGGGTCAGCACGCGTTACGTGCACAAGTGCTTCGCCGCCGAGGAGCACACGGTGGTCCGCTACATCCGGAACGAGCGGCTCGCCGCCTGCCGCCGCGCGCTGGCCGACCCGGCCTGCGCCGGGATGTCGATCACCGACATCGCCATGCAGTGGGGTTTTTACGACCTGCCGCACATGACGCGCTCGTTCCGCGACGCGTTCGGCGTGACCCCCAGGGAGTTCCGCCGCGCGAGCGAGCGGGCGCAGTTCGCTCTGGTACAAGCGCCGTCCCCGGCGCACCCCTAACATTCATTCGGCGGAAGTCCGTTGCGGCCATCGGGGCCGGCCGGATTCCGTGTACCCAAGGGGGAGTAACCGTAATGCGACGCATTCATCCAATCGCCATCGCCGTCCTGGCTACGCTCGCCGGCGGGCCGGCCGCCGCCCAGGATCCCGCACCGACCGGCGTGCTCGAGGAAATCATCGTCACCGCGCAGAAACGCGAGCAAAGCCTGCAGGACGTGGGCATTGCGGTCACCGCGTTCACCGGCGACCAGATCCGGCGGCTCGGTTTCACCAATACGACCGACATCGTCGCCATGACGCCCGGACTGAGCTACACCGTGCCGAACGCGGAATCCAGCCAGATCAACTTCTTCCTGCGCGGCGTCGGCCTCAACGACTTCGCGGACGCCAACGAAAACCCGGTGGCGGTCTACGTCGACGACGTGTACCGCCCCGCCATGGGCGGCTTGAGCTTCCAGCTTTTCGACATGGAGCGGGTGGAGGTCCTCCGCGGACCGCAGGGCACGCTCTTCGGCCGCAACACGACCGGGGGACTCGTGCATTACGTCAGCCGCCGGCCCACCGAGGAGCCCGACGGCTACGTCAACGCCACGTTCGGGGAATTCAGCCAGGTGAAGCTCGAAGGCGCTCTCGGCGGCCGCCTCACCGATACCCTGGCCGGGCGGCTGTCGCTCGCCACGAACCAGCACGACGGCTGGACCGAGAACCGGGTCGGCCCCGACTACAACGAGACCGACTCCAGGGCGGCGCGCGCGCAGCTCCTGTTCACGCCGACGGACGACATCGGCGCGCTCTTCATCGGCTGGTGGTCGGACAACGATGCGAGCGTCGGCGCCTGGCAGCACCAGTCCACGAAGATCAACGCGGAGGGCCTGAGCGTGCCGCTCGGTGCCAACGAGCAGGACATGTCGGTCGACTGCAACGCCGACGGCGCCCTCGATGCCGGCGACCTCCGTCCCACGCCGGGCACCGACTGCTTCGGCTACCGCGACACCGACGGCGATCCCTGGGCCGGCGACTTCGACCGCGACGGCCGCGTCGTCGTCGAAACGCGCGGGCTGTCCGCCAACGTCGACTGGGAGCTGGAGAATTTCACCGTCACGTCGATCACGGCCTTCCAGACCGTCGAGCGGCTGCAGACCGAGGACACGGACGCCGGCCCGTTCCCGCTATTGCAGCCGACCTTCGCGGCCCGGACCGACACGTTCACGCAGGAACTGCACATCGACGGCGGCGGCGACGACTTCCGCTGGCTCGCCGGGCTGTACTACTTCGACAACGAGGTGGACGGCGACTACATCCTCGACCTCACGAATCTCGGCTTCGTGTTCTTCGACGTGGATTACCTGCAGGAGACGGATTCGCTGGCGGTCTTCGGCCAGGTGGAATACGACCTCGCCGACCAGTGGACCCTGATCGCCGGCGCCCGCCTCGCGAACGAAGAGAAGACGCTCGATTACCTGAACGTCGACCGGTCGGGGCTGTACGAAGCGATCACGGGCAGCCCGATTGCGTTCGACTTCAGCCCGGCGACGGTCGGCGACCTGGCGCGGCACGACAACGATTCCGTGAGCGGCAAGCTGGAGCTCGACTGGCGGCCGCACGACGACCTGCTGGTCTACGGCTCCGTCTCCCAGGGCACCAAGTCGGCGGGCTTCAACGTCGGCTTCCTCGACCAGACGCTGCTGTTCGCCAGCAACACGGCCGAGACGATCCCGTTCGGCGACGAGACGCTCAGGAGCTATGAAGTCGGCTTCAAGTCCACACTCTTCGACGGCCGCGCGCGCTTCAACGGCAGCGCGTTCTACTACGATTACCAGGATTTCCAGACCTTCCGGTTCGAGCTCTTGAACCAGGTGATCTTCAACACGGACGCCGAGGTCAGCGGCGCCGAATTCGAGCTGCAGGCGTCGCCGGCGGAGGGCTGGGACGTGGCACTGGGCCTGTCGCTCCTCGACGCCACCGCCAAGAACATCCCGGACCCGGCCGGCGGTCCGCCCCGCGACCGAACCATGGTCGCGGCACCGGAGGTCTCCGCGAACGCGCTCGTGCGCTACGCCTGGCCGGCTTTCGGCGGCGAGCTCGCGGTGCAGGCCTGGGGCAACTACCAGGGCGAAACGTTTTACGACATCCAGAACGTGCCGGTCTCCCGCGAGGACGGCTACACGGTAGGCAATCTCCGGGCCTCCTATACTTCCGGCGACGAGCGCTGGGAAGTCGCGGCGTTCGCGCACAACGTCACGGAGGAGGAGTACCTGAGCTACAGCTTCGACTTCACCGGCACGTTCGGCTTCAACCAGCAGGCTTTCGGGGCGCCGCGCTGGATCGGCGTCAGCCTGCAATACAACCTGTGGTGAGCCGGGCTCCTGACCATCATCCGCCAACCACAGCACTCGAGAGAACCGAGATGAGCAAAAAATACGACATGACGATCAACGGCCGGAGCGTTCCTGCCGAAAGTTACCGCGAGATCCGCAATCCCGCGAACCTGGACGAAGTGGTCGGCCTCGCGCCGATCGGCAGCCGCGAGCAGGTCGAAAGCGCCGTGTCGGCGGCTCGCGAGGCGTTCGCGAGCTGGCGGCACTCCAGCGAGGCCGAGCGCGAAGCGGCCTGCCGCGCGATTGCACAGCGCGTCACCGACAACGCGGCGGAGCTCGCCGTGCTGCTGACGAAAGAGCAGGGCAAGCCCCTGAAAGGCCTGGGCGCTGAATACGAGGTCGGCGGCTGCGCCGCCTGGGCATCGTACACCGCGGGCTTGAGCCTGCCGACGAAGGTGATCGAGGAGAGCGAGAAAAGCCGGATCGAGATGCGCCGCGAGCCGTTGGGGGTCGTCGCCTCGATCACGCCGTGGAACTGGCCGCTCCTGATCGCGATCTGGCACGTCGTGCCCGCCGTGCGCACCGGCAACACCGTCGTGCTGAAGCCGTCGCCGTTCACCACGCTCGGCACCCTGCGCCTGTTCGAGCTGATCGCCGACGCGCTGCCGCCGGGACTCGTCAATGTCGTCGCCGGCGATGACGAGCTGGGCGCCCTGCTCACCCGGCACGAGCACGTGCACAAGGTCGTGTTCACGGGCTCGATTGCCACCGGCCGCAAGATCATGTCGAGCGCCGCGCCGACGTTGAAGCCGCTGACGCTGGAGCTCGGCGGCAACGACCCGGCCATCCTGCTGCCGGATGCGGACCCTTCAAGCCTTGCCGAAGGCCTGTTCTGGGGCTCCATGATCAACTCCGGGCAGACCTGCGGCGCCATCAAGCGCCTGTACGTGCACGACAGTCTCTTCGACCGGACCTGCGAAGCGCTGGTCGCGTTCAACCGCAACATCCCGATGGGCGACGGCATGGACGAATCCAACCTGCTCGGCCCGCTGCAGAACGAACGCCAGTTCAAGCGCGTCGTGGAGCTGACCGACGATGCGAAGGCACAGGGCGCCACGATCCTCACCGGCGGCGAGCCGCTGGGCGGCGACAACTGGTTCTATCCGGTGACCTTCGTCACGGACATCGGCGACGGCACCCGCCTCGTGGACGAGGAGCAGTTCGGCCCGGTGCTGCCGATCATCCGCTATCATGACGTCGACGAAGCGATCGCACGCGCGAACGGGCTGGAGTACGGCCTCGCGGCCTCGGTGTGGGGCGCGGACCCGGAGCAGACGGAAGCGGTCGCCGGGCGGCTCGAAGCGGGCACGGTGTGGGTGAACAAGCACGCGGAAATCGCGCCGCACGTGCCGTTCGGCGGCATCAAGTGCTCGGGGATAGGCGTCGAGTTCGGCGAGGAAGGGCTCGCCGCGTACACTTCCATCAAGGTCATCAACCGGGCGGCATGAACAAGCCGTCCTCACCCTCGCTGCTGGAACGCCGTTATCGGCTGCTGGGCGAGAACGCGCCGCTGTTCTACGACGAGCCGCTGCACATCGTGCGCGGCGAGGGCGTGTGGCTGTTCGACGCGGCAGGGCGGCGCTTCCTCGACGCGTACAACAACGTGCCGCACGTCGGGCATTGCCATCCGCGCGTGGTGGAAGCCATTGCGCGGCAGGCGGCGACGCTGAACATCCACACGCGCTACCTGCACGAGAACATCGTCGACTACGCCGAGCGCCTGACCGCCACCTTCGATGCGCCGCTGGCGATGGCTTTGTTCGCCTGCACCGGCAGCGAAGCGAACGACGTCGCGATGCAGATGGCGCGGCTCTGTACGCGCCGGCAGGGCTTCATCGCCACCGAGTTTGCGTACCACGGCAACACCACCGCCGTCGCCACGATCAGCACGGAAGTCATCGGCAGCGATGCGCGGGACCCGTCCGTGCGGACCGTTCCCGCGCCGGATGCGTATCGCGTACCGGCCGGGCTCGACGCGACGAACCCGGGCGAGGCGTACGCGCGCACGGTGCAAGCGGCCGTGGACGCGCTCGAAGCTGAAGGGACGGGCGTCGCGGGCATCATTTTCGACACCATTTACTCCAGCGACGGCCTGCCGACGGTGCCGGCTGGGTACGTCGAGCAGGCGATCGGGATCGTCCGCGCCGCGGGCGGCTTGTACATCGCCGACGAGGTGCAGCCGGGCTTCGGCCGCATGGGCGATTATTTCTGGGGCTACCAGCACTACGGCGTAGTGCCCGACATCGTCACGCTCGGCAAGCCGATGGGCAACGGCTTTCCCGTCTCGGGCGTGATCGCGCGTGCCGACCTCGCGCAGGAGTTCGGCCGTTCGCGGATGTACTTCAACACCTTCGGCGGCAACCCGGTCTCGTGCGCCGCCGGCCTCGCGGTGCTCGACGTGCTGGAAGAGGAAGGCCTCGTCGCGCAGGCGCGCGAAGTCGGCGACTACGTCCAGCAGGGCCTGCGCGAGCTCGAGCGCCGGCATCCGCTGATCGGCGACGTGCGCGGCCGCGGCCTGTTCTTCGCGGCGGAACTGGTGCGGGACCCGGAAACGCTCGAGCCCGCCACGGACGAAGCCGGCCGGCTGGTGAACGCGATGCGCGAGCGCGGCGTGCTCATCAGCCGCATCGGCCAGCACGACAACGTGCTGAAGATGCGCCCGCCTATGCCGTTTGCCCGCGAGCACGCGGACCTGCTCCTGTCGGTGCTCGACGACTGTCTGGCCGGGCTGTCATGAGCGCCGTCATGCAGCCGGGCCGCGAAGAGAAGCTCCGCAGAATGGCGGGCATCGCACGATGCGCACTGCCCCGCTGGAATTTCACCGATGCGAAGCTCGACGTGCTCAAGTACCGGGAGAACGCCGTGTTCAAGGTGACCACGGGTTCGGAGCGATTTGCGCTGCGCGTGCACCGGCCCGGCTATCACACGGACGACGCCCTGCGTTCCGAGCTCGAGTGGATGGACGCGCTCGCCGCGGGCGGCATCGACGTGCCGAAGATCGTGCCGACGGCGGCGGGGGATCTCTTCACGGTCGTCAGCCGCGACGGCGTCCCCGTTCAAGTGGACCTGTTCGAATGGATCGAGGGCCGGCAGCTCGGTTCGGTGGAAGCGGGACTCGCGGGCCACGCGGCCTCCATCGGCGATCTCTACCGCACGCTCGGCGCGATTGCCGGCCGGCTGCACAACCATGCGCAGGACTGGCAGCCCCCGGCCGGGTTCGTGCGCCATGCCTGGGACGAGCACGGGCTCGCGGGCGATGAGCCGTTCTGGGGGCGCTTCTGGGAGCTACCCGGCCTCACGCCGGATCGACGCAAGCTGCTCACCGCCGCGCGCGACCGGGTATACGCGGATCTCGCGGCAAGCCCCAAGTCGCCGCGGACCTACAGCATGATCCACGCGGACTTCTGCCAGGAGAACCTGCTGGTGGACGGCACGCGCGTCCGCCTGATCGATTTCGACGACGCGGGCTTCGGCTGGCATTTGTTCGAGCTGGTGACGCCGCTTTATTTCCTGATGGACGAGCCGTATTTCGGCGAAGTCCGGGACGCCGTGATCGACGGCTACCGCTCGGAGCGGCCGCTGCCGGACAGTGAGCTGGAGCGCCTGCCGCTGTTCATGCTGGCGCGTGGGCTGACTTACGTGGGCTGGGTGCACACCCGTCCGGAGACCGAGACGGCGCGGGACATGACGCCGACGCTGGTCGACTGGTCCTGCACCCTGGCAGAGGATTACCTGGGCACGCGCCGGACACGCGGCTGCCCTTGATTACCGTCAAGCGGAGTGGCTGAATGACGGTAGAAGACGGGAGAGTACGATGGAAAACGAAGAGCCGATATTCCTGAAGAATTGCTGGTACGTAGCCGCCTGGGACCACGAGCTGCTGGACGGCAAAAAGCTCGCTCGGACGATCCTCGAAAAGCCGATCGTCATGTTCCGCGGCCAAAGCGGCCGCTACGTGGCACTGGACGATCGCTGCTGCCATCGCGGCGCGCCGCTGTCGATGGGGCGCATCGAAGGCGATTGCCTGCGCTGCATGTACCACGGCATGAAATACGACCCGGCGGGGATCTGTATCGAAGTCCCCGGGCAGGAGCGCATCCCGAAGACGCTCAAGGTGCACAGTTACCCGATCGTGGAGAAAGGCCACCTCCTGTGGGTCTGGATGGGCGACCCGGCGCTCGCGGACGAGGACCTGATCGTCGATTACCCGCCGCTGCACGACCCGAAGTGGCGCGGCCTGCCCGCGTACCTGCATTATGACGCGAACTGGCTCCTGATCGTCGATAATCTCAGCGACCTCGGGCACCTCGCGTTCGTGCACACGAACACGCTCGGCGGCTCCGAGGAGTACGCCTACAAATCGAAGCCGCCGGTCATCGAGAGGCGGGACAACGGCTTCTTCATGGAGCGCTGGCACCGGGACAGCTATCCCCCGCCGTACCACAAGAAAGTGATTCCCGCGTCGGAGCACGACCGGAAACTCGACCGCCGCAACTGCGTGACCATGCTCATCCCCGGAATTTTCCTGATGGAAACGCTGTTCTCGCCGGCCGGCTCAGGGGTCGAGGACGGCGCCCGCCAGTACCGGAACGCCCAGTACATGACGCCCGAGACCCGGCGCAGCACGCACTTCTTCTGGAACTACCTGCACAACTACGAGCTCGACGATCCGAACATCGCGATCTCGCTGCGGGACAGCCTGTTCGACGGTTTCTACGAGGACAAGGCGATCATCGAGGCGCAGCAGGTGCTGCTCGACCGCGAGCCGGAGTTCCGGCTGCGGGCGCTCGAAGCGGACGTGGCGTTGACGCATTTCCGGCAGACGCTGAAGAAGCGCATCCGGGAAGAGAACGAGGCGGCCACCGAGGCACCGGCAAAGCCCGCCATCAAGACCGCCTCGGCCGGCTAGCGGCGGCGGACGCCCCGCTCGACAACGACTTGCGGCGGTTGCTGCCGCGCCTGTAGGAGCCCGTCTCACGGGCGACAGCGGCGGCGGACGCCGTGTCGCCCGTGAGACGGGCTCCTACACCCCCGTTTTCGGCAACGGGGGTCCGTCAGGTCAGGTGCCGGCTGTAGTAGCGGAACTTGCCCGAGCGCTCGCGCGGCACGGTGTCGACGCGGCGGATCTCGGCGGCGCAGCTATTGCCGAAAGTCCCCTGCACCAGCGCCGTGAGCTGCTTCGCGAGCGCGTCGTCGAAGCCCTCGCCGCTCTCCACCAGCACCTGCCAGTGGCGCGGGTCGACCTGGCGGAACAGCACCTGCCCGACGGCGCCCGCCGGGGTCTTGGCAAGGAACGTCTTCAGTCCTTCCCCGAGCGCCGACCCGTGGACGAGCCGGCCGTCGGCCGCGGCGAACAGGTCCGCCGCCCGGCCTTCCAGCTCGGCCAGCACGGGTTGCGGCAGCCCGCAGGAACACGGGTCCGGCGACAGCGTGCCGCGATCGCCGACCCGGCAGCGCACGAGCGGCATCGCACGGTTGGTGAGCGAGGTGATCACGAGGTCTCCTTTCTCGCCTGCCGGCAGCACTTCGTCGCCGCGCATGACCTCCACGTGCACGATCTCGGTGAACACGTGCCGCGAGCCGGCGGGACATTCGGCGGCAATCGCGCCGACTTCGGTGCAGCCGTAGAAATCGATCACGCGCGCGCCGAGGTGGCGAGCGATCTCCTCGCGCTGGAAAGGATAGACCTGCTCGCCGCCCAGTTTCGCGAAGCGGCAGAGCGACGGTGCCGCTTGCGGGTATTGCGCGCGAACATGACGCGCGAGCCGTGCCACGGCGGATGGCAATCCCATGCAGACATCCGCGCTTTCTTCAACGAGCCAGCGCGCCGCCTCGTCGAGGCGCGCCGCGTTCAGCTCTTTCGCGTTGAACACGCGGCTGTTCTTGATCCAGTCGAGAACCGTATGGCTGTGGCCCCACATCATCAGCATCTTCGCGCCGAGGGGAACGCCGTGCCATAGCGCGGCGCGGTGCTCGCCCGCCCAGCTCCACGCCTTGGCCCTGGGGTTGTACGCCACTGACAGGGGAGCACCGGTCGAGGCCGAGCTGTGGCGCCAGGAAGTGCCCAGGGGCCGGTGGCGCGCCATGAGGTCGCGGCCCTGCGTCCGCACCACGTCGCGCTCCAGGACGGGCCAGGCGCGGATATCCTCCGGCCGCTGGTGCGCGAGTGCTGCGCGCCACTCACCCGTGCCGTACAGCGGCACTTCCGCCGCGGCCCGCTGCAAGGCGTCTCGCAGCCGCTGTGCGGTCAGCCGGTCGAAGCTTGTGCGATCGAGTTGTTCCCATTCGCGCAACTGGCGCATGCACGCGCCGACGGTGCGGCCGCGTGCGGCCTGCAAGCCGAGATAAAGTCCTTCGTGAAATCGTTGCCTGCGGTTTTCGATTGCCAGTGGAGACAGAGCCGTTGCCGTTGTTCCCATCCCTTGCCCTCTTTCCTCTTTGGTTGTTTGTCCGAAACGCGCCGCAAAGGACGCCGGGGCAGTGATGCAATGGCTGTGCCAGCGGTCGTTCGGGCTTTCTCACCCGGCTTTTTCCCGGCCTGTTGCCGTCGGTCTCGTAAATTGCGCCTCCGGGTTGTAACGATTACACCGTGCTTGACATAAGCGGTTCGCACCCGCGGCCAAGCCCCAGCCAAAGGGAGCTTCGCGAAAACGGTATCAATATTGCATGTACAGGGACGAGCGCGGGGACGACGCGCGCTCATAAGAACTCATGAACAAGCTTGCCGACATTTCGTTCGACCGTGCCGACCGGAGCCGCGCGTCGCGGCGGCCGCCTGCGCTTTGCGAACGGTCGGAGAACCCGGGAGTGGACATGCATCATCGAACGATAGGCGTCATGGGACGCACCCTGGACCAGGACGACGGTCTCGGCATCTATGCAAGGCGCCTGCTGCACGAGCTCCTGACGCAGGACCCCACCAGCCGCTACGTAGTGTTCCTGCAGTCCGACAAGTCGCGCGAGCTGTTCAAGAACTTCGGCAACGTCGATGCCTGCGTGCTGTCTTCGCGTTACAAGTTCTGGTGGGACCAGGTGCTGGTGCCGATGGCGGCGCGCAAGTACAAGGTCGACCTGATCTTCAACCCGAAATTCTCCGTGCCGCTCCTCACCCGCCGCCCCTGCGTGTTCGTGCAGCAGGGGTCGGACTGGTACATCAATCCGGGGAACTACCCCTGGTGGGACAACCTGTACATCCGGTTCATGCTGCCGCTGTACAGCCGCAAGGCGGCCCGCATGATGGCCATTTCCCGCGCGACGGTCGACGACCTCGCCCGCTACACGCGCATCGACACGTCCGACGTCGTCGTCAGCGGCGCGGGTGTCGGCCCGAATTTTCACGCGCCCCGGGACAGCCGGGCGCTGGCGGCATTCAGGCAGGCTCACGGGCTGCCGGACGAGTACATCCTGACGCTGTCCCGCGTGCATCACGGCGCCGACCGCCGGATGCGCAGCTATCCCGGCGCGAACACGCCTCGGCTGGTGCGCGCGTGGCTCGCCTATCGCGCACGCGGCGGCACGCTGCCGCTGGTGATCGTCGGCCGGGGCATCGATGCGTTCCTGCGCCAGCAGGGCTTCAGCGATCGCGAGCTCGACAACATCTACTTCACCGG
The DNA here is from genome assembly GCA_035698445.1 of Woeseiaceae bacterium. Classification (GTDB taxonomy): domain Bacteria; phylum Pseudomonadota; class Gammaproteobacteria; order Steroidobacterales; family Woeseiaceae; genus IDS-8. The sequence goes on from DASSBS010000163.1 coordinate 45,340, forward strand.
TTTCCTGCCGAACGACCGCGTTCACCTCGCCTACCAGGCGGCCCAGTGCGCCGTCATCGCGACCTTGTGCGAAAGCTTCGGCATTACCATTCTCGAGGCGCTCGCGAGCGGCTGCCCCGCCATCGTGCCGAATACCTGCGCGAGCCCCGAAGTAGCCGGCGGCGCCGCGCGCCTCGTGAATCCGCTCGACGAAGGCGACATGGCCGAGGCGATGCTCGAGATTACCGCGAGCGAGCGCCTCCGCGCCACGATGCGGGAGCGCGGCCTCCGCCGGGCGCAAACCCTGAGCTGGCAGGAATGCGCGCGCCGCACGCTGCGCGTCTTCGACGGCATCATCGAATGCCCGAACCGTTATCGCGTGCCCTGCGCGGAGACGTCGCCGCGATTGTAGGGACCCCGGGGTTCGCCCGCTGACCTCCCTGACTCATCGCCTTTCACCCACGTGCTCTGTCGGCCGACGCGGCAGCCGCCGTCGAGTTCCTTTACAACCTCCTCACGAGTTCAACATAATTATATTGCAACCTATTGATCTTTATGGTGTTCAATAGCTGGCACGGATTTCGCATTTAGCGGGACGGAACAAAAAAACTCAACGGCCAAAGCCGCCAGAGGGAGACCTGAAACGATGAAGTCCGGCAAGCTGATCAACCTATTCCCGGCCGCCGCCTTGCTGTGCGCGAGTGCCGCGGCGAACGCGACGCTCATTACCTACGACTCACAGCTCGATGGCGACGGCATTTCGACGACCACCGTCGAAGGCGCGACCGTGGTCCACTTCAACTATGAAAGCTGTGCCTACGCCGGCGGGTACAGCGCTTGCGAAGGTGACTTCGGCGTGGTCTGGGGCAGCCATTCGGGCGTTTACGCGGCGCCCTTCGTGACGGAAACACTGAGCGCCGATCACAGCGGCTACCTGACGGTGCCGAAAGACCTGGCCGACCCCGTCAGTGCCACGCTCACGCTCGGTACCACGGCGAACTACTTCGGCCTGCTGTGGGGCTCCATCGATTCGTACAACACGATCGATTTCCTGTTCGGCGGCTCGGTCGTCGAATCGTGGACGGGCAGCAGCGTGATCAATCCCAGCGACGCGAACGGCAACCAGACCGCGCCGTCGACCAACACTTACGTCAATTTCTTCGAGCTGCCGACCTTCGACGCGGTGCGCCTGACGAGCACAAGCTTCGCCTTCGAAAGCGACAATCACGCATACGCCATGATTGCGGTGCCGGAGCCCGGCACGCTGGCGCTGCTGGCCGCCGGCCTGCTCGGCTTCGCCGGCGCCGCGCGGCGCCGGACGCGGGTACTCGCGCCTCACCGGGTCTAGCGCGCCTCCCGAGCCCGCCGCGGCACCGGCCGCGGCGGGCTTGCTGTCGTTTAGACGACGCTGCCTCCGGTTCGCCGCTTGGGTTTTTACGCCGCTGCAAGCGCCACGCCGCGGGCTCCCACCGCCCCGCGCGGGGCGATCGACGGCGCTATGCGATACACTGGCCCCCGGCAGCGCCCGTCAGATGGCTGATCGCGCGTCCGCTGCCGCCCGGAATCGCTACGAAAAAGGAACCCCCGCAATGCAATTCACGCGCCTCTTCCTGCTCCTGGCCGTGCTCGGCCTCACCGGCTGTTCGGAACCGTCGGCCGATCCTGTCGAGAACGGCGCCGGCAGCGCGGATACCGCCGCGGCGGCTTCGGGTGAGAATCCGTTTTTCACCGTCAGCCCGCTGCCGTACCACGCGCCGCAGTTCGACCTGATCGAAAACGAGGATTTCCAGCCCGCCATCGAGGAGGGCATGCGCCGGCAGATCGAGGAGGTCGAGGCAATCGCGAGCAACGATGAGCCGCCGACGTTCGCGAACACCATCGAGGCGATGGAACGGAGCGGTGCGCTGCTCAGCCGAACGATGCAGGTCTTCTCCGCCGTGGTCCAGGCGAACACCAACGACACGCTGCAGCAGGTGCAGAAGGAAATGGCGCCGAAGCTTGCCGCGCACCGCGACGCGATCTACCTGAACGGCGCGCTGTTCGAGCGCGTGGACACTTTGTACCAGCAGCGGGATGAGCTGGACCTGGCTCCGGAACAGAGGCGGCTCCTGGACGAGGTGCACACGGATTTCATCCGCTCCGGCGCGCAGCTCTCCGCCGCCGACAAGGAGACCCTGAAGGAGCTGAACCAGCAGGAATCGAAGCTCACGACCGAATTCCAGAACCGCCTGCTGGAGGGGACCAAGGCGGGCGCGGTGGTGGTGGATGACGTCGCCATGCTCGAGGGCATGAGCGAAGCCGAGATTGCCGCCGCGAAACAGGCCGCGGAGGCACGCGGGCTCAAGGACAAGTGGCTCCTGCCGCTGCAGAACACGACCCAGCAGCCGGCGCTCGATTCCCTTGCCAATCGCGATTTGCGCCGGAGGCTCCTGGCGGCCTCGGAACATCGCACCGACCAGGGCGGGCCCAACGACACGCGCGAGCTGATCCAGCAACTGGTCCAGATACGCGCGAACCAGGCGCGGCTGCTCGGCTTCCCGACCTACGCCGATTACGTGCTGGTCGAGCGCATGGCGAAGACGCCGGAGAACGCGATCGAGCTCATGACGGACATCGTGCCTGCGGCGACGGCGAAAGCGCGCGCCGAGGCCGCGCGCATGCAGGAGATCATCGACGCGGAAGGCAAGGATTTCGAGCTCACCGCGTATGACTGGGGCTACTACGCGGAGAAGGTGCGCAAGGCCGAATACGATCTCGACGAGTCGCAGATCAAGCCGTATTTCGAGCTGAACCGGGTGCTCGAGGACGGCGTCTTCTATGCCGCGAACCAGCTCTACGGCCTGACGTTCAAGGAGCGTGACGACCTGCCCGTTTACCACCCGGACGTCCGGGTGTTCGAGGTGTTCGACGCCGACGGCGAGCCGCTGGCGTTGTTTTACGCCGATTATTTCAAGCGCGACAATAAATCCGGCGGCGCCTGGATGAGCGCGTTCGTGTCGCAGTCGGGACTGCTCGACACCAAGCCCGTCGTTTACAACGTGGCGAACTTCACCAAGCCGGCACCGGGCAAGCCGGCGCTGCTGACGTACGACAACGTGGAGACCATGTTCCACGAATTCGGGCACGCGCTGCACGGCATGTTCTCCGACGTGAAATACCCGACCCTGGCCGGCACCAACGTACCGCGGGACTTCGTCGAGTTTCCGTCCCAGTTCAACGAGCACTGGGCGCTGGAGCCGGAAGTGCTCGCGCATTATGCGAAGCATTACGAGACGGGCGAGCCGATGCCCCAGTCGCTCGTGGACAAGATCCAGAAGAGCCGGACTTTCAACCAGGGCTACGATACCACCGAGTACCTGGCGGCCGCGCTGGTCGACATGGCCTGGCACACGCTGCCGTCCGACGCGCCGACGCAGAACGTCGAGGAATTCGAAGACGCCGCGCTCGCACGCTACCATGTCGATCTCGACACGGTGCCGCCGCGCTACCACAGCACCTATTTCTCGCACATCTTCGACAGCGGCTATGCCGCGGGTTACTACTCCTACCTCTGGAGCGAAGTGCTGGACCACGACGCCTACTACTGGTTCGAGGACCACGGCGGCCTCACCCGCGAGAACGGCCAGCGCTTCCGCGACATGATCCTCTCCCGGGGCAACACCGAGGACCCGGCCGCCATGTACCGCGAGTTCGCCGGCCACGACCCGAGCGTCGAACCCCTCCTGATCGAACGCGGCCTCAAAAACGTGGGGGTCGGATCAACCTAAGTCGCACCTGCCTTGCAGGAGCCCGTCTCACGGGCGACCGGCCGTCGACACCGCTGTCGCGCCTGAGACGTTGATCCAGCATCAGGACCGTAGAAATACCGGAATTCGAGGCTCAATCGAGGGTTTTCGGGAATCTCACCCTCGCCCCGGTCCGGGTCTCGACCCCTGCCAGCAGGGTGTAGATCGCCGGGACGACGAAGAGGGTGAAGGCGGTGCCGATCGCCATGCCGGTGGCTACGACGAGGCCGATGGAGAAGCGGCTTTCGGCGCCGGCACCGGTGGCGAGAATCAGCGGCAGCACGCCGAGGACGATCGCGGCCGTGGTCATGAGGATGGGGCGCAGCCGGATGGCGGCGGCCTCCTCGATCGCGGCGCGGCGGTCGAGCCCCTGCTCGAGCTGCAGCTTGTTGGCGAACTCGACCATCAGGATGCCGTGTTTCGAGATCAGGCCGATCAGCGTGACCAGCCCGATCTGCGTGAAGATGTTCACGGTGGCGATTCCAATCGCCAGCGGAATGAGCGCGCCGCAGATCGACATCGGCACCGCGATGAGGATGATCAGCGGATCGCGGAAGCTCTCGAACTGCGCCGCGAGCACGAGATAAATCACGATGAGCGCAAACAGGAACGTGAAGAGCAGCGCGCCGCCTTCCTCGACGAACTGCCGCGATTCGCCCGCGTAATTCACCGTGTAGCCCGGCGGCAGGATCTCCGCCGCCTTCGCTTCCAGGAAGTCCAGCGCGGCGCCGAGCGTCACGCCCGGCACCATCACGCCCTGGATGTTCGCGGAATTGAGCTGCTGGAACTGCGTCAGCCGGTTCGGTTGCACGTCGTGCGTGAGTTGCACGACGGTGGACAGCGGCACCATCTGGCCGTCCGCGGCCCGGATGTAGTACTGGTTCAACTGGCTGCCGTCGCGCCGGAACCGGTCGGCAACCTGCGGAATCACTTCGTACGCGCGGCCTTCGAGGTTGAAGCGGTTCACGAAGCCGCCGCCGAGCAGGGTCGACAACGAACGCCCGATGTCCGCCATGTCGATGCCGAGCTCCGCGGCCTTGTTGCGGTTCACCTGCACCTGCAATTGCGGCTGGTCGAACGTGAGGTTCGTATCGACGAAGATGAACAAGCCGCTGGCCTGCGCCGCCTGCAGCAATTCCTGCGTATACCCGTACAGCTCGGCATAGGACTCCGTCGTGTTGATCACGAACTGCACCGGCAGCCCCGACGAGCCGGGCAGCGAGGGAAAGTTGATCGCCACCGCTTCGACGCCGGCGATTTGCGAGAGCTTCTGCTGCACGATCGGCTGGATATCGGTTTGCGAGCGCTCGCGCTGGTTCCACGGCTCGAGGATCATGCCGGCGATGAGATTGTTGACGGTGCCCATGCCGTTGATCATGAAATACGCTTCCATCTCCGGAATGCTCTTCAGGGCCGAGTCGATCTCCCGCGCATACACCTGCATGTAGTCGTGAGTCGCGTTCTGCGGGCCGGTCGCGGAGATGAACACGAATCCCTGGTCCTCCATGGGCGCCAGCTCCTGCTGGGCGCTGGTGTACAGGAAAAAGCAGCTCGCGAGCACGGCCGCGGCCACCACCAGCACGACGGGACGCGTGTCCAGCGCCCCGTGCAGCCGGCGCTGGTACCAGCCCTTCAGCCGCTCGAACGCGTGATCCAGCCGTTGCGCGAGCTTGCCCTGCTGCTCGATCGGCTGCAGGAGCTTCGAGCACATCATCGGCGACAGCGTGAGCGCGATGAGCCCCGAGATGAGGACCGCCGCGGCCAGCGTGAACGCGAATTCCTGGAACAGGTTCCCGGTCAGGCCGCCGAGGAAGCCGATCGGCGCATACACCGCTGCCAGCGTCAGGGACATCGCGACCACCGGCCCCGCAATCTCGCGCGCGCCCTGGAGCGCCGCATCGAACGGGCTCAGGCCCTCCTCGATGTGCCGGTGGATGTTTTCCACCACGACGATTGCGTCATCCACTACCAGCCCGATGGCGAGCACCATCGCGAGCAGCGTGAGCACGTTGATGGAATACCCCAGCGCCAGCATCACGAACATCGCGCCGATCAGGGAGAGCGGAATCGTGACCACGGGGATGGCAACCGCGCGCAGCGACCCCAGGAACAGGAAGATGACGGCGACCACGATGAGCCCTGCCTCGGCCACCGTCTTGATCACCTCGTCGACGGAGCTTTCGATGTATTCCGTGCCGTCGTAGACGACTTGACCCTGGAGCCCGGCCGGCAGGTTGGCGACGACCTGTGCCATTTGTTCGTGCACCAGCGCGGCGGCATCGAGCGGGTTGGCACCCGGCACCGGGCTGATCCCGATGTACACGGCGCGCTTACCGGTGAACAGCACCGATGAATCGTAGGACTCGGCGCCGAGCTCGACCTGGGCGACGTCCTCGATCCGCACCAGGCTGCCGTCGTCCTCGCGCAGGACGATTTCACCGAACTCGTCCGCGGCATGCAGGTCGGTGGCCGCGGAGATGTTCACGGACACGAGCTCGCCCTTGGTCTCGCCGACGGCCGCAAGGTAATTGTTCGCCTGCAGCGCGTCCGCAACGTCCAGCGCCGTCACGTCGTGCGCGGCCATCTTCACCGGGTTCAGCCAGACGCGCATCGCGAAGGTGCGCGCGCCGAGCACGTCGGCGCTGGCCACGCCTTCCAGCGTCTGGAGCTGCGGCTGCACCACGCGGATGAGGTAATCGGTGACCTGCTCGGGCGTCATCGCGCCTTCGCTGTAGAAGCCGATGTACATGAGCGCGGCGCCCATGCGCTGGCCCATCTGGATTACCGGCGCCTCCGCCGAGGTCGGCAGCTCGTTCCTGACCTCCGCCACCTTGGCCTGCACTTCGGTGAACGCCTGGTAACGATCGTAATTGAGCTCCAGGTTCACGGTGATCGTGCTGAAGCTCTGGCGGCTCTCGGAAGTGATGTAATCGACGCCTTCGACCGAGGCCACGGCGCGCTGGATGGGCGCCGTGATGAACCCCTGGATGAGATCGGCATTGGCGCCGGGATAAAACGTGGTGACGATGATCTGCGTCTGCTCGATCTCCGGAAACTGGCGAAGCTCCAGGTCCTGCCAGGCCCGCAGCCCCATCAGGAGGATCAGCAGGCTGACCACCGTCGCCAGCACCGGCCGGCGGATGAAGACGCCGGTAAAATTCATCTAGTGCACCTCCTCGCGAAAATGGCGCATTATTTACGACGAGGCGCACTAGCCGCCGTCTCGGTAACCAGCGCGACTTCGTTATTGATATTCACCGCCATGCCGTCGCGCAGCTTCTGCGCCCCCGCGGTAACGACTTCGTCGCCCGGTTCGATACCCTGCAGCACCGCCACCATTTCGCCATTGGAAGCACCCAGGCGCACGAATCGCTGCTCCGCCACCAGGGCGGTCTGCTCGCCTTCGGGCGCTTCTGCTTTCTCCACGACGAACACCGCGTCGCCGTGCAGCGAATAGCTGATCGCGGTCTTCGGCACCGCGACCACGGCCTCCTCGGCGCCGGCCTGCACCGCCACGTCGGCAAACATGCCCGGCCGCAGCCGCCCGTCCCGGTTGTCGATCACCGCCTGCACCGCGAAGTTGTGCGAGCTCGGATCGATTTTCACCGACACCGCTTTCAGCTCGCCGGTGAACGTCTGCCCGGGATACGCGGCAACGCCGACGTTCACCTGCTGCCCCGCCGCGACGTCATTTATGAATTCTTCGGGAAGCGAAAAATCGACGTGCAGCCGATCGAGCGCCTGCAGGGTGACAATGGGCGTTCCCGCCGGCAGGTATTCGCCGAGATCGACCTGGCGGATACCGAGCGTGCCGGCGAACGGCGCCCGTATGGATTTTTTCGCGATATTGGCCTTGAGCGTCGCGACCGCGGATTCCATCTGCTGGAGCTGGCTCTGCGCCTGGTCGAGCTCCTCGGCGGACGTGAGGTTGCGGCCGATAAGCTCGCGCGTCCGCTCGACGTCCATGCGCGCGAGGTCGAGCTGCGCCATGAGCCCCGGCAGCTCGGCCTGTTCGATCGAATCGTCGAGCTGCACCAGGAGCGCGCCCTTCTCGACGACGTCGCCCGAGGCAAACGCAATTTTGTTCACCGTGCCCGCCACCTCGTTGCTGACGTCGACGCCGCGCACCGCGGAGAGCTGCCCGACCGCTTCGATGCGCGGCTGCCAGAGCTGGCGCTCGGCCTGTGCCGTCGAGACGGTCGGGGGCGGCGGCTCGAAGGTCGCAAAGTACTGGCCCATGAAGTAGCTGCGCATGGCGGTCCAGCCAAAAATGCCGCCGAACACGAGCACCAGCAGAACGACCGCGATGGTCATGCGTTTTTTCATTGGTGGCACCTGTTTCGGGGCACGCCGGCCCCGCCCTCTTTCCTTGTTCCGGCCCCTGTCACGCGCCCGCGCGCCTGCGCCGTCTATGTGACAGCGCCAAGGCTTGCGGATTCCCGCGCTTGCTCGACTGAATGTTGCAGGGTATGAGCCGTGACCGGACGCCGGGGCACCGGCGCCCCCGGGACGGCGGTGCGAATGGTAACGCAGCGCCGCCGCGCGGTCTAACGGAACGCGGCGGCCGTCCGGCCCGGCTTGCCCGGGAGCTTTAACCTTCCGGCGGCCGCAGCAGGCGCTCGAGATGGGCGATGTAGGCCGAGAACGCTTCCCGCCCCTTCGGCGTCATCGCGACGTCGGTCACCGGCTTCCGCCCCTGGAAGCGCTTGCGGATGCGAACGTAGCCGCTGTCTTCGAGTTTGCGCAGGTGCGTGCTCAGGTTGCCGTCGCTCGTGTTGACCCGGTCGCGGATAAAGGTGAACTCCGCACGCTCGACGCCCGCGAGCACCGCCATCACGGCCAGGCGGATCCGCGAGTGAATCAGGTCGTCGAGCCGGTTGTGATCGAACTCGGACACCGCCGGAGTCAACGGCTCGCCGCGACGTTCTGGCGGCGCCGCATGCGGATCAGGAACAGCCCGGGCACGACGTACAGTGCCAAAACCATCAGGCCCGTGAGCGGCAGCACGTAACCCCCCGGCCAGGCAAACATGACCGAAGCCCCGGCCCACCACGCGAAAGCCAGGTTGCGCAGCCACGCCATTCCGGCCAGCGTACCGGTCATGAACACCGCGCCGCCCACCAGCGTGCTCGCGAGCGCGGACATGTTCCGGCCGTCGAGGTTGCCGCTGCCAACGCCGATGAACAGGATAATCAGCATGGCGATGCTCATCGACAGCCACACGGCGCCGATCAGCGTGCCGCCGAATCTCCGCGCCGGCGCACGGCTCTCCCGGCGGACCAGCAGGAAGGTAGCGGCCGCCCCGAGCACGAAGCAGCCGCTCCAGGCAACGAGCGGCGCCAGCGTCCAGTTGCCGGCGAGCCAGCCCCAGGTCATCAGCAAGCCCAGGAGCGTGGCGACGCCCCAGACGACGAAATAGCCGCCGCTCACGCAGGTGACGTGCCGCGTGTCTTCGAGCAGGCGGCGGATATAGGCGAGATCGGCCCTCGCATCGTCCTCGGTCATGGTCATCCCCTATTAGCAAAGTCCTTTGCATTACAAAGTACCAGAGCAGTGCACGGGCGTCAATACTGCTTTACCGGCGAAGTGGCGGGGTGCTGCCTACGCCAGGCAGGCGTCGACCAGCGTATCGAAGGCGGCGCCGCCCCGCACCGGATCGGCGCAGGGCAGTCCCAGCCGCTCGCTTTCGGCTGGCAGCAGATCGCGCGCGGCCTCCTCGGCCAGCCCGGAGGTGTTGAGCGCCACGCCGGCGCAGCGGATAGCGGGGTTGGTGCGGCGGCCGAGCGCCAGCGTCAGCTCGATGGTCTCCTCCAGCGTCGCGACCGGGAAGGCCGGGAGCCCGAGCGTCGCCTGGCGGCCCGGCTCGTGGCAGGCGACCACCACGTCCGGCTGGCTGCCGTGCAGGAGCGCGAGCGACACCGCGGCATACGCCGGGTGCGTGAGCGCGCCCTGCCCTTCGATCAGGTCCCAGTGATCGGGGGCTGCGTCCGGGCTCAGCAGCTCCGCCGCACCGGCGGCGAAGTCGCTCACCACGGCGTCGATCGCGATGCCGCCGCCGGCGATGAGAATCCCGGTCTGCCCGGTGGCCCGGAAATCCGCCGCGAGACCGCGCGCGTGGAACGCCCGTGCCAGCGCGAGCGCGGTGTACTTCTTGCCGAGCGCGCAGTCGGTGCCGACCGTCAGCAGGCGCCGGCCTGAGCGCTTGCGCCCGGTGGCAGTCGGGATCGCGGCCGGCGGAACCCGCACGTCGATCAGGCGCCGGCCGGTGCGCGCGGCCGCTGCCCGGAGCGGCGGCAGCCGGTCCAGGCGGGCGTGCATGCCGCTCACGATGTCGAGGCCCGCCTCCAGCGCTTCGACGATGCCCGGCATCCAGCTCTCGAGAATTCTGCCGCCCGCGTTCGCGATACCGATGACCATCGCCCGCGCGCCGCGCGCACGCGCGTCGGCCGGCCGCAGGTACGGCAGCCCCGTGGTGACCTGGAGGCCGGCACAGCCGAACTCGCCGACGCAGCGCTCGCGCGCCCAGTCGCGCAACCCGAAGGCGGTTTTCGCATTGGCTGCCGCGGACACGTCCCCGAGGAACAGGAGATAAGGTTGCGGCAGCTCGAGTGCCGCGGCTGCGGGTGGAACCGCCACGGTGTTTACGGAGGTCAGGGCAAAGTCTCCGGCATCAGGAAAACGCGAATGTAGCGCGAATGAGCGCCAGGTTGGAGCCCATGCTCAACGGCGGTTTCACCCCCCGAATACCGGCCGCGCCAGCAGGTACACGCTGCCGATGAGCACGCCGGCGCCCAGCACGTCGAGCCAGATGCCGGCGCGCAGCATCTGCCCGACGCTGACGTGGCCACTACCGAACACGATCGCGTTCGGCGGCGTCGCGACCGGCAGCATGAAGCCGAAGCTCGCGGCGAGCGCGGCGGGGACGGCAAGGCGTATCGGGTCCTCGCCGACGGTCGTCGCCAGCGCCGCGACGACCGGCAGGAACGTCGCCGCCGTCGCGGTATTGCTCGCAAGCTCCGAGAACAAGGTGATCAGCAGCACCACGACCGCCACCAGGACGACGAGCGGCCAGGTATCGAACGCAGTGAGCTGGTCACCGATCCAGGCGGCGAGCCCGGAGTCCGCAACCGCGCTCGCGAGCGTCAGTCCGCCGCCGAAAAGCAGCAACACGCCCCAAGGCAGGCGCTCCGCGTAACGCCAGTCCAGCAGATGCTCCCCTTTCTGCAGGCCGGAGGGAACGACGAACAACGACAGCGCGCCCGCGATCGCAATGCTCGTGTCGGACAGTGACGGGAACCCCTGCTCGAGCCACGGCCGCGACAGCCACAGTGCCGCCGTGACCGCAAACACGATCGCCGTGCGTTTCTCGGCGCTCGAAGCCGGCCCGAGCTCCGCCAGCGCATCGCGAATCGCGGCGCGCGCGCCGGGTCGTTCCACGCGCCGCACGGCGAACCGGCCGCGGGTCAGGAGCAGCCACGTGATCGCAAGCATGGCGAGCGACACCGGCACGCCGATCAGCATCCATTGCCCGAAGCCGATCTCGACGCCGTAGTTCTGGAGCATGAAGCCGGCGAAGAGCGCGTTGGGCGGCGTGCCCACCAGCGTCGCGACGCCGCCGACGCTGGCGCCGTAAGCCACCGCCAGCAGCAATGCCGCGGCGAATTCGCGGCGCTCCGGATCCACCTCGCCGCCCGCATCGCGCGGCACGATCGACAGCGCGACCGGCAGCATCATGAGGGTTGTCGCCGTGTTGCTCACCCACATGCTGACGGCCGCGGTCGCGAGCATGATGCCGCCGACCTGGAAATCTTCGCGGGCGCCAACGGCCTGCAGCACGTTCAGGGCGATCCGGCGGTGCAGGCCCCAGCGCTCGATGGCGAGCGCGATGAGGAAGCCGCCGAGGAACAGGAAGATCAGCGGATTGGCATAGGGCGCCGCCACGGTATCGACGGTCGCGACGCCGAGCAGCGGGAACAGCACGAGCGGCAGGAGCGCGGTCGCCGCGAGGGGCACCGCTTCCGTCATCCAGAGCACCGCCATCAGCACGACCACCGCGGCGACGCGCCAGCCGGCAGGCGGCAGGCCTGCCGGTGTCGGCGAGAGCAGGACCAGCAGGAAGAGGGCTGCCGCGACGACAAGGGCGAGGAGCCGGCGGCGGTGCGCGCGGGAGGCGTTCGGGGGTTCGTTCAAGGGAGCGTTATGGTGGCTTTTGTAGGGAGAACGCTACCAGATGGGAGCGGGCTCGGCTAATTCGCGGCGGCGATCCCGGTGCCGGCCGCCGCGTCGCCCGTGGGTCGGGCTCCTACGCGCTCCGTTCGCCTGTAGGAGCCCGTCCCACGGGCGACGCGGCGTTGCCGGACTGATCGCCCGCGGGACGGGCCGGAC
>DASSBS010000164.1:0-6229 GCA_035698445.1 Woeseiaceae bacterium
GACTGCGCAATCGCCGCCACCACGCCGTCGACGATGAGCTGGCCGATAAAGGCCACCGCCGCGGGCAGCACGCCGGCCAGCAGCGTCAGGAGCGCAAAGGCGATCGTCAGGGTGCGGTTCGTGCTCCAGACCAGCTCGAGCGCCCGCCGGCTGTAGCGGAACACGCCGAAGAACCGGCGGATCGTGCCGGGAGTTTCAGGCTCGGAGGGCGGCGTGCCGTTGGCGGCTGTACCGGTCGGGGACGGAGACACCCCGCGGATTTGGCGGTTCTGCAGCGGAAATCAAGTCGCGTTGTTTGAGAGCAGTAAAGGAGATCCTGCCGACGCTCAACGCGCGTGGCGCGCCCGCTCCTCGTGAATGTGCTTGTCCGCGGTCTGGGTAATGTGCTGGCGCAGCCAGTGGGCGAAATCGCTCTCCGGCAGCGCGCCTTCGGCAAGGGCGAGGTACAGCGGGTACAGCTCGATATCGTCCGCATGCAGTGTCGCGCCGTTGAGCATGAGGAAGGTTTCGCAGATCACGGCGGTGGTGCGCTTGTTGCCGTCCACGAACGGATGGTTGCGCGCAAGGCCGAACGCCAGGCTGGCGGCGAGATCGGCGAGATCCGGCACGGGCTCACCGTAGGCATGTAATTGCGGCGGACGGGCGAGAGCGGAGTCGAGTAACTTTGCGTCGCGCACACCGGCACTGCCGCCGTGCTCTGCGAGCTGGCGGTCGTGGACGGCGAGGGCGAGCGTTTTCCCGATCCAGACGATCATCAGGCGTTATTTCGCCAGCTTGTGCAGCAAGCTGCGGCGCTCGCGCATGACCTTTTCGGCCACTGCCATCTGTTCGGCCAGCGTGGGGTCGAATACGGTGAGCCGGACGCCGTCCGGCGTTTCCACCGCAAACAGCTCGTCGCCTTTTTGCAGGCGCAGGCGCGACAGCAGATCCTTCGGCAGAATGACGCCGGCGGAATTACCGACGGTGGTGATCTTGAGTTTCATTGCGGTCTCGCATCGGTTATAACAAGCGTTATATTGCCGATCGCGACGGCGCGAGGCAAGCGGCCAATCCGTTCTCGACCACGGGCGTGGGGTTGGCGATCCGGATTATCGTGCGTAACGCCGCAGACTGTCGCTGAACACGCCGTCCGCCTCGACACGGTCGTTGTAAGCGACGATCGCAGCCTGGTTCTTCGCCAGCCAGGGTTGGTGTTGCTCGCGCTGGATGGCCTGGATCAAGGCGGTCTCCATGGTCGCCGCATGTTCGACAATGCGCAGCTCGTCCGTGATGCTACATGCCGGGATGGTAGACACGCTCGGTGTGGCCCTTCAGTTGCTCCGGCCAGAAATAAACCGTGCGCAGGTTGCCGGTGACATAGCGCTCCTTCTGGTCGGTGAAGTGCGGTGAATCGGCGTGGCCGCTCTGGCCGCCCACGTGGATGGCGCGCGCGCTGACCTTCGGACCGAACTCGACCACGGCGACGAAGCTGTTGCCGGAGTTGCCGTAATACTTCTTCGTGCCGGGCCAGCGGTGACCGCTGGACGAGGCGAGCGAACCCCAGCGCGACGAGGTGAACGGCACCGCGATGCTGGGTTTACTGTCGTCGAAGCGCGGGGCCGGCGAATCATCGAGGCGCTGGTAACGGTTGATCTCGCCCCATGGCGTGCCCCAGTGTCCGAAATCCTGCTGCAACCGGTCGACCGCTTCCGCCAGTGCGGTTAGCCGCTGTTTCGCGGTCGCCTTGTCGGCGATGTAATCCAGCACCCGCATGTTCCTGGCGTGGGCGTCGATACCGCTGGCTTCGGCGGCGTCGCGGACTTCGTTCCACAGCGTGTCGCCCCAGAACACCGCGACCGAGGTGGGGATCGAAGCGCTGCCCCAGCGGTAATTCCAGCGGCGGAGCACGGCCACAGGACCGGCCAGCTTCGCTTTCACGGCATCGTTCGCAGGCAGCGCGTCGTAATCCTCGACCACGATCGGAACCAGGCGCGCAAACGCGGGCAGGTACGGGTCGAACGCGTCGGTGATCAGGCTGGCCTTGGTGAAGTCGGTCGCCCCCGTGAGCATGCGGATGGCGTGGATGCCGCGTGCGTTCTCGCCGAAGCTGTCCATGTACTGCGGGAAATCCGCACGCTTCGGACTGTGCGTGCCGGCGGCGGACCAGGGCCAGTTGTTCGTGTTGAACACCCAGCCGTTCGGCGGATTCACGACATTCGGCATTTCATCGAGCGGCGTCATGCCCTGCCAGTCGGTCGCCGGATCGCTGCCGTCCACCGGGTTCAGGTAATCGAAACGATCGTCACGTTTGGGGATGAACTGCGGGACGAGAAACGCGATCTCTCCCTTGTCGCTGGCGAAGAGGGTGTTGTTGGAGGAGTTGGCCCTCAGTTCCGCGACCTTTTTATAGCTCGCGTAATCCGTCGCCTTGGTGCGCAGCCAGCTTTGCTCCAGCGCGGGAATCGGCCGGTTCATCAGCGCTTGTGCGATCCACTTGCCGTTCTCGCTGCGGACGATCGGGCCGTGATGCGTGAAATACGCGGTGAAAGTTCGCGAGCCCATCGAACCGTCGTCCTCGCGATACTCCACGGTGATCTCGCGCGTCGTGACCGGACGCAGGTCCTTGCCATAGCGGTAGAAGAGCTTGCCGTCCTTCTTCACGACGGTTTCGGCGAACTCGTCGACAGCATCGACTCCGGTGGAAGTGTGCATCCAGCCGATATGCCGGTTGAAACCCTGGTAGATGAAAAACTGGCCCCAGGTCGAAGCTCCGTAGGCATCGAGTCCCTCGTCGCTCGACATGTGCGATTCGGTGCGGAAGTTGAAGGTGACGTGCGGGTTGATCAGGAGCAACGCGTTGCCGCCGGCGGTGAGCCTCGGCGCGATCGCGATGCCATTGGAGCCGGTGGGCTCGTGCCAGGTCGGGGGTTCCGTTCCGGCCAGCGCCAGCGTAGCCGCGGCATCGGCGCCATAGAACTTCGCCAGTTCAGCCAGGTCGACGCGCTCGATGTCGCCGCCGATGCTGCCCTCGGTGAAAGACAATGCCATCCACGGCTCGTAATGCGTGATGACTTTCGGCTGCACCTCCGGGTGGGATGCGAGATACCAGTTCATCCCGTCGGCCCAGGCATTCATCAGCTTTTGGAGCCAGACCGGACTTTTGGCGTAATCCTGCTTCAGCACCGCCGGATCGATGAACAACCGGTAACGGAGATCCGCCCAGAGGGCCGATTTGCCTTGCGCCTGCGCGGTCCAGCCGAGCGCGGTCAGGTAATTCATTTCGACGCGCTCGAAGTCGTCCTCGCACTGCGCGTAGATCATCCCGAAGACCGCGTCGGCATCGGTCTTGCCGTGGATGTGCGGGATGCCCCAGTCATCGCGCGTGATCGTGACGTTCTGCGCCTCGCGCTGCAGGCGCGCGTATTCCGGCGAGTGTTGACCGGCCGTTTGCGCGGCGGCATCGGCGGTATCGGCGCGCGCGTACGCGCCGGTCGCGAGACACAGCGCAATCAGTGCGTGAAACAGCAACCCGTGCACGGGCACGCTTGGAATCGTCGACTTGCGTGCCGACATCGGCCTTCCCCCTGGTCGTAGTCGGGCAACTCTATTCCGAACGGCGCGCGAATGGAACCGTGCTCGCTTACGTCGGCATCGGGAAGCGCTCCTGAAGCCACGCTTGCCACACCGGTGCCAGCCTCTGTCAACGGTTCTTCTCCGGAAACTCGCAATCCAGATTGTCGCTGTCCGGCGACCATTCCGCGTGAGCGATCAGGGCGGCTTCCGGCAACTCGCCGGCATAGAAGCGTCGCGCGACGGCGAGGCGCCGATCCCGTGGGCTCAGATCAGCCGGGAGCGAAGACAGCACGATAGCGCGGGCGGCGTCGAACATCGAGGCGGCAATCCTGACCCTTTCGTCGGGAGTCATCTGTTTGTAGCGCTCCCGAACCATAAGCTCGACCTTTGGCGCGGTATCGTTCATTTCGCAACCGGCTGTCGGCGAGCAAACTCGACCTGACGGTATTCGGCACTCTTGCGCACGATCAGGTCGACTTTGATTCCTGTTGCCTGATGCAGGGCAAGCGCAGCATTGCGAGTCGTTTGCTTACAATGTCCAGAACTTTGAGCTCGTCATGCATGGCCGTGGAGTCTAAGTCAGGCAATGCCGATGGCGCAAAAGTCCATCGATCGCGGGATATGGCACACTGCAACGACCCCAGCGGCGGAGCACGCGCATGTCCATCGCCTACGGCAGCCGGCAACCCTGCGACGAGGCAGCCGCGGCGCGCGAGCGGACGATCCCCTGTCCCGAGCGCGACAAACCATGGGTGCTCGCGACCGCGATCCTCGGCTCCAGCCTCGCGTTCATCGAGGGCTCGGTCGTCAATCTCGCCCTGCCGGCCCTGCAGTCGGACCTGGAAACCACCTCGCTGGGCGTGCAGTGGGTCGTCAATGCCTACCTGCTGATGCTCGGGTCGTTCATGCTGATCGGCGGCTCGCTCGGGGATCGCTACGGGCTGCGCCGTATCTTCATGATCGGCACCGCGGTGTTCGGCCTCGCGGCGCTCGTCGCGGCGTTTGCACCGTCCATGCCGCTGCTCATCGCCGCGCGCCTGCTACAGGGGATCGGCGGGGCGCTGCTGGTGCCGGCGAGCCTCGCGCTCGTCGGCAGCCACTTCGAGGAGCACGAGCGGGGCCGGGCCATCGGCACCTGGGCGGGCGCCTCGGCGCTCACCACCGCGCTCGGTCCGGTGCTCGGCGGCTGGCTGGTCGACCAGTGGGGCTGGCCGGCGGTGTTCCTGCTGGTGGTGCCGCTCGCCGGCATAACCCTGGCGATCTGCTGGTGGCGCGTGCCGGTCAGCCCGGTGCAGGACCGGGAGCGGCTGGATTACCCGGGCGCGCTGGCGCTGGTCGCGGCCCTCGGCCTGCTGATCTATGGCCTCGTCGCGCCGGCAAGCGGCATCGAACGGATGATTATCCTGTCGCTCGCCGCTCTGTCCGGTGCCGCATTCCTGTGGCGCGAGCATCGCTCCCGCGCGCCGATGTTGCCGCTCCGCCTGTTCCGTTCGCCCGTGTTCAGCGGCGCCAACGCGATGACGTTCCTCCTTTACAGCGCGTTGAACGGCACGCTGTTCTTCCTGCCGTTCAACCTCATCCAGGTGCAGGGATACTCGGCGACAGAGGCCGGCGCGGCATTCCTGCCGTTCAGCCTGATCATGGGGTTCGGGTCGACTTTCGCGGGCGACCGGATCCGGAAGGGGAACCGGCGGGCATACCTGACCGCGGGGCCGATCGTCGCCGCCGCCGGCTTCGCCGCCCTCGCGATTCCCGGGGCGGACGCGGCGTACGTCACCGGCTTCCTGCCCGGCATCCTGCTGATCGGCATCGGCATGACACTGGCCGTGGCGCCCCTGACGACGGTCGTCATGAGCTCCGTGGGTGCCGACGAGGCGGGCCTTGCTTCCGGCGTGAACAATACGGCGGCGAGGGTCGCCGGCGTCATCGCGATCGCGGCGCTGACGGCGGTAGCCGTCTCGCGGTTCGGCGATGGGTTGGTGAGCGAGCTCGAGGCCCAAGGCGTGCCGGCGCCGCTTATCGGGAATCTCGAGCAGCGCTCGTCGCAGCTCGCGGAACTGCAGGCGCCTCGCGGCGCGCCGGCGCCCGTTGTAGCCGCCGTATCCGGCGCCGTGGCATCGGCCTACGTTGCGACGTTCCGCGTGCTCGCCATCGTTTGCGGCGCGCTCGCGGCGCTCAGCGGTTTGGTCGCGTGGTTGTCGGTTCCCGGCGGGCCGTCGCCCGGCACCGACGAGCGTCACATCCCCCAGTGGCGTCCAGCGTCCGGGCGCTCCGGCATTGAGCGCTCCGAATAGGGGATCAAGGGATTGAGCAAGCAGTCTGGCTGATCCCGACACTTGTCACGGTCTGCGATCTCCGTGTTCTCTACACTGCCTCTCTGTATATTCGAGCGGGGACGGACATGCACAAGCTTATTGCGGCGTTGGCGCTCTTCCTGCTGTCGGTCATTGCCGCCGGCGATCCGCGAATGCTGGAGCCGCAGGAGTTCGCGGACAGCTACATTCGACAGCTTCAGTCAAAACTTCCCGAAGCAGAGATCGAGCACCTCGACACACTGCACCTCTCCGTCGGATTCCCCGGCTCCGAGGGCATGCAGGTATATCTGGATAACGCCTGGCGCAGCTATCTCCAGAACCCCGATTCACTGACAGCGGTGCTCGACATGTACACCGCCAGC
>DASSBS010000165.1:0-11619 GCA_035698445.1 Woeseiaceae bacterium
TCGTCGGCGTGCTGATGGGTTATCACCAGTGGCTGGCGCGGGGACGCGATCCGGAAGCCTGTTTCAAGGCTTTCCTGCACAACCATTACATCGGCATGACCGTGTTCGCCGGTATCGTCCTGGACTATACGTTCCGCCCGATCCTGTAGGAGCCCGTCTCACGGGCGACCGGCCGTTGACCGGGCACCGGGGATCGGCTCCCGCGCGGCGCCCGCCCTCGGTGTCGCCCGTGAGACGGGCTCCTGCAAAGGTGTAGCCGTGCGGGCGACGGTGAGGACACTCACGGTGTCCGCACCGGCGTCCAGCAGGACCGCCGCGAGCTGGCGGCAGGTTTCGCCGGTGGTCATCACGTCGTCGATGATCAGGGGATGGCGGCAGCGCAAGCGGCCGCTGACCGCAAAGGCGCCGCGCAGGTTGCGCCGGCGCGCCGCGGCATCGAGCCCGGCTTGCGGCGGGGTGCGCCGGATGCGCCGGACCTGCCGGTCGATCGGCAGCCCGGTTGTGCGCCCCAGTGGCCGGCAGAGCTCCCGTGCCTGGTTGAACCCGCGCGTGGCGTGACGCCAGCGGTGCAGCGGTACCGGTACGAGTGCATCCACGCCCGGGAAGCTTTCGGCGAGGAGGGGCGCGAGCAGCCCGGCAAAGGCAGGAACGTAGTGCAGCCGGCGCCGGAATTTCAGCGCCTTCAACGCGGCGTCCACCGGGAATGCCCAGGACAACGCCGCGCGCGCGGCGACAAAAGGCGGGGGCCGCCGCGCGCAATCGGCGCATTCGCCACCGCGCGGCAGCGGCACGGCGCAGCGGCCGCAGGCATTCCGGATGCGCGGCAGGTCGAGGAGGCAGCGCGTGCACAGTCCGCGGGTTTCCGCCGCGGCACCGCACAACACGCAATAATCGGGAAACAGCGCGCCCGTGAGGCGGCCGACGACTGCGCTTGCAAGGACAGCGGCTCGCATGCAACGAATATGAGCGCCGCGCCGCGGCGCCGCTGCCGGCAAAATCCCGCGAAGCGCCCGGAATTGGCATGATAGGCCGGTGCACCCTGATTCCCGACCCGGAGCGTTGAACCGCCGCGACGTGCGCCGCCGTTTTGACGGCGCGGCCGCCGGCTTCGAGAGCGCCGATTTCGTGCACCGGCACGCCGCGGCCGGGCTGCTCGAGCGGCTGGTCCCGATGACGCTCACGGTCGAACGCGTGCTGGACGCCGGCGCGGCCGCGGGTGCCGCGAGCCGCGCCCTGGCAAAGACCTGGCGCAAAAGCCACGTCGTCAGCCTGGACCTCTCTATCGCCATGCTCCGGAAAGCCCGGGCAAGCCGCTCGCGGTTCGCGCGCATCTCGGAACTGCAGGCCGACGTCACGCAACTGCCGCTCGCCGACGGTTGCATCGATCTCGTGTTCGCGAACATGCTCCTCCCGTGGAGCATCGATCCCCCGGGTTTTTTGACCGAGGTTCGCCGCGTGCTGCGCAAGGAAGGGCTTTTTGCATTCTCCACGCTCGGCCCGGACAGCCTGCGCGAGCTGCGCGAGGCCTGGGCGGAAGTGGACGCGGATGAGCACGTCAACGCGTTCCCTGACATGCACGACATCGGCGATCTCGTGGTGCGGGCCGGCTTGCGCGACCCGGTCGTCGACGTCGACTACCTCACCGTCGCCTACCGGAGCGGCGACGCGCTCATGCACGACCTCACCAATGCGGGAGCGCGTAATTGCCTCCTGGGCCGGCGGCGTACGCTCACTGGCAAACAGCGTTTCGCGCGGATGCGGGCAGCGCTCGAAAGGCGGTTCGGCAACGACGGCTTACCGTTGCGCCTGGAGCTCGTGTTCGGGCACGCCTGGGGAAGCGGCCCGCCGCCCGCTGCCGGGTCGGGACACGAATTCCGGCTGGACGTCGCCGATATCGGGCGCCGCCGGCGGTGAGTGCGGGTTAAAAGACATCGGTGTAAGCGCATGATCTGAATCGTTTCGCGCGCGCTCACGCCAAAGCGTGTGGTTTGCAAGCCCCGGGACTCTTCAAGTACACTGCGCTGGCTTTTGACCGGCGTGCCCCGCCAGGAAAGCTGGCGAGCGATGCGAGCGAGAGAAACGCCTGGCGCTGGGTTGGATTTGTTGGTCAGCGGCATCCCGATTCGACACCCTGAAAAAGCATTGATTTCAGCCGGGAGGCGGAATCCGACGGCGAGGTAGGCACGCGCCGGTCATGAATCATGAAACAGCAGCACGTCGAAATATTTCATGAGCCGCACGGTCCGCGCGCGAAGCCGCGTGTGTATCCCGGTCAAGGGCATTGAAGGGAACGACGCCCGCAGGGTGATCTACTGATGAAAAGAAAACTGATTCTGGGTTTGGCGGTGTTCTGCCTCGCCGGCCCGGCCTGCGCGGATTGGGCGATCAACATGCCCAAGGGCATCACGGACATGAGCCATGAGACGTGGCGCCTGCACATGCACGTGTTCTGGTGGTGCGTCGCGATCGGCATCGTCGTGTTCGGCACGATGGCCTATACGATCTTCAAGCATCGCAAGTCGCGCGGACACCAGGCGGCACAGTTCGCGCACAACGGCAAGCTCGAGGTGGTGTGGACCGCCATCCCCGTCATCATCCTGCTGATCATGGCGGTGCCGGCCGCCGAGACACTGGTCAAGCTCGAATACACCCAGGACCCGGACCTGACCGTGGTCATCACCGGCTACCAGTGGCGCTGGCATTACGAGTACCCGGACCTGGGCGTGGAATTCTTCAGCACGCTCGCCGCCGAGAGCAATGCCGCGCGGCGCAAGGGCTCCGGCATCGACCCGGCCACCGTCGAGAACTACCTGCTCGACGTCGACAAACCGCTCGTGGTGCCGAAGGGCGCGAAGGTGCGGGTGCTGCTGACGTCGAAGGACGTCATCCACGCGTGGTGGGTGCCCGCACTGGCCATCAAGAAGGATGCCATTCCCGGTTTCATGAACCAGATGTGGTTTCGCCCCGAGCAAACGGGCACGTATCGCGGCCAATGCGCCGAGCTTTGCGGCGTCGATCACGGCTACATGCCGGTCGTCGTGCACGTCGTCGAGCCCGCGGAGTTCAAAACCTGGGTGGCGGCCCGGGCCGAGGAGGCGGCGCCCGCAACGGCCGCCGGAGAGGAAGAATGACAACTGCAGTGGCAGGCGCGCACGCCGCCGAACATCACGGCCCGCCGAAAGGCTGGCGGCGGTGGGTGTTCTCGACCAATCACAAGGACATCGGCACGATGTACCTTGTCTTCAGCCTGACCATGTTCTTCATCGGCGGCACGCTGGCGCTGCTCATCCGCACCGAGCTGTTCTCGCCCGGCCTGCAGTTCATGCTGCCGGAGTTCTTCAACCAGCTCACGACCATGCACGCGCTGATCATGATTTTCGGCGCGGTCATGCCATCGATGGTCGGGCTCGGCAACTGGATGATCCCGCTCATGATCGGCGCGCCCGACATGGCGCTGCCGCGCATGAACAACTGGTCGTTCTGGATCCTGCCGTTCGCCTTCACCCTCCTGCTGTCGACCTTCTTCATGCGGGGCGGCGCACCCGCGGGCGGCTGGACGATGTACCCGCCGCTCGTGCTGCAGACGGGCGACGCATTTCCGTTTCTCATCTTCTCCATCCACCTGATGGGGCTCTCCTCCATCATGGGTGCGATCAACATCATCGTGACCGTGCTCAACCTGCGCGCGCCGGACATGTCGCTGTTGAAGATGCCGTTGTTCGTCTGGGCGTGGCTCATCACGGCCTACCTGCTGCTCGCCGTCATGCCGGTGCTCGCGGGCGCCGTGACGATGCTCCTGACCGACCAGTTCTTCGGCACCAGCTTCTTTCTTGCCGCGGGCGGCGGCGACCCGGTGCTCTACCAGCATATCTTCTGGTTCTTCGGGCACCCCGAGGTCTACATCATGATCCTGCCGGCGTTCGGGCTGATTTCCGAGATCATCCCGACCTTCGCCAGGAAGCCTTTGTTCGGGCACGACTCGATGGTGTACGCGCTGGCCTGCATCGCGTTCCTGTCGTTCGTCGTCTGGTCGCATCACATGTTCACCGTCGGCATGCCGCTCACGGGCCAGCTCTTCTTCATGTTCGCGACGATGCTGATTTCCGTGCCGACCGGCGTGAAGATCTTCAACTGGACCGCGACCATGTGGCGCGGAGCGATGACGTTCGAGACGCCGATGCTGTTCGCAATCGCCTTCGTGGTGCTGTTCACGATCGGCGGCTTCTCCGGGCTCATGGTGGCGATCGTGCCGGCGGACATCCAGTACCACGACACCTATTTCGTCGTGGCGCATTTCCATTACGTGCTGGTGCCGGGGTCGGTATTCGCCGTTCTCGGCGCCGTCTACTACTGGCTGCCCAAATGGACGGGCACGATGTACAACGAAAAGCTCGGACAGTTGCATTTCTGGTTGTCGGCTATTTTCGTGAACGTGCTGTTCTTCCCGATGCATTTCGTCGGCCTCGCCGGCATGCCCCGGCGCATTCCGGATTACTCGGTGCAGTTCGCCGATTTCAACGCGATCTCAAGCATCGGTGCGTACGGCTTCGGCCTCGCGCAACTGCTGTTCGTCTATATCGTGATCCGGGCGGTGCGCGGCAAGGGCAAACGCGCGACCAGCGAAGTATGGGATCACCCGAAGGGTCTCGAATGGACCGTGCCGTCGCCGGCGCCGCATCACACCTTCGAGGTGCCGCCGAAAGTGTCGTCGGCAGACGCGTTCTCGTGACGCGTGAACCGCGTTCGTCACCGGGGAACGTGCGCAAGACCGCGCTGATCCTGGCGGCGGTCGCGGTAGGCATTTTTTTCGGCTTCATACTGCTCGTCATGCTGAGGTCCTGAGGTGAGCGAGGAGAACAGGCAGGAAAGCACGGGCTGGCTGGCCATCCGGCTGGCGGCAGTCGCCGTCGGCATGTTCGGGTTCGGTTACCTGCTGGTGCCCGCTTACAGCGTGTTCTGCGAGATTACGGGGCTGGGCGGGCGCACCAACGAGACGCCGGTAACCGCGGTCGCGGCGCCGGAGATGGACCGCAGCGTCGATATCGAATTCGTCACGACGGTTCACCAGGCCGCTCCGTGGACGTTCGAGGCGGAAGCGCCCGGAATGAGCGTGCACCCGGGGGGCATCTACGAAGCGATGTTCGTTGCCGAAAACCTGAGCGGCCATCGGCAGATTGCGCAGGCGGTGCCGAGCATCGCGCCTTCCGGCGCGGCGGAGTACTTCAAGAAGCTGGAATGCTTCTGCTTCACGACCCAGGAATTCGCGCCGAACGAGGAACGCGAGCTCCTGGTTCGTTTCGTCGTCGACCGGGACCTGCCCGAGTACTTCGACACGATCACCTTGTCGTATACCCTGTTCGACACGAACCAGTTGGCGGACGCCTCCGGAAGCACGGCGTCCGCGCGATGATCCCGAACACCTGACACGCGACCGGAATTCTCATGACACCTGCTGAAGCCACTCACGAAGACCGTTACTACGTGCCGCATGGCAGCCAATGGCCGATCATCGGCTCGATCGGCCTGTTCCTGCTGATGTTCGGGGCCTCGCACTGGTTGAACGGCGACGACTTCGGCTTCTGGGTCATGTGGACCGGCGTTGCCGTCATCGTCGTGATGCTGTTCGGCTGGTTCGGAAAGGTCATTTCGGAGAGCCTCGCCGGTCGCTACAACTCGCAGGTCGACATGTCCTTCCGCATGGGCATGTTCTGGTTCATCTTCTCCGAAGTGATGTTCTTTTCGGCGTTTTTCTTCGCCCTGTTCTATTCCCGCTTCTTCTCCGTGCCGTGGCTGGGGGGCGAAAGCAACAACTTCTTTACCAACCTGTTCCTCTGGAGCGGCTTCGAGGCGGTCTGGCCGACCAACGGTCCGGGCGACGTGGGCGGCCAGTTCCAGCCCATGGAGCCGTTCGGGCTGCCGCTCCTCAATACGGCTGTCCTCTTGTCGAGCAGCGTGACGGTGACGATTGCGCATCACGCGCTGCAGCAGGGTAACCGGCTGTTCCTCAAGATTTTCCTGGCGCTCACCTTCCTGCTCGGCTTTACCTTCATCTACCTGCAGGGCGCGGAATACATACACGCCTACACCGAGATGAACCTGAAGCTGACCACGGGCATTTACGGTTCCACGTTCTTCATGCTGACCGGCTTTCACGGTCTGCACGTGACCCTCGGCGCGATCATCCTGACGATCATGTGGCTGCGCGTCATGCGCGGCCATTTCACGCCGCGCCACCACTTCGGTTTCGAGGCGGCGGCCTGGTACTGGCATTTCGTCGACGTGGTGTGGATCGCCCTCTACGTGTTCGTATACTGGATGTAGGAGCCCGTCTCACGGCGACAGCGGCGATTGATGCGCCCGCAGCGCAGCCGGATCAGCCCCGCGGAGCCATCCAGCCGAGGCTGTAGGCGACGACCAGCAGCACGATCAGGGCGATCGAGAGCGCAACGCGGATCTTCAACGCCTTCAGGACGCGGGTCGAACCGTCCTGGTCCCGGTACAGGAAGAACAGCCCGGCCCCGAGGCTGACGACGATGGCCGCCAGCATGGCCAATACAACGAGTTTCATCAAAGAGCGGTCCCGAACGCCGCGGTTTCCCGACAGTATAGTGAATACGCCAACGTCCCGGACCACCATCGCCACGCGGCTCCTGCCGCCGTTCGCCGCGCTCGCGCTCGTCGTGCTGTTCACCGGTCTCGGCTTCTGGCAGCTCGATCGCGCGGAGCAGAAGCGTGCGTTGCAGGCTTCTTTCAACAGGGAGAGCGCAACCGTCGAGATAACGGCCGCTGCCGAGCCATCGCTCTACCGGCACATCCGGGCAACGGGCCGCTTCCTGGATGAGCGGCAGTTCCTGATCGACAACATCGTGCAGGACGGGCGGCTGGGTTTTTACGTCATCACGCCCTTCGAGCTCGACGGTGGAGGACCGCTCCTGCTCGTCAACCGCGGCTGGGTGCCGCGGCGGCCGGATGGCGAGCTGCCGGCTATCGGCATCGCGGACGCGCCGCGCACGATCGAAGGGCGCGCGGGGCGGCTGCCGCGGGTCGGCATCCGGCCCGGGACGGCCCTGCAAGCGGGCGGCGGCTGGCCGCGGCTCGCGACGTACCCGACGGTCGATGAGCTGGCGGGGGCGCTGCAAGGGCCGGTGCTGCCGTACGTCCTGCTCGCCGACCCCGATCCCGAGAGCGGGCTCGTGCGCCGCTGGGAGCCGCGGACGATGGGACCCTCGCGCCATATTGCGTATGCCTTCCAGTGGTTTGCGCTCGCCATCGCGGTGGTCGTGGTGACCGTGCTCGTCTACCGCAAAAGGCGGCCCCGGCGATGAGCGGCGAGCGAGAGGGGCTCCCGCGCGGGCTGGTGCCGTTCCTGCTGGTTGCGGCGATGTTTGCGCTGCCGTTGTTGATTGCCTCCTGGATGTATTACGGCAATGGTGCGCTGGTGCCGGAAGGCCGCACCAACCACGGCACGCTACTCGAGCCGATCGTGAACGTCCGGGAACGGCTCCCGGGCTCGGAAGCCGCCGCGCTGTCGGACGAGCACTGGCTGCTGGTCTACGCGCACGAGGGCCAGTGCGCGCAAAGCTGCCGTGCGGCGCTCTTCCGGCTGCGCCAGTCGCGCCTCATGCTGGGCCCCGACATGGATCGCGTCCAGCGCGTGTTCTTGCACGGGGATGAGGCGCCGGATAGAGTCTTTCTCGAGGAAGAGCATGCCGGACTGGCGGTGTTCCACGATCCCGGACTGGCGCGGCTGCTGACGGAAAAGCGACCGCAGCGGCTCACGTCCGGCGGGCTGTTCCTCATCGATCCACTGGGAAACCTGGTGATGTATTTTTCTCCGGACATAGCGCCGGGCGACATGGTCGATGACATCGAGCACCTGCTCGAGGTCTCGCAAATCGGTTGATGCCTTGTTGAAGCATTTGAGCGCCGGGCCCATCCCGCGGGCGGCCGAATGGCGCGCCTACTACGAATTGACGAAGCCGCGGGTCGTCATCCTGATCGTGTTCACTGCGGTGGTCGGCATGCTGCTGGCCGTGCCGGGCTGGCCAGGTGCCGTGCCGCTGGTGTTCGGCACGCTGGGGATCGGGCTCGCCGCGTCGTCGGCGGCCGTGATCAATCACGTGCTCGACGCGCGGATCGACGTGCAAATGGTGAGGACGCGGCGGCGGCCGCTGCCGCAGGGCCGGCTGACGGAAGGCGAGGCGCTCACCTTCGCAGGCGTTCTGTCCGCCGTGTCGATGCTGCTCCTGTGGTTCGTCGTGAACCCGCTGACGGCCGTGCTGACGTTTGCGTCGCTGATCGGTTATGCCGTGATCTATACGGTTTACCTGAAACGCGCGACACCGCAGAACATCGTGATCGGCGGCGCGGCCGGCGCGGCGCCGCCGGTGCTCGGCTGGGTCGCGGTGACCGGCGAGGTCCATGCCAACGCCCTGCTGCTCTTCCTCATCATCTTCGTGTGGACGCCGCCGCATTTCTGGGCGCTCGCGATCGCGCGCCGCGACGACTATGCCAAGGTCGGCATCCCCATGCTGCCGGTGACGCACGGCAGCGCGTTCACGCGTCAGTTCATCCTGCTGTACACGATCCTGCTGGTGCCGATCACGGTTTTGCCGTACCTGTCCGGGATGAGCGGACTGATCTACCTCACCTCGGCGGTGCTGCTCGGCGGCGTGTTCCTCTGGTACGCGATCCGGCTGAAATACGATCATGGGCCCGTGCTGCCGATGCGCGTTTTCCGCTATTCGATCAATTACCTCATGCTCCTGTTTGCGGCGCTTTTGCTCGATCACTATTTCATCATCACGCTGCACGTGAACTCCACTACGTAGCGAAATCGCGCTGTCGCGCCGGATTTGCGGAAGCTCCCGGGCGTCCGGATTTGCTAGACTCCGAGCCGCACTCGCCGCTGCCCTCATCGATGGACATCACGCCGATCCTCCAAAACCTGAACGAACCGCAGCGCCGCGCGGTGACGGCGGAGGCCCGGCCCGTGCTCGTCATCGCGGGCGCGGGCAGCGGCAAGACGCGCGTGCTGACGCATCGCGCCGCGTGGCTGATCGAAGTGGAGGGAATCGCGCCGCAAAGCCTGCTGGCCGTCACGTTCACCAACAAGGCCGCTGCGCAGATGCGCGGGCGCATCGAGTCGCTGTTGCGCCAGCCGGTACAGCACCTGTGGATCGGCACATTTCACGGCCTTGCGCACCGGCTGCTGCGGCGGCACTGGTCCGAGGCCGGGCTGTCGCAGAATTTCCAGATCATGGACTCGGATGACCAGTTGCGCGTTATAAAACGGCTGGTCCGGAATCTCGAGCTCGACGACAGCCAGTGGGTGCCGCGCGAGATCCAGTATTTCATCAATGCGCAGAAGGACGAGGGCTTGCGGCCAGCGCACCTCATGGATGAGCGGGATCCGAACCGGGCGCAATTCATCGCCCTCTACCGCGAATACCAGGCGTTCTGCGACCGCAGCGGGCTCGTGGATTTCGGCGAGCTGTTGCTGCGCGCGCACGAGCTGTGGCGCGATCACCCGGAGGTGCTGGAGCATTACCGCAGGCGCTTTCGTCACGTGCTGGTGGACGAATTCCAGGATACCAACGCGATCCAGTACGCCTGGATCAGGCTGCTCGCCGGCCAGACCGGGATACCGTTCGTGGTCGGTGACGACGACCAGTCGATCTACCGCTGGCGCGGCGCGCGCGTCGAGCACATCGCCCGCTTCCAGAAGGATTTCCCCGGCACGCAGATCGTGAAGCTGGAGCAGAACTACCGGTCGACGGGCACCATTCTCAAGGCCGCGAACGCCGTCATCGCGCACAACGACTCGCGCATGGGCAAGAACCTCTGGACGGAAGGCGCCGAGGGCGAGCCGATCCGGGTGTACTCCGCGTACAACGAACGGGACGAAGCGGAGTTCATCGTCGCGCGCCTGCGCGACTGGAGCGAACAGGGCAACGCGCGTGCCGACGCGGCCGTGCTCTACCGCTCGAACGCGCAATCACGGGTGCTGGAGGAATACCTCCTGAACGCACGGCTGCCGTACCGGGTGTACGGCGGCTTGCGGTTCTTCGAGCGGGCCGAGATCAAGGACGCGCTCGCGTACCTGCGCCTCATCGCCAGCCGCGACGACGACAACGCATTCGAGCGCATCGTCAACCGGCCGACGCGCGGCATCGGGGCGCGCACCGTCGAGGCGATGCGCGCCTATGCGCGCGCGAACGGTTGCTCGCTGTGGCGGGCGGCCGGCGCGGTGGCGAGCTTTGATACGACCGGCGGGCGGGCACGATCGGCCGTCAGGGTTTTCCTGAACCTCATCGAGCGCATGGCGAAAGACCTGGTGCCGCTCGGGCTGGCCGACCAGGTGGATCACGTGATCTACGCCAGCGGGCTCGTCGACTTCTTCCGCAAGGACAAGGGCGAGCAGGGCGAAACCCGGGTCGAGAACCTCGAGGAACTGGTCAGCGCGGCGCGGAGCTTCACGAAGGATCCGGCCGACGAGATGTCGGTGCTGGACGCGTTCCTGGCGCACGCGGCGCTCGAGTCCGGCGAAGGCCAGGCCGGCAACTGGGAGGACTGCTTCCAGCTCATGACCATGCACTCGGCGAAGGGACTCGAGTTTCCGCTCGTGTTCCTCTGCGGCATGGAGGACGGCCTCTTTCCGCACCGGCGCTCGGTGACCGACTCGGGCAGCCTCGAGGAGGAGCGCCGGCTCTGTTACGTCGGCATCACCCGCGCGAAGCAGTGCCTCTACATCACGCACGCCGAGAAGCGGCGCCTGCACGGCATCGACAGCCTCGCGTTTCCGTCGCGCTTCATCAGCGAGATCCCGGCGGAGCTCGTCGAGGAAGTCAGGCCGCGCGTGCAGGTCGCGCGCCCGCTCTACGCCGACACCCGACCGCGCGCGCGCACCGGCGGCAACCTGCAGCCGGGCGCCGACGCGGGCATCCGCCTCGGCCAGCGCGTACGCCACGGCAAGTTCGGCGAAGGCGTCATCCTGAACTGCGAAGGCCAGGGCGCCCACGCCCGCGTCGAGGTTGTGTTCGAGCACGCCGGCACCAAATGGCTGGTCCTGAACTACGCCAACCTCGACATTCTCGGGGTCGGACCAACGTAAATGCTTGTAAAACATTTAAAATTGGCGAAATAATCGCCGGTTTCGAGCCTTGATCGCCCCATTTCGGGCAGGCAATCGAATCTCCGAGGGCGGCTGTAAACAGGCCGATTTCGGGCCAAAAAGGTGGCTTTAAGCCTTGAATCCCGCCTCGTTACGACCGAATTTGACGAACTTTCAGCAACTTAGGTTGGTTCGACCCCGATGAAGATATTGATACTGGGTGCGGGGCAGGTCGGGTCGTCCGCGGCTTACAACCTGTCGCGGGAGGAAGCGAACGAGGTCACGGTCGTCGACATGCGCGCCGAGGTGCTGCGGGAGCTGCAGGACCGGCTCGACATCCGCACGGTGGTGGGTCACGCCGCGTACCCGGAAGTGCTCGACCGGGCCGGCGCGAGCGATGCGGACAGCATCATCGCGCTCACCGACTCGGACGAGACCAACATGGTCGCCTGCCAGGTCGCCTACACGCTCTATCACACCCCGACGAAGATCGCCCGCATCCGCGC
>DASSBS010000166.1:0-15763 GCA_035698445.1 Woeseiaceae bacterium
ATGAACGATGAGAACGCAGTCGATACCGTGATGTCGCGGGTGCTGGCGCCGGCCGGGCTCGAAGAGCAGCACCTGCAGAAGGCGCTCGCCACGATCAACCGCCGCGACGTCGATGCCGCGGACCTCTATTTCCAGCTCAGCCGGCAGGAAAGCTGGGCGGTCGAGGACGGCATCGTCCGGGAAGGCAGCTTCAACGTGGAGCGCGGAGTCGGCGTGCGCGCCGTCAGCGGCGAGAAGACCGGCTTCGCCTGCTCGGACGAGCTGGTGCTGCCCGCGCTGGAGCAGGCCGCCGGCGCCGCACGCGCGATCTCGAAGCAGGGCGAGTCGAAATCCGTGCGGGTATCTTCGAAGCTGGTGACCCCCGCGCTCTACCCGGCGATCGACCCGACGATGAGCGCGCGCGACGAGCAGAAAACCGCGCTCATCGGCGAGCTGGATCGCGCGGCGCGCGCGCTCGACCCGCGCATCGAGCAGGTGATGGTGAGCCTCGTGAGCTGCCAGGACCTGGTCCTGGTCGCCGCCGCCGACGGGACGCTCGCGGCCGACGTGCGGCCGCTGGTCCGGCTGAACGTCAGCGTGATCATCGAGGCGAACGGCCGGCGTGAGCAGGGCTATGCCGGCGGCGGCGCGCGCGCCGGGCTCGACTGGTTCCTCGAGAGCGACCGGCCGATGGCGTTCGCGCGCGAAGCCGTGCGCCAGGCGCAGGTGCAGCTCGATGCCGAACCGGCGCCGGCGGGCACCATGCCCGTGGTGCTCGGCGCCGGCTGGCCCGGCATCCTGTTGCACGAGGCAGTGGGCCACGGGCTCGAGGGCGATTTCAACCGCAAGGGCACCTCCGCGTTCACGGGACGCGTGGGGCAGCGCGTAGCGTCGCCGCTGGTGACGATCGTCGACGACGGCACGCTGCCGAACCGCCGCGGCTCGCTGTCGATCGACGACGAGGGCACGCCGGGCCGCTGCAACGTGCTCGTGGAAGCGGGCATCCTGCGCGGCTACATGCAGGACAAGCTGAACGCGCGGTTGTCCGGCGTCGACCCGACGGGCAACGGCCGCCGGGAATCGTTCGCCCACATCCCGATGCCGCGCATGACCAATACCTACATGCTGGCCGGGCCGCACGACCCGGAAGAGATCATCCGCTCGGTGAAAAAGGGTCTGTACGCCCCGAATTTCGGCGGCGGCCAGGTGGACATCACGTCCGGCAAGTTCGTGTTCTCGGCCAACGAGGCCTACCTCATCGAGGACGGCAAGGTGACGCGGCCGGTAAAGGGTGCGATGCTGATCGGCGACGGACCCGAGGTGCTCGGCCGCATCTCGATGGTCGGCAACGACCTGAAACTGGACGACGGCGTCGGCACCTGCGGCAAGGACGGCCAGTCCGTCCCGGTAGGCGTCGGCCAGCCGACCTTAAAGATCGACGAGCTCACCGTCGGCGGCACCGCCTGAAACGAAGGTGCCGAACTCCAGACAGGTGCCGGGTCGTACTTTCGTACTTGTTGCGGCCCGTGGCGTGGTCCGCCGATTGCGCAGGCAACAAGTACGAAAGTACGACCCGGCACCGGAGCCACGGCACCTGAGGCTCCTGAGGCTGGCAACAAGTACGAAAGTACGACCCGGCACCGGAGCCAAACAAGTACGAAAGTACGACCCGGCACCGGAGCCCCGGAGCCACGGCGGTGGGGGTTAGCTGGACAGCGCGAAGGAACGCAAGGAAAATGGCACAAAAACAGGACCGTCAAGGCACCAAGATGTGGGTCTCCAAACCGATCTACGAAAGTCTGCCGTACTTCTACCTGCTCGTCGGCCTCATCAGCCTGGCGGCGTCGATGTACCTGAACCACTGGATCTGGCCGGAGGTCTGCTTCGGCATGGGGCTGTTCTGCCTCGTGGCGGGGCTGGTCGTCCTGTTGCGGCGCCGCGATCACCGCGACCATCACCGCCGCGCCGGACCCACGCGGGAACTCTAGTGGCCTGTAACAGGGGAATCGAAAGTACCTCGCTCGGCCTGACGGCGCCTGGCTTGGTCTTCACTCAGCCGATAGCTGGCTATCGGCTTCGCTCCAGACCGGCGCCAGCCACCACCATTCCTTCGCGAGCTACTTCCGCTTCCCCTGTTACAGGCCACTAGTTTCGAATCGCCCGCATTGCGGGGGATCGACTCTTCGTCAGCCCCGGCTTTCTTTCAGCTCGGTGGGCGCGGTGCTGGTGTCCGAGTGTCTGAGATCGCTGTAGACCAGCTCGTGTATCCCGAGTGACACCACGTCGCCGTCCTTGAGCCGGTATTTCTTGACGCGTTCCTCGCCGATGTAGACGCCGTTGGTGCTGTTCAGGTCCTCGATCGTGCAGCCGCTTTCGTCGTTCGTGAGCTGGGCATGGTGGCGGCTCACGAACTTGCTCTGGATGTAGATCTCGTTGTCGGGCGAACGGCCGACGATCACCCGCCCCGGACCGAAGAAATGCTGGCCCAGCGACTCGCCCTCGCTGCGCACCTCGATGCCGGTCACGTGGCCGTCGCGCTTCACCTGCGGCGCCGTCGAGAGCCGGTCCGGGTACGAGCCCGCCGAGAGCTCGTGCTCCCTCCAGTTCAGTTCCTGCACGGCGGCCTTGATGTCCTGGCTGCCGATGACCGTCTTCTGCTCGCTGAAGGCGCAGAGCAGCGCGGTGTCGCAGAGCGTGTTGATCAGCCGCGGCACGCCGCCGGTGTAGCGGTAGATGACGTCGAAGGAGTCGTCCTTGACGAGGTCCTTGACGGCGCGTCCCGCGACCGCCAGCCGGTGCTCGATGTATTCCCGCATCTCCCGCCGGTCGAGCGGGCCGACGTGGAAACGCAGCCGCACCCGCTGCACGAGCTGCCTCAGTTCCGGTGCTTCGAGCGTGTCCTTCAGCTCCGGCTGGCCGGCGAGGATGATGCGCAGCACCTTCTCCTTGTGCGTCTCGATGCCGGACATCAGCCGGATTTCCTCGAGCACTTTCTTGGAGAGGTTCTGCGCCTCGTCGACGATCAGCACGACCTTCTTGCCGTTCGCGTACTGATCGATGAGGAACATATTCAGCATGTCCAGCAGCTCGACCTTGCGCTGCTTGAACGGCTTGAAGCCGAACTCGGTAAGCACGGCCTGGAGGAACTGGCTTGGAGAGAGCTGGGTCTGGGACACCATCGCGTAAACGACGTCGTCGTTGAGCTCGGCCAGGAAGGACTGCAGCAATGTGGTCTTGCCGGACCCGATCTCGCCCGTGATGACCACGAAACCGTCGGCCAGCCAGATCGTGGATTCCATGTACGCCTTGGCCCGCGCGTGCTGCTTGCTCCAGTACACGAATTCCGGATCGGGGGTCAGCCGGAACGGCTGCTCGTTCAGTTTGAAATGCTTCAGATAGGACATCGGGTCAATATTCGATTATTTTGAGCGCTTCCGAAAGCCGACCGTCCCGGTCGGCGGCGCTCTCCGCCACCGTCGTCGCGTGGCCGAGCTTGCGCCCCGGGCGGGCCATTTTACCGTAATCGTGCAGCCGGAAGCCGGCACGCTCGAGCTCGCGCGGCCTCGCGGGCAGGGTCCCGATCAGGTTGACCATGCCGGCGTGGCCGAGCGCGCGGGTCTCACCCAGCGGCAATCCCAGCACCGCCCGCAGGTGATTCTCGAACTGGCTGGTGGCCGCCCCCTCGATGGTCCAGTGCCCGGAATTGTGGACCCGCGGCGCAAATTCGTTGGCGAGCAGCGCCCCGCCGGCCTGGAAGAGCTCCAGCGCCAGCACGCCGACGTAATCCAGCCGCTCGAGGAGCGCCAGCAGGTACCGGCGCGCCGACTCCTCCGCCTGCCGGTCCTCGACCGGCGCCTTCGAGACCCGGAGGATACCGTCCCGGTGCCGGTTCTCGACCAGCGGGTAGACGGCGGTCTCCCCGTCGGCCCGGCGGGCGCCGATGACCGACAGCTCACGCTCGAACCCGACGAACGCCTCGGCAATCAGCGGCTGGTCCCCGAGCCGCTGCCAGGCCGGCGCCACGTCGGCCGGGGTCCGGAGCAGCGCCTGGCCTTTGCCGTCATAGCCGAAGCGGCGGGTCTTCAACACGAGCGGGAGGCCGATCGCTTCGCTGGCGGCCGTCAGCGAGGCTTCCGAATCCACGGCGCGGTAGGCCGGCACCGGAATCTCGAGGTCCGCGAACAGCTCCTTTTCGCGGAGCCGGTCCTGCGCACTCGTGAGCGCCGGTCCCGGCGGGTGGACCGGCACCTTGCCGGACAAGAACTCCAGGGCCGCGGCGGGCACGTTTTCGAATTCGTAGGTCACCACGTCTGCCCGGCGGGCGAGGGCCGCAAGCGCTTCCTCGCTGTCGAATGCAGCCCGGATGACCGCCCCGGCGGCTGCCGCCGGCGGGTCGGCCGCCGGCTCCAGGAATACGAAATCGAGATCCAGCGGCCGCCCGGCAAAGCCCAGCATCCGGCCGAGCTGCCCGCCGCCGATGACGCCGACCGTGGTCACGGGTGCACTGGCCTTAGGCGCCGGTCGTCGGATCCGGATCGGCCAGCACCGCGTCCGTCTGCTGCTGCCGGTATCGCTCCAGCGCCTCGGCAACGCCGGCGTCGGCGATCGCGACGATGGCGGCGGCATACAGGGCGGCATTGATGGCGCCGGCCTTGCCGATGGCCATGCTGCCGACCGGCACGCCGGCCGGCATCTGCGCGATAGAGAGCAGCGAATCCATGCCCTGCAGCGACTTGGAACGGATGGGCACGCCGATCACCGGCAGACGCGTCCTGGACGCCGTCATGCCGGGCAGGTGCGCGGCGCCGCCCGCGCCGGCGATGATCACCTTGAGGCCGCGCGCGACGGCGGTGCCGGCGTACTCGAACATGAGCTCCGGCGTGCGGTGCGCCGACACGACCTGCACGTCGTAGCCGACGCCGAGCTCGTCCAGCACTTCGGTGGCATGGCGCATGGTGTCCCAGTCCGAACGGGACCCCATGATGACGCCTACTGTCGCGTTGCTTCGTTCGCGCACTTTTCTGCTTCCATCTTCTCGAGTTGCTCGTGGACCTCGCGAAACAGGCGCCGGCGCGCCGTGCGCCGGCCGGTTTCGTTGGTATTTTCGTATTCGCGCAGCAAGGCCGAGATCTGCGGTTGCGCGGCGCTCGCGAGCCGCTCGAATTCCGCCAGCGCCGGCGCGCCTTCGTCGAGGATCCGGTCGCGCCACCCTTCCGCGGCATGGAACACCGCGACCGCCGCGCGGTCGCGGCTGCCGAGCGTCACCAGGGCCGATTCGATATGCGCGGCATCCGCGCGCCGCATCAGCTTGCCGATGAGCTGGCGCTGGCGGCGCAGAGCGCCGTGCGCGCGCATGGATTTCGCCTCCACGACGGCGTCGAACAGCGCCGCATCGAGGCCGAGTGCTTCGAGGTCGCCGATCGGCAGCTCGACGAGTTTTTCGCCGAGCGCCTGCAGCGCAAGCTGCTCGCGCTTAGCCGCGCTCTTACTCGGGCGTTCTTCGTTCACCCGCGTCATCGCGGCATAGTATCATGCAGCGCCACGGAGACGAGGCAGGAAGCTAATGAGCGTGCAGGCAAGCCGCGCCGCGGCGGATACTTTGGTTCTCGAACGCATCGTTCGCTGCATGCTGGACGAGGCGAAGAAGCTCGGCGCCACCCAGGCGGAAGCCTCGGCCAGCCACGACGTCGGGCTCTCCGTGACGGCGCGCCTGGGCGACGTCGAGAACCTCGAATACACCAACGACCGCGGCGCCGGTATCACGATCTACGTCGGCGCCCGCAAGGGCAGCGCGAGCACGTCGGACTTCAATCGCGAAGCGCTCGAGGAAGCCGTGGCGAAAGCGCGTTCCTTCGCGAAGCTCACGGCAGAGGATCAATATGCCGGGCTCGCGGACGCGGCGCTGATGGCG
This sequence comes from Woeseiaceae bacterium, assembly GCA_035698445.1. GTDB lineage: Bacteria > Pseudomonadota > Gammaproteobacteria > Steroidobacterales > Woeseiaceae > IDS-8. The sequence goes on from DASSBS010000166.1 coordinate 5,891, forward strand.
CAGGACCCGCCCGATCTCGGCCTCGCGCATCCGTGGGACCTCGATGCCGGGACGGCCATTGCACTCGCGATCGAGTGCGAAGCCGCCGCGCGCGCCTTTGACGAGCGCATCCGCAATTCCGAAGGCGCGACGGTGAGTACGCATAGCGGGGCGCGCGCCTACGGCAACTCACACGGCTTCCTCGGCAGCTACGCCGCGACGAGCCACAGCACGAGCTGCGTCGTCGTCGGCGAGGCCGACGGCCACATGGAGCGCGACTTTCACTACAGCGCCGCGCGCGATTCGAAAGACCTCGAGCCCGTGGAGGAGGTCGGCCGCACGGCCGCACGCCGCGCGGTCGAACGGCTCGGCGCTCGCAAGATCAAAACGACGAAAGCACCGGTCCTGTTCACGCCCGACGTGGCGCGCGGCTTCATCGGCCACGCGATCGGCGCGATCGCGGGCGGCGCGCAGTACCGGCGCGCCTCGTTCCTGCTGAACGCGGCCGGCGAGCAGGTATTTCCCGATTTCCTGAACATCGAAGAGCGGCCGCACATTCCCAAGGGCATGGCGAGCGCTCCGTTCGACGCCGAAGGGGTCGCGACCGAAAATCGCGACCTCGTCGTCGACGGCGTGCTGTCGGGCTACCTGCTGAGCTCGTATTCCGCGCGGCGGCTCGGGTTGCAGTCGACCGGGAACGCGGGCGGCGCGCACAATCTCGTGCTGCCGGGAAATGCCGATGGCCTGCAGGCGTTGATGCGGGACATGGGCCGCGGACTTCTCGTGCACGAGCTGATCGGGCAGGGCGTGAACGGCGTCACCGGCGATTATTCGCGCGGTGCGGTCGGCTTCTGGATCGAGAACGGCGAGATCGCCTATCCGGTGCACGAAGTGACGATCGCCGGCAACCTGAGGGATCTGTACCGGCGCATCGCCGCCATCGGCCGCGACCAGGACCTGCGCGGCGGCATTCGCTGCGGGTCGCTGCTGGTGGAGGAGATGACGATCGCCGGCGCCTGACGACGCCGCTTGCATAAAAGCGCATGTAGGAGCCCGTCTCACGGGCTCCTACACCGTGCTTTCCTTGCGCGAGTCCAGCTCGTCGACCAGGTCGGCGAGCGTCCGGTCGCCGACCACGGCGTTCACGGCGTCGTCCACCTGCTTGCCGAGCTTGTCCACGCCGGGGAGCCAGCGGGGTCCGCGATAGGAACCCGTATCGCCGTAACGGCGCACCACGTGCAGGATGTCCGCGAGCCGCATCCGCGACATGTCCCGCCCCGGCATCAGTGTTTCCTTCTCGGTCGTCAACAGCAGCCCGGCCTCTTCGAGGTCGTTGACGACGGGCGTCAGGGCAATCGCCGGCATCTTGAGCTGCTCGCTCATGCGGTCGAATGTCAGGTGGCGCGACGGCTCGCGAAACGCCTGCCCGACCATGTACATGATGTTGAGCGCGAGACGCTCCCGCATGCTGTTCGACAACCGCGGCTCGCGCCGGCCGATGCGCAGGAACTCGGGCCGCTGCAGGTAAAAGGTGAGTTGCGCGCCGATCAGCAGCACGAGCCAGCTCAGGTAGAGCCAGAGCAGCGCGGAGATCGCGACCGCGAAGCTGGAATAGATGACCTGCTTGGTGGTCGTATACGCGACGAAATTGGCGAAGATCGCGCCGAGCGTGGCCCAGAGGACGCCGGCGAACAGGCCGCCGATACCGGCGGCCTTGAAACCGACCTTCGTGTTCGGCACGAACAGGTAAAGGAACATGAACACGCCCGTGATCAGCAGGAACGGCGCGATCTCGCCGATGCTGAGCAGGAGGGGGCCGAGCGATTCGTGGCTCAGTATCGCCTGCACGACGGCGGTGCTGCGGATCGAGCCGATCATGCCGAGCGCCACGACCACGATGAGCGGGCCGATCAGGAGCACTACCGTGTACTCCGAAAAACGGCGTGCGATGCTGCGGGGCTTCGACACGTGCCATACGTGATTGAAGGCGCCTTCCACCTTCTGCACCATCGACACGGCGGTGAACAAAAAGAACGCAAGGCTGAGGCCGCCCAGGACGCCGCCTTTCACGTTGTCGACGAAATTGATCACCTCGTTGGTGATCCTCACGCCCTCGACGCCCAGTGGCGAGAGCACTTCGTAGAGATAGGGGCGCAACTGGTTGTGGACGCCGAGGCCCTTGAGCACCGAAAAGCTGAAGGCGACCAGCGGCACGACCGAGAGCAGCGTCGTGTAGACGAGGCTCATGGCGCGCAACGTAAGCTCGTCGGCGAAGACGTCGCGCAGCAGCGCGTAGAGGTAACGCAGCACGGTGGCGCCCGCTACCCCCGGCGGGCCCTTGCTTTCGAGGTCCCGGCTCCAGACCAGGTGGTCGATTTTCGCTTGCAGTTTCGGGATCATGTGTGCGCTGCGTACGGGACCACGCTGTCCGGCGTTCGCGCGATTGTACCTTAGGGGAGCTTGGAGACCCGCCGAATGCCCGCGAAATACGCCGAACGCATCGTCTGCATGACCGAGGAGACGACGGAGACGTTGTACGCCCTCGGCGAGGACTGGCGCATCGTGGGCATCTCCGGCTTCACGGTGCGGCCCCCGCGAGCCCGCAAGGAGAAGCCGAAGGTCTCCGCTTTCACCAGCGCGAAGATCGACCGCATCCTCGAGCTCGAGCCCGATCTCGTGCTCGGGTTCTCGGACCTGCAGGCGGACATCGCGGCGCAGCTCGTGCGCCGCGGGGTCGCGGTGCACGTGTTCAACCAGCGCTCGATCGCAGAGATCCTCACGATGATCCGGATGCTCGGCGGCCTCGTCGGCGTGCAGGCGCAGGCGGAGGATTACGTCGTCGACCTCGAGCGCGGCATGGACGCTGTGCGCAGCCAGGTCGGTCCCGGTGCGCGCCGGCCGCGGGTCTATTTCGAAGAGTGGGACGATCCGCAGATCAGCGGCATTCGCTGGGTTTCGGAACTGGTCTCGATCGCGGGTGGCGACGACTGCTTTCCCGAGCGTGCCGCCGAGCCGCTGGCCGTGAAGCGCATTCTCGCGGACCCGCAGGAGGTCGTGCGCCGGCAACCGGACATCGTCGTCGGCTCGTGGTGCGGCAAGAAATTCCGCCCGGAAAAAGTCGCGGCGCGGCCCGGCTGGGACGCCATCCCGGCCGTCGCCAACGGCGACCTCTACGAGATCAAGTCGTCCCTCATCCTGCAACCGGGCCCGGCCGCCCTGACCGACGGCCTGCAAGCGCTGCAAAAAATCATCACGGGTTGGACGGCGCGCCTGTAGGAGCCCGTCCCACGGGCGACAACGGCGGTGCGGGTTTTTTGTCGCCCGTGGGACGGGCTCCTACAGGGCGCGGCAGCGCCCTGGGTTCACCCCCGCCCCGTAATCAACCGCAACGCTTCCCGGTACTTCTCGCTCGTCCGCGCGATCACCTCCGCCGGCAAGCCGGGGCCCGGCGCCGTCTTGTCCCAGTCGAGCGTATCGAGATAGTCCCGCACGTACTGCTTGTCGAAGCTCGGCGGGCTGCTGCCGGGGCGGTACTCGTCGAGCGGCCAGAAGCGCGACGAGTCGGGCGTCAACACCTCGTCGATGAGGAACAGCCGGCCTTCGCCATCGAGGCCGAACTCGAACTTGGTGTCGGCGACGATGATGCCGCGCTCGAGCGCGTACGCGGCGGCGCGCGCGTAAATGGCGAGCGCGATCTCCCGGACCTTGGCCGCGAGCCTGTCGCCGATCAGTTCCTGCACCCGCTCAAACTGGATGTTCTCGTCGTGATCGCCCGCCGCTGCCTTGGTTGCCGGCGTAAACACCGGCTCCGGCAGCCGGTCTGCCTGCACGAGTCCAGCCGGCAGCGCGAGGCCGCAGATCGCGCCGGAGGACTGGTAATCGCGCCAGCCGGAACCGATCAGGTAACCGCGCACGACGGCCTCGATGGGCAGCGGCTCCAGCCGGCGCACGACGACGGCGCGGCCATCGAGCGCCCGGCGCGCGTCGGGATCGCCGACGACCGATTCGAGCGTACGTTCCGTCAGGTGATTCGGCACGAGGCCGGCAAGGCGGTGAAACCAGAAATTCGAGATTTCCGTCAGCACGCGGCCTTTGCCGGGCACCGGGTCCGGCAGCACCACGTCATAGGCCGACAGCCGGTCGGTCGCGACGATGAGGATGTGCCGGTCGTCGACGCCGTAGATATCCCGTACCTTGCCGCGGCCGAGCAGCGGCAGCGACGGGATGGACGATTCGAACAGGGGGTCGGGCAGGGCCATGCGGCGATCATCGCGTGTCGACCCGCGGCCCGCAAGCGCGGAAATAGGCAAAGGTTCGCGCCCCGGGTAGCATACGCCGCATGTTGCGTCAGGCAGGAGTCTGCGGCCGGCATGAAAGAGGCAAGCGGCACGCCGTATTGGGGGAAAGTCGTCGGCACGATGGCGGGCCTGGCCGCGGGACCGTGGGGCGCCCTCGTCGGCCTCGTGCTCGGCCACCAGTTCGACCGCGGCTATGCGCGCTACTCCGACAGGCTGAAGGTGACGCGCCTCGATCGCCTGCCGCCGCCCTACGTCCGCGCCCTGTTTCGCACGATGGGATTCCTCGCGAAAGCCGACGGCCGGGTGTCGGAGGAAGAGATCCGGGCGGCACGCAAGCTCATGCACCGTCTCGGTCTCGATCCGGCGGAGACCCGGGCGGCGATGGGCTGGTTCACCAGCGGCAAGCAGCCGGCCTTCCCGCTGCACGAGGTGCTGCGCGAGCTCAGGCGCGACACGCGGAACCGGGTGGAGCTGCGGGGATTGTTCGTGCAGTTGCTCATGGAGATGGCCTTGTCCAAGAGCTCGCTGCACCGGCGCGAGCGCACCGTGCTGTGGACGATCTGCGGCGAGCTCGACATCGGCCGCGTGGAGCTCGCGCAGCTCGAAGCGATGCTGCGCGCCCAGCGGGGCTTTCGCAAATCCGCGACCGGCAGCGCGGACGCCGCGCGCCTGGCACGCGCCTACGAGGTGCTCGGCGTGAACGGATCCTCGACCAACGCCGAGATCAAGCAGGCGTACCGCCGCCTCATGAACCGGAACCATCCCGACAAGGTTTCAGGCAGCGGGGACGCCGCGGCCCTGCTCGCGGCCCAGCAGCGCACCCGCGAAATCCGCTCCGCCTGGGACATGCTGAAAACGCGCCGCAGCATACGGTAGGTCGCATTATTCATGAACGGCACAGCGGCAGGAGCGGAGCCGTGATCGGGGGGAGGGGTGTTCGGCGGCGTGCGAGGCAGGGATGCCGAGCCCGCAGGCCCACAGGGACGTGCTTGTGGCCGGCGCCGAAGGCCCCTCCCCCCGGTCGCGGCTCCGCCAGCCGCGATTGTCAAAACGTTCATGAATAATGCGTGCTGGGTGTCCTCCCGGGAACGCCCGTCGTGAAAAGCCGCGGGCCTTACGGTAGAGTCGGCACCACGTTCCCGCAGGATTTCGCCCAGTGGAAGCATTGATCGCCCCGTCGATCCTCTCGGCCGACTTCGCGCGGCTGGGGGAGGAAGTGAACGCCGTGCTCGGCGCGGGCGCCGACATGGTCCACTTCGACGTGATGGACAACCATTATGTGCCGAACCTCACGGTCGGGCCGCTGGTCTGCCGGGCATTGCGCGACCACGGCATCAAGGCGCCCATCGACGTGCACCTGATGGTCGAGCCGGTCGACCGGCTCATCCCGGATTTCGCGCAGGCCGGCGCCACCTGGATGAGCGTGCATCCGGAAGCCACGCGGCACGTCGACCGCACGCTCGCCCTGATCCGCGAGCACGGCTGCAAGAGCGGACTCGTGTTCAACCCGGCAACGCCGCTCAACTGGCTCGACTTCGTGCTGGACAAGGTCGACATGGTGCTGATCATGTCGGTCAATCCCGGCTTCGGCGGGCAGAAGTTCATCGAGACTTCGCTGGAGAAGATCAGGCGCGTTCGCAAGACCATCGACGACAGCGGGTATTCGATACGGCTCGAAGTCGACGGCGGGGTGAAGCCGGACAATATCGCCCGCATCGCCGCGGCCGGCGCCGACACGTTCGTGGCCGGCTCGGCCATTTTCGGGAGCAGCGATTACGCGAAGACGATTACGGAGATGCGGGCGCAGATCGCGAAAGCGAGCGGCACGGGCCGAAGAAGCTGGAATTGAGATCCGGTCGATGGCCGGTTCGCCGCACCGGCCGCAGGCTAGCCTTTACGGTTCGGCCGCGCCCCGTAGACAACGATCGTCTTGCCGCTCGCCGACACCAGCCCCTGTTCCTCCAGCACCTTCAGCACGCGCCCCGCCATTTCGCGGGAGCAGCCGACGAGCCGGGAGAGCTCCTGCCGGCTGACCTTGATCTGCATGCCGTCGGGGTGGGTCATGGCGTCGGGCTCGCTGCAGAGATCCATGATGGCATGCGCCACCCGCCCGGTGACGTCGACAAAGGCGAGATCGCCGAGCTTGCGGTTGGTGCGGTCGAGGCGCGTGGCGAGCTGGGTCGCGAGCTCGAACACCAGCCCCGGACTTTCGCTCGCGATCTGCCGGAACCGGGGGTAGGTCATCTCGGCGATTTCGCATTCGCTGCGCGTCCGCACCCAGGCGCTGCGTGTGGGCTGCTCGTAGAACAGGCCCATCTCCCCGAAGAACTGCCCCTTGTTGAGGTAGGCCAGCACCATTTCGTTGCCGTCCTCGTCCTCGATCATCACCTCGACCGAACCGTCGACGATATAGTAAAGGACGTCCGGGAGATCCCCCGCGTGAATCATGACCGTTTTGGACGGGACGGTCCGCACCCGGCAGTAGCTCAGGAAGCGATTTATCGCCGGCACATCGCTCAAAGTCTTGGCTGTTGTCTGCATTTGTAGGTCCTCAGCGCCTCTTCGCTCATTCTTTTAATACAGACCGCTCGCAAGAGCAAGCTAAGTCCGTAATTATTCTGGAAATATCGGAAGCTTCCCCTAGTCCCGCGGTGCCTGTGGATTATATTTTAACGCCGCGCCACTTCATAGGCGGTAGGCCGTCCCCGTCATCACTCGCGACGCCGCGCGCATCAGCCGGCGTACCGGGGCCGGCAAGCGGCGTCCGCCGGCGCGCGCCGCATTGTGCCCGTGCTGCCGTTCTTCTTCCCGCATCTGCCGGACGAGGGCGCGGCTGCGGGCATCCAGGGCCGGCAACCGTTCGAGATGGCCCGTGAGGTGTTCCGATACCTGGCGCTCTGTTTCCGCCACGAAGCCGAGCGACCAGCGATCCCCCAGCGTCCCGCTCGCCGCGCCGATGAGCCACGCGCCGGCATACCACGCCGGCCGCAACCGGCTGGGGCCCGAACCCAGCTCCTGGAGCCGTTGCTCGCACCAGGCGAGGTGGTCCCGCTCCTCGTCGGCGGCGGCGTGCATGTGCGCCGCCGTTTCGGCGCCGCGCGCGACCGCGGCGTGTCCCTGGTAAAGACCCTGTGCGGCCACTTCGCCGGCATGGTTCACCCGCATCAGCGCGGCCGCGTGGCGCCGTTGTGCATCGGATAGCGGGTGCTCGGCGACCTCGGCGGCGGGAAACGGGCGGGAGGCGCGCGGCGGCGGTGCGGCGACGCCGCGCAACGCGCTGTCGAGATTCGACAGCAGGCGGTCGAGCGAGCTCAGGCGCCGGTCCTCCATCAGGCTCATTATAGCCACGATCGCCGATCGCCCGCGATGTGGGCTGCTACAGCGCCCGATGCAACGCGCGGAACCGGGCGCTGCAGGAACCCGCATTGCGGGCGATTCGATCGGTTGCGCCCTGCGGTACCGACGTTATACTCCGCGACCTTGGGCCGCGCCTCCGGCGCGTGCCGGCGTACGCGCCGCTATCCGGTCAATCAGAACGCACCCGTGGGGAGGTCGGCACGATGAGACGTGCGGCGTTGTTTGTCATCGGCACAATCCTGGTTACGTTGGAAGCGCAGGCGCAGCCGTCGCCCGCCGCCGGGGCGGGCACCGCCGCGAAAGCCGACCCGTGGCTGGTGAAGGCCGCGCTGGGCTATCTCGCGACGAGCGGCAACACGGAAAGCACGAGCCTCAATTCCGCCTTCACGGTCGCGTACGATGCAGGTAACTGGATACACGCATTCGACGCGACCGCGATCAACTCGACCAAGAACGAGGACACGACGGCGGAGGCTTACGGTCTCGGCTGGAAGAGCGAATACAACCTGACCAAATTCGATTTCCTGTTCGTGCGCGTCGGCTGGCGCAAGGACCGGTTCAGCGGCTATGAGCAGCAGTTGTCGGAGACGATCGGCTACGGCCGGCGGCTGATCGATACCGGAACGCACGTCCTCGACGCCGAGCTCGGCGCCGGCGCGCGCCAGGCCGAGCTGAGCGACGGGACGATGGAGGACGAGTTCATCGAGCGCGGCGGCGTCAGCTACCTGTGGAAGTTCAGCGAAACGGCGGAGTTCTCGCAGTCCATCGCGGTCGAGGCCGGCTCCGAGAACACCTGGCTCGAATCGATCTCGGCGGTGAAGGCGAAGCTGGTGGACGATCTCGCGCTGGTCGCCTCCTACACCGTCAAGAACAACAGCAACGTGCCGGCAGGGCTCGAGAATACCGACCGGTTCACCGCAATTTCGCTGGAATACTCGTTCTGAGCCGCCCTGGGCGGAACGGACAAGGGCAAGCCGCTGAAAACCCGGTAAAATCGGGCGACAGTGGCAGCAGCCGCAGGTCGCCGGCACCGGTTGCATTGCCCCGGTCCCTCCAGTAAAATTCCGCGCCTTTCGCCGGGGCGCGACTGCCCCCGGAAATTCCCATACGGAATCCAGGATCCATGAAGACCTTTTCTGCCAAGCCGCAGGATGTGACGCGCGACTGGTACCTGATCGACGCCACCGGGCAGACGCTCGGCCGTCTTTCGACGGAGATCGCCCGGCGCCTGCGCGGCAAGCACAAGCCGGTGTACACGCCGCACGTGGACACGGGCGACTACATCGTGGTCGTGAATGCGGAGAAGATTCGCGTGAGCGGCAACAAGCTGAAGGACAAGATGTATCACCGGCACACCGGCTACATCGGCAACCTGAAGTCGACCTCGCTCGAGAAGCTGCTGGACGAGTCGCCGGAGCGCGCGCTGCAGTTCGCCGTCAAGGGGATGCTGCCGCGGAACCCGCTGGGCCGGAAGATGTATTCGAAGCTGCGGGTTTTCGCCGGGCCGGAACACACTCACGAAGCGCAGCAGCCGATGCCGCTGCAAATCAACGTCTGAGGCGGCCTCGGGCGACAGAGGATAAAGAATGACCGACACACAGTTCTATGGCACCGGGCGGCGCAAGACCTCCACGGCACGCGTGTTCCTCACGGCGGGCAGCGGCTCGATCACGGTAAACGAGAAGCCGCTCGACAGCTTCTTCGGCCGGCAGACCGCGCGCATGATCGTGAAGCAGCCGCTCGAGCTGATGAACCTGCAGGACCAGCTCGACGTCAACGTCACGGTGAGCGGCGGCGGCACGACCGGCCAGGCCGGTGCGATCCGCCACGGCCTGACCCGGGCCTTGATGGAATATGACGAGACGCTCCGGGCGAAGCTGCGCAAAGCCGGTTTCGTCACCCGTGACGCGCGGGAAGTGGAACGGAAGAAGGTCGGCTTGCGCAAAGCCCGCCGCGCCACGCAGTTCTCGAAGCGCTAACGCTTGCCTGCCTGTTTGGTCGCCCGTGAGACGGGCTCCTACAGGTGCCGCATTGCGTGCAGGAGCCCGTCCCGCGGGCGACCCGAGGTTTGAGATTCGGATCGCCCGCATTGCCGGCGAAATCCCGATCCAATCACGGTCCTTTGTTACAATCTGCTTCCCAATCACATGGGGGATCGTCTAGCGGTAGGACTACGGACTCTGACTCCGTCAACCCAGGTTCGAATCCTGGTCCCCCAGCCAACTTTCTTTTGCCGGAC
>DASSBS010000167.1:0-5952 GCA_035698445.1 Woeseiaceae bacterium
AGACGGGCTGCGCTTCGCCATCCGCGAGGGCGGCCGCACCGTCGGCGCCGGCGTGGTCGCGAAGATCATCGAGTAAGCAAGGCCGGTGCCGGACTTCAGTCCGGCACCTCGAAGGGCACCACAAACCGGAAACGAAGGCACACATCAACTAGGCCAGTAGCTCAATTGGCAGAGCGGCGGTCTCCAAAACCGCAGGTTGGGGGTTCGATTCCCTCCTGGCCTGCCACACACTGAAATATGAAGTCGACATCCATGAATGCACAGGCGGAAGCAGGCGAGTCCGGGGTGCTGGACATCCTGAAGCTGCTCGTCGCGGCCGCCCTCATCGTGGGCGGGCTGTTCGCCTATTACTGGTATGCGGCCTGGCCGCAGCCGGTCCGGGTACTGGCCGTGCTGGCCGGCACGATTGCCGGCGTCGGCGTCGCCATGACCAGCACGCAGGGGCGGCGGCTCTGGGCTTTCATTCAGGGCTCGCGGATCGAGATCCGCAAGGTCGTGTGGCCGACCAGGCAGGAAACCACGCAGACCGCGATCGCGGTATTCGTGTTCACGTTGGTGCTGTCCGTATTTTTCTGGGGGCTGGACTCGTTCCTGCTCTGGCTGACCCGCACGCTGGTCGGCTCCACCACTTGATTTGAACCAAAGTCTTTCAGAGGTACAACCGGTGCCGTTACGCTGGTACATCGTCCACGCCTACTCGAACTTCGAGCACAAGGTCAAGCAGTCGCTGCAGGAACGTGTCGCGCTGATGGGCCTCGAGGACAAGTTCGGCGAGATCCTCGTCCCGACGGAAGAAGTGGTCGAGATGAAGGAAGGCCAGAAACGCCGGAGCGAGCGCAAGTTCTTCCCCGGCTACGTGCTGGTGCAGATGGAGATGGACGACGAGACCTGGCACCTGGTGAAGGAAGTGCCGAAGGTGCTGGGCTTCATCGGGGGGTCGAGCGATCGCCCCGCGCCGATCACCGAGAAGGAAGCGAACGCGATCCTGCAACGCGTCAAGGAAGGCGTCGACAAGCCGCGGCCGAAGGTCCTGTTCGAGCCGGGCGAGGTCGTGCGGGTCATCGACGGGCCGTTCAACGACTTCTCGGGCGTTGTCGAGAACGTGAATTACGAGAAGAGCCGGCTGCAGGTGGCGGTCCAGATCCTGGGACGCTCCACCCCGGTCGAGCTCGATTTCGGGCAGGTAGAGAAAGGCTGAACCAAAGCGCCGCTACGTTGTCACAGGAGCCCCACCCCGGGAATCCACGACGACAACGGCCAAGGCCCCCTGCGGGAGCCCGTCATACGGGCGACCGCAGCGGGCCGGATTTGCACACGGGCGGGTACTGGACCGCCACACAGGGGAGCCCTGACAAGGCGTTTGCACCCACGAGGTACGAAAGATGGCAAAGAAAGTCACCGGCTACATCAAGCTGCAGGTTCCTGCAGGCCAGGCCAACCCCAGTCCGCCGGTCGGCCCGGCGCTGGGCCAGCATGGCGTGAACATCATGGAGTTCTGCAAGGCCTTCAACGCGGCCACGCAGGGCACGGAAGCGGGGTTGCCGATTCCGGTGGTAATCACCGTATATAGCGATCGCAGCTTCACCTTCATCACGAAGACGCCGCCTGCCGCGGTCCTGCTGCGGAAAGCGGCCGGCACGCCCAAGGGCTCGGGCACCCCGAACACGACCAAGGTCGGCCGCGTGAACAGGCAGCAGCTCGAGGAAATCGCGACCGCCAAGATGCCGGACCTGACGGCCGCCGACATGGACGCCGCCGTGCGCACGGTCGCCGGCACCGCGCGGAGCATGGGCATCGACGTCGAGGGAGTGAGCTGATGGCAACGCTGACGAAACGGCGCAAGGCCGCCCGCGACAAGGTCGACCCGGCGAAGGTCTATCCCGTCGACGACGCCCTGGCGCTGGTCAAGGAGCTCGCGAGCTCGAAGTTCAAGGAATCGGTGGACGTCGCCATCAACCTGGGCGTGGATCCGCGGAAGTCGGACCAGGTCGTCCGCGGTTCCACGGTGCTGCCGAACGGCACGGGCAAGAGCATCCGGGTGGCCGTGTTCGCGCAGGGCGAGAACGCCGACAAGGCGAAGGCCGCCGGCGCCGACATCGTCGGCTTCCAGGACCTCGCGGACCGGATCAAGGGCGGCGAGATGGACTTCGACGTCGTGGTCGCGACGCCGGACGCGATGCGGGTCGTGGGCCAGCTTGGCCAGATCCTGGGTCCCCGCGGGCTGATGCCGAACCCGAAGGTCGGCACGGTAACGGCGGACGTGGAAACCGCGGTGCGCAACGCCAAGGCCGGCCAGGTGCGCTACCGCACCGACAAGGCAGGCATCGTGCATTGCGCGATCGGGCGCGCGGACTTCGAGGTCCCCGCGCTCAAGGAAAACCTGGTCGCGCTGCTGGCCGATCTCAGGAAAGCGAAGCCGGCATCGTCCAAGGGTGCGTATTTGAAGAAACTGACCGTGTCCTCGACCATGGGACCGGGCGTTTCGGTGGACCAGGCGAGCATCGAGACCGCCGCCTGAGTACCTGGTACACGGTTGAAAAAGGTCTCTGACCTTTTTCAATATCGCGAGTCCGGCACATTCCGGACTCGCTCACGAGGTTTGCCGCCCGCGTGCCGTTACGCGGTCCGGGGGCGACGTCAAAGACCGTAGGCGACGGGTGATGAGCCCGTCTTAATTGCCTCATGCGGCCTACGCAGACGGTGTTACCTGAGTCGGAGCAATCTGGCGCAGTCACCGTCGAGACGGCTGTTACCGGGAAGCCGGGAGCCGCCGCCGAAATGGGTGGGCAGTGCAGTTTGCTGCCCCTGTGTGACCGCCAGGAGATATTGATGGCACTGAGACTCGAAGACAAGAAAGCGTTTGTCGAAGAGGTAAATGCGATCGCCGGCAGCTCGCTTTCCGCTGTGGCAGCGGAATACCGGGGCTTGTCGGTTGCGGAAATGACGGCACTGCGCAAGCAAGCGCGCAATGCCGGTGTCTACCTGCGTGTGGTGAAAAACACGCTGGCACGCCGGGCCGTCGACGGCACCGAGTTCGAGTGTATGAAGGACACACTCAGGGGGCCGATCCTGCTCGCATTTGCCAGGGAGGATCCGGGTGCCGCCGCCAGGATCATCCGGGATTTTGCCAGGGAGCACGAAGCGCTCAAGGCGATCTCGCTGTCGGCGGGCGGGCGGCTCTTGCCGGCGACTGACCTGGCGGCGTTGGCGGAACTGCCGACGCTGGACCAGGCGCGGGCGATGCTGCTCGGGCTGTTGACGGCCCCGATGACGAAACTGGCGCGGGCGCTTGCCGAACCGCAGGCAGGGCTTGCGCGGATCCTGTCCGCGAAAGCCGCCGAGGCGGCATGAAGCCCGGCTGACAATCAATCTACCGATTCAGGAAACTTTAAGAGGAATACCAAATGGCACTGTCCAACGCAGAACTGCTCAAGGAACTGAGCGCGAAACCGATCATGGAAGTGGTCGAGCTCGTCAAGATGCTCGAGGAGGAATGGGGCGTCTCGGCGGCCGCGCCGGTCGCCGTCGCCGCGGCAGGTCCCGCGGCGGAAGCCGCTCCCGCCGAGGAAAAGACCGAGTTCGACGTCGTCATGACCAGCTTCGGCGCCAACAAGGTCGCGGTGATCAAGGCGGTACGCACGATCACCGGCTTGGGGCTGAAGGAAGCCAAGGACGCGGTCGAGGGCGCGCCGTCCACGATCAAGGAAGGCGCATCGAAGGCGGACGCCGAGAACTTCAAGAAACAGCTTGAAGAAGCCGGCGCCACGGTCGAGCTCAAGTAGTACAGTTTGCAGCATCTTTTCACGATGCAGGGTCCCGTCGCGGGACCCGGCCAGGCAGCCAAGCGGGCGTCCGCCCTTGGCTGCTTGGCCGCGCCTGCGTTCCGGAGCGGCCGGTTCCCGCGCAGGTTTCAGGAGTGGACCGATCCGGTCCGCCCGCCGTTGCCGGCCCGCGCCGACTGGCGCAATACATGATTTTGATTCGTAGAGGTGGCTTAAACGAGCCGGATCGCCGGTCCGGCCGCCATCTTCTTCACCGAGGGTAGCTCCGAATGGCTTACACATTCACCGAGAAAAAGCGCATCCGCAAGAACTTCGGCAAGCGGCCGACGATCCTGGACGTGCCGTACCTGCTGTCCATCCAGCTCGACTCCTACCGGAAGTTCCTGCAGGTCGACAAGAAGGACGAGCAGCGGTCGGACATCGGCTTGCACGCCGCTTTCCAGACCGTGTTCCCGATCGTCAGCTATTCGGGCAACGCGGCGCTGGAGTACGTCAGCTACCGTCTCGGCGAGCCCGTGTTCGACGTGAAGGAATGCCAGATGCGCGGCCTCACGTATGCGGCGCCGATCCGGGTGAAAGTGCGCCTGGTGATCTATGACAAGGAAGCCAGCGGCACCCCCAAGCCCGTCAAGGACATTCGCGAGCAGGAAGTCTATCTCGGTGAAATGCCGCTCATGACCGAGCACGGCACGTTCGTGATCAACGGTACCGAGCGGGTGATCGTCTCCCAGTTGCACCGCTCCCCCGGCGTGTTCTTCGACCACGACAAGGGCAAGACGCACTCGTCCGGCAAGCTCCTGTTTTCGGCGCGGATCATTCCCTATCGCGGTTCCTGGCTCGACTTCGAGTTCGATCCCAAGGACTGCGTCTTCGCGCGCATCGACCGCCGCCGCAAGCTGCCGGTCACGATCATCCTGCGCGCCATCGGCCTCGAAGACGAGCAGATGCTCGATATCTTCTACGAGACGAACGATTTCTTCCTCTCCGAGAAGGAAATCCGCATGGGCCTCGTGCCGCAGCGGCTGCGCGGCGAAACCGCGATTTTCGACATCAAGCTGGGCCGCAAGCTCATCGTCGAGGAAGGCCGGCGCATCACGGCGAAGCACGTCCGCGAAATGGAAAAATCGGCCGTGGACAGCCTGGTCGTGCCGCCGGAGTACCTCGAAGGCAAGATCCTCGCGCACAACATCGTGGACCAGGAAACGGGCGAATTGCTGGCGGCGGCGAACGACGAGCTGACCGCCGACTCGATCGCCATGCTGACGGCCAAAGGCATCGACCAGATCCGCACGCTTTACGTGAACGACCTCGATCGCGGCCCGTATATTTCCAATACGCTGCGGATCGACCCGTCGACCACCCGCCTCGAGGCGCTGGTAGAGATCTACCGCATGATGCGCCCGGGCGAGCCGCCGACCAAGGAAGCGGCCGAGAACCTGTTCCAGAACCTGTTCTTCAACGGCGACCGCTACGACCTGTCGGCCGTGGGCCGCATGAAGTTCAACCGCCGCGTCGGCCGCGCCACGTCCGAAGGCTCGGGCGTGCTGGACAACGAGGACATCCTGGACGTCCTGAAGACGCTGATCGACATCCGCAACGGCTACGGCACGGTCGACGACATCGACCATCTCGGCAACCGCCGGGTGCGCAGTGTCGGCGAGATGGCCGAGAATGCCTTCCGCGTGGGCCTCGTGCGCGTCGAGCGTGCGGTCAAGGAGCGCCTGACGCAGGCCGAAACCGAAGGCCTGATGCCGCAGGAGATGATCAACGCCAAGCCGGTGGCGGCCGCGGTGAAGGAGTTCTTCGGCTCGAGCCAGCTCTCGCAGTTCATGGACCAGAACAACCCGCTGTCCGAGGTGACGCACAAGCGGCGCGTGTCCGCGCTCGGGCCCGGCGGCCTGACGCGCGAGCGCGCGGGCTTCGAGGTGCGCGACGTGCACCCGACCCACTACGGCCGCGTGTGCCCGATCGAAACCCCGGAAGGCCCGAACATCGGGCTCATCAACTCGCTCGCGGTGTACGCGCGGACGAACGAGTACGGCTTCCTGGAGACGCCGTACCGCAAGGTGACGGACGGCAAGGCGACGAGCGACATCCAGTACCTCTCCGCGATCGAGGAAAGCCAGTACGTCATCGCGCAGGCAAACTCCGAGCTCGACAAGTCGGGCCG
>DASSBS010000168.1:0-19656 GCA_035698445.1 Woeseiaceae bacterium
ACGAAGTCGGCGCCAAGGCCGACGTCCGCGCGGAGCAACAGCCCGCCGGTGAAAGAAGTGCCGATCAGCGTCCAGGCGTTGGCCGCGATGGCGCTGCCTGTTTCACCGATCACCGCAAACCCCAGGGCATCGCTCACGCGCCGGGCGGCCAGTCGCCAGCGGATGGTGTTGCCGTCGATCCCGGCGAAGTCGGGCGCGCCGCGGTTGGTCTGCGTGTTGACGCCGGTGTTCGGATCGGGCGCCACCGTGCCCCACTCGAACTCGTCACCGAGCAGCGTCCGCTCCGCGCCCACGAACACGCTCGCGCCGCCGACGACGAACTCCATCGTCCAGCGATGGTTGGTCGCGCCGGGCGCGATGTCGGCTACCGTCATCTCGAAGGTGATCTCGCCCGTCGTCGCGTCGAAGCCGAAGCCGCCGTCGAGCACGTCCTGGGCCGTGGTACCGCTGTTGTCGCCCTGTGGGTCGGTGATGTCGCCCGGCACGTGCGTGAGGTCGAAGGGATGGTCCACTTCCGTGAACCCGATCGCCGCCCGCACGGCGTTGTGCGCGTCGAGGTAGCCCGCGCCGACGACGCGCTCGGTGAACGGCACCATCGGTGTCGCGGTCTCGCGCAGGATCGTCACGACGTCGTCCGGCGTCAGGGCGGGATTGGCATCCAGCATCAGCGCGACCACGCCGGTGACGTGCGGTGCCGCGAAGCTGGTGCCCTGGGAGGTGGTGTAGTGGACCAGGAAGGCCGGCGGAATGGAGTTCACGTCGTTGCCGATCAGGGTGCCTGCGGTATTGGTCAGCCCGACACTTTTCCCGCGTGCGCTCTTGATGTCCTCGCCCGGTGCGGTGACGTCGGGCCGGAGGTTCGGGGGCG
Organism: Woeseiaceae bacterium; assembly: GCA_035698445.1. Lineage (GTDB taxonomy): Bacteria > Pseudomonadota > Gammaproteobacteria > Steroidobacterales > Woeseiaceae > IDS-8. Next base: position 869 of record DASSBS010000168.1, read on the forward strand.
CCGCTGGATCGGCCGGCTGACCGGCGACGTCCGTCCCGGTGCCGTTGTCCTCGCCGCGCGAGGAGAAGTCGGCCGGCGTGCCGAGCCCCTGCTTGGCGCCCGCGGCGACCGAGATCACCCAGGGCGCCACGGAGAGATAGTTGATCGCGCCGGGCACGCTGCCGGAGTTGCCGGCCGCGAAGACCACCGTGATGAAGCGGTCGTGAAGCTCGCGAGTGGCGACCAGCAGCGGATCGTCCGGATTGTAGTTGGACGGATCGCCGAGGTCGCCGCCGAAAGAGTTGTTGGCGATGCGGATGTTGTAGCGAAACTGGTTGACCAGCGCGTAATCGTAGGCCTGCAGGATCGAGAAATTGGTGAGCCCCAGGTCGTTGCCCGCCATCAGCCCGATCAGCTTCGCGCCCGGTGCGACGCCGCCGTAAAATCCGCCGGACGCCGCGCCCGTCCCGGCCACGATGCCGGCGCCGAACGTGCCGTGCCCGCCGGCGAGATCGGTGTTCGGCACGTCCTCGACGAACACCGGCGGCACGAATTCCCGCGGGAGCTCGATGCCGATCCCGGCGATCCCGGTCTGCACCTCGCCCAGCGGGAAATACACGTTCTGCACCACGTTCTCGCCCAGGTTCAGATCCGGATGCGTCGTGTCGATGCCGGTATCGACGTAAGCCACGCCAATGCCTTCGCCGGAGAACGGCAGGCCGCTGTTGGCCGCCGTCAGCTCGGCGTCGCGCATCATGGCGTCCACGCCGATGAACTTGCGGCTGACGTTGGTGTAGAGCTCGTAGAAGCGCAGCCCGTAGATCGAGACGACGTCCGAACGTGCGTCCAGTACATCCAGTTGCGCGGCGTTCACTTGCGTGAGCACCATCGGCAACTCGTTGAGGACGATACCGCCCGTCACGCCGAGCGTGTGCAGCGCGAGGAGATCGGCCGAGCCGGGATGCGATTCAAAGGTGATGATCGCGGGCGCCGGCGCGAGCGGTGCATTCGCGAGCTTCGAGGCGAGCTGCGGATCGATCGTCGCGGCGGCCGAGATGCCGCAGACCGAGGCAAATGCGAGTCCCGCCGCGGCGAGAATGAGAGACTTCAGTAGCCGGATCATGGTGGGCTCCTCCGAACGGGATCCCGTGGGAATCTGCGCCGGCGAGCCCGCCCGGACAATGAGCGGAAGTCCTCATGAACGAGGCCGGAATCTCCTCAGCCAGGCCTCCGCAATGACCCCGATCTCGTCACCCCAAGCTCGCGGCGCTGCAGGTCTATCCGTTGGCTGTGCCCGCGCCGGAGCCGCCTTCCGCAGTTTCGATCCAGCCGCGGCGAATCGACTGATCGCATGCCGGTGGATGCGTGCCGGTACTACTATCACTGCGAGAACTGTCACGCAGTGCTGAAGTCGAAAGCCGGCGATTGCTGTGTTTATTGCTCGTACGGGTCGGTACGTTGTCCTCCGGCCCAGCTCGGCGGCACATGCAGTTCAAGCGAATCGTAGACCAGGCATATCCGCGAGGTCACATGAGCGATCACATCTTCATGGCGGAAGTCGTACAGCCCGTCCTGATCAAGAACGGAGGCCTGTTTCTGTCCTGCCAGGGTGACGGTGATATCACCGTAGTCTGTGGCTCGGGCCTCGGCCTTTTCTACCGGGATACCCGCTATCTGAGTTGCTATGAGCTGCGCCTCGGAGGAAAACCTCCGCTGACCTTGATGACCAGCGCGGCGCGCGGTGACCAATCGGTGCACGAGCTCACCAACGCCGCCATTCCACAACTTGACGGCGCAAATCTGGCGGCGCAGAGCCTTGGTCTCCGGCTGGAGCGGACTGTCGATGGAGAAGCCTTGTCCCTCCTCGATCGGCTCGTCTTGCGCAGCTTTACGGCCGCGCCGATAGCCTTCTGCCTTACCGTCACCGTGGAAGCTCTGTTCGAGGATCTGTTCGAGCTGCGTGGCGCAGAAGCGAACAAGCGAGGCCCACCGCCAAAGTATACGGAGAGCGAGCGTGGCCTGGCTTTCCGCTATCACGGCGCCGACGGAATAAATCGTTCCCTTGTCCTGGCGTTCTCGCGCGTGCCGAGGCTCATTCACCGCCATCGTGCGCGGGTTGCCGCCTTCGATTTCAGCCTCGGCGGCCGGGGGCGGGAAGCGCTGGATATCACCTTCAGCGTTGCAGAGGAAGGCAAGCCGATCAGCGCCCGCCCGCCGAAGCCGGAATTCTACAGCGGCGTTCACATCGAGAGTGACAACGCCGTCCTGGATCGTGTGATGGAACGCTCGTTACGCGACCTGGCCATGCTACGCACCGGTCTGGAAAGCAATTTCATCGCCGGCGGCATGCCTTGGTTCGTGGCGCCCTTTGGCCGTGACAGCATCCTGGCCGCTCTGCAAACTCTGGTATTCGACCCGCGGCCCGCCGAGGGAGTCGCCAGGCTTTTCGCGAAATATCAGGGCGGGCGTGACAACCCTGAGACAGGTGAACAGCCCGGCAAGATCCCGCACGAACTTCGGCTCGGAGCGATGGCGCACCTGAATGAGGTTCCCCATCGACCGAGCTATCTATCGATTGACTCCACGGCGCTCTTCCTGATCCTGGTCGGCCGACACGCCGAATGGACCGGCAACCTGAGGTTGTTCGAGGAGCTTCGACCGGCGATCGATGCCGCTCTGGACTGGATTAACCGCGAGGTTGAAGGCGACGAGAATGGCTATCTCAGTTATCGCGGCGAGACTCCCGAGGGTCCGATCAATCAAGGTTGGAAAGACTCCACCCGGGGCGTTCCTCGAAAGGATGGCAGTATGCCACATGCGCCGATCGCTCTGTGCGAGGTGCAGGGCTACGTCTATCTCGCCCAAATCCTGATTGCGGCAGCCCTGCGCCGAGCCGGCGAAGACATGAAATCCGACCGGCTCGAAGACGCGGCGGAGGCCTTGCGCAAGCGCTTCAATCGCGATTTCTGGATGGAGGACGAAGGCTGCTATGCCCTCGCCCTGGAAAAGGGCGCACGCCAGGTCACGGTTGTCACCTCCAACGCCGGTCAAGCGCTCTGGTCCGGGATTGCCGAGGCTGAAAAAGCGGCACGGACGGCGGCACGGATGCTGCGATCGGACATGGAATGTGGCTGGGGAATCAGGACGTTATCCAATCTCGAGAAGACCTATAACCCGCTCAATTATCACCTCGGCTCGGTCTGGCCGTTCGACAATTCGCTGATCGTCGATGGCTTCCGCCGGTACGGTCTCGATGCGGCTGCAGTCAGGATATTCGACGCCCTGCTGGATGCGGCCGGCTGTTTCGCGCTCGGCCGGTTGCCGGAGTTCTATGTCGGTTTCGCGCGTGAGCCGGACCTGTTTCCGGCCCGGTGCCCGTTCGCTGAACCGATGCAGGCCTGGTCGTCCGGCGCGATCCCTTACATGCTGATGTCGCTGTTGGGCATGAGGGCAGGGCGCTCAGGTCCGGAGTTCGACCGGCCGATGCTCCCGGGCGGAGTCGGTCGCCTCAGCATTCGAGGAATCACGCTTGCGGCTGAGCGATTCGACTGCGACTTCACGCGTGGCCCGGCCGGCGCGATCAGGAGCAAAAGCTGCATAGCTCAGTGAGCAAGCAAATAGTTAGGCGATGATGGGCAAGGCCGCACCCGGATTCGATCCGTACCATCGACTTTAATCGCGGGATCCGGAAGATCCGCCCGCGCTGAGTGCTATTACCCGGTCCCTCTGGGGATTATCCCGGGTTTGCCGAGGCTTTCCTCCACCTCAGTATTCAGCCAAACGAAATCGGAGGTTCACATGCTTGGTCTGAAAAGGGGATTGCTCCTCGGCGCAACGGCGTCACTGATCTTCGGAGTGGGTGCCGGCCTTCCGGCCGGCAACGCAGCCGCGGCCACGCAGGCGAAGCCCGTGACATTGGGAGAGCTTGGTCCGGCTTTCGGTCCGCGGGTCCCTGATTTCGATCTGCGGCGGAACCTGGACCAAGGCATTGCCAGGCCGCGAACCGCGGCGCAGCGCGACGCGCTGGCGGCCTTCCTGTCGGCCCATCCGCGAGCAGTCGCCCGCTGGGACGAAACCTCCGGTTCGATCGACGTGATTTACGGGTTTGCCGCACCGACGTCCGGCGCCACGCCCGAAGCCGCGGCACGAGCTTTCATCGCCGAGCATGCGGGACTCCTCGGCGTGACCGAGGCCGCGTCGCTGGTCTTCGACCGCAACGACAGCCGGGCGGCGCTGGGCGGTCACCTGCTGCGCTTCAACCAGACGGTTAACGGCCTGCCGGTGATCTATGCCGGTCTCGGTATCGTCATGGACGGCGCCGGCAACGTGCGCGCCATCTCGGGACCGTTTTACGGCGATATGACGGTCGGCACAGCGCCATCGCTGTCCGCCGGGCAGGCGGTTGCGGCCGCCAAAGAAAACCTGGCCGGCTATGCCTCCGATCTGCCGGCGCTCGCGCTCGACTACCTGAACCCGGCTTACGAGCTGATCGAGGCCCAGCTCGGCATCCTGGCGACACCGCATCCGGAGCTCAAGATTCTGCCGAGCGCCGGCGGCGGGCGCCTCGTCTGGGAGTTTTTCCAGTTCTCGCGCAACCCGTTCGGCATGTTCCTGTACGCCGTGGATGCACAATCCGGCGAGATTCTGCGGCGGGAGAATTTCGTGCGCACGCAAGCGGCGCCGTTATCGTTCACCGCGGACGTGTTTCCCACCAGCCCGCCCATCACCGATGCGTTGAAGGAGCGCGGGGCCATCCTCGACGCCGCGGGCGGCGAGACCGAACGGCCGCTCGGGCAGGCCCGGGTCCAGCTCCGCAAGTTCGACGAGTCGAACGTCGTGACGGGAGTCGACGGCGTGCTGACCGGCGATCATGCGCTCATCACGAATGCGCTGGTTTCCAAACAGCCGTTCGCGCAGGCTGCCACCGGCACCTGGCACTTCGATCGCGACGAGCTGCCGCTCAAGGGCCGCACCGAGGAAGTGGACCAGCTAGAGGAACCGGCCGAGCACCAGGACGAGATCAGCCAGTTCTTCTATATCACCAGTCTCATCGAATACCTCGACTACCTGCACCGGGACGGCGATGCCGTCCATAGCCGCGGCGTGGGCGAGGGCGCATTTCCCGATGCCTATCCGAACGACGACACGCCGCTCTCGGGCACGGTGCACATCCCGAACGTCCTGGCGCCGCCGACCGATCCGTCCGATCCCGAGTTCCTGCCGAAGCTGCTGGCGCTGGACAACGCGTTTGCCGTCCCGGTTGCCACGGAGGTCGAGGGGCAGGAGGTCGTGGTCAACCCGACGGCTTACGGGCACGGTTTCCTGTTCAACGACCTGGCCATCGACTTCGCGGTGCCGCTGCACGAGGGCACACACGCCACCATAACCCCGATCGCGGGCCTCGAAGGCTCGCCCGAGGGCGGCGCGCTCAACGAGGGCCAGGCCGACGTGTGGGCGTACACCATCGGTGAGAACCCGACGCTCGGCGGCTACATCGTGAACGCTTTCCGGCTGCGTGACCTGATACGCGCCAGAGGCGGCGACCCGGACGACTTCACGTGGCTGCGCCACGCCGACAGCCAGCTTCGTTATTCGCAGCTCGGCACCCAGCTCAGCGAGGGCGGCTTCGAGGTGCACCAGGACGGTGAGATCTACGCCGGCACGGTGTGGGACCTGCGCCAGCTCCTGCTGCAATACCGCACCGGCGGATCGTTCGTTCGTCCCGACCAGATCACGGGCGAGGCCACGAACCCGATCCCGCTCGGCAAGGAAATCTTCGAGCGGCTGTTTCTCGGTTCCATGTACGTGCTCGGCACGATGGCGCCGGACACCTTCGTGCGGGCGCGCGATGCGCTGATCATCGCCGACGACGTGCTGTACCCGGTCGACGCCGTCGATCCCGCGTCTCCGGGGCTGCACCGCGCGCTGATCGAGCGCGTGTTCGCGAGCCGTGAAATCGGCATCAATGCCGCCGCGCCCAGTGGCGGCCGGCAAACGATCTCCACCGCGGTGAGCGCGTTCACGGCGGCGGTGCCCGGACCGGCGGCGCCGCAACGGGTCGTGGCCGAGCCGACCGCGCCGGGCGAGATCACCGTGAGCTGGCAACCCGTCGAGGGCGCGTTCGCCTACCAGGTGCTGAAGCGCCGCGCCGGCAGCGTCGGGCAGCGCTTGTTCGAGCCGGGCGAGGAGCGCCCGGGACTGGCGCCCGGCCGCGATTACCTCGACGGTGACACCGCGTTCTCCGGATTTACTCCGGTCGAGTACGTGTACGGCGGTGGCACTGCCGTCTACGTCGATCGCGGTCAGTGGTTCGGCCCGCACGCGGGGCTCGGCCTGCCTTCCTTCGATCTCGAATATGCGGTGCGCGCGATCGGCATCGCCGACGGCGGCCAGATCGGTTTTTCCGGCCTGAGCGCGACCGCGGCGGCCGCCCTCGAGACGCTTGCGGTGACCGATCGGATGGAGGCGAGACTTTCCAACGTTACCTTCACTGACGGCATATTCAGCTTCGACCAGGTGCTCGAGAACCTGGGCGGGGCGGGCGAGTTCGACGGCACCGTGTTCGAGCCGATCACGTTCAAGGTGCTCGACGTCAGCGACGATTCCATCACGGTCGCGAACGCCGACAACGGCGGCTCGGGCCAGAACGGCGATGAGGCACACTTCATCTATGCCGAGACGCTGTCGCCGGGCGAGGTCTCCGCGCCGAAGCGGCTGGCCTTCAACGATCCGCAGGCGCGGCTCTTCACGTTCGATGCGGCCATTACCGGCCGCGTGCGGGCGGCGGGCGTGCCGGCCGACGGCAGCCAGGACCCGGTCGACACGGCCGAACCCGCGAGCCCGCCACAGGAATTCCATTTCGTGGAGGAATTCACCGGCATCGTCCCCGTCGGCAGCACCGGGCTCATGCTCGCGGACGGCGTCGACTTCGTCGACGTGCCGTTCACGGCCAAAGCAAGTGCTACCACCGTGACCGGCACCCTCACGGCGGACCCCACCGTCGCGGGCGTCTACCCGGACCTCGATTTCGAGCTCCGCGACAGTGCCGGCAACGTGCTCAACACCTCCGGCAATCTCGGCCCCAACGAGCAGGTCGGCGCCACCGTCCAAGGCGGCGAGACCTACGTCTACCGGGTGGTCGGCTGGGCCAACGGCCCGACCGTGTTCCGCATCGCGAGCGACCAGTCCGTCACCGATCCCGCCGATGCGGGCACGGGCTCGGGCGGCACCACCGCCCCCGGCACGGTCACCCGCCTCGTGCGCTTCACCGTCAACCCGCTCACCGGCGATGTCACGACGGAGCTCCTGGACCTGTAGGAGCACTCGGTACTTCGTCGAAGGGAGGCGCTTTGGCGTCGCCTTGCGGGAAGATCTTGGCTTGGCGGAGCCGCGACCGGGGAAGCCTTTGACGAAATGGCTCCCTCCGGTCCCTTCGGGACCTCCGGTCCGCGGAAGTTCCGCCAAAGGCTCCCCGGTCACGGCTCCGCCCGCACCGTCGGTGCGATGTCGAAATGTCCGCTGTAGGAGTCCGTCTCACGGGCGACAACGACCTCGACAATCGCACGCCCGCCAAATCAACGAACGGCGCCCGCAATTCCGGCCGCCCGCGACAACGCAGCCACAGCCTTCCGGCCCGGCACGGCCGACCGCGCCAACGCAGCCCCGAGCCAGCCGATGGTGCAACTTGGCCCGGTGAATTCACCGACAGCCGTCATGCAGCCGCGGTGCGGCTGCGCATGTGGGGGACGACGAGCTTGCGCTCCACGGCGCCGAAGAAGAGCTCGGCGAGGATGGCGAGGCAGGCGGCGGGAATGGCGCCCTTCAGGATGAGGGAGGTGTCGTTCAGGGCGAGGCCGGTGACGATCGGATCGCCGAGGCCGCCGGCGCCGATGAACGCGGCGAGGGTCGCGGTGCCGATGCTGATGATGGTGGCGGTACGGATGCCGGCGAGCACGTGCGGCATCGCGAGCGGCATCAGGACGTAACGCAGCTCCTGGCGCCGCGTCATCGCCATGGCGGCGGCGACCTGCCGGTAAGCCGGGGGGATCGCGTGCAGGGCCGTGATCGTGCTCCGCGCGATCGGCAGCAGCGAGTAGAGAAAGAGCGCGATGATCGCCGGTGTTTGTCCGACGCCGACCAGCGGAATGAGCAGGGCCAGCAATGCGATCGAGGGGATGGTCTGGATCAAGCCCGTGACGTACAGGAATCCGTTCGCGAGCCGGTGCTGCCGGTGCACGGTGACCGCGACGCCGACGCCCACGACGATGGCGAGCGCCAGCGCCGTGAACGTCAGCTTGAGATGCCGCAGCGTGTTGCGCCGCAGCTCCGCGAAAAAAACGGAATCGACCGCCGTCCGCGGCACGAGTCCCTCGTTCACCAGGAACGACCTTGCCACTTCGGCGATGCTGATATCCGGATTGAGGGCCGAGCGGTTCAGTTCCCGCATGCGCTCATCGTCGATGCGGCCGCTCAACAGGGAGAGTATCGACGTGATCTCCGCCGGCAGGTCGGCGCGCGCGAAGTAGCCCGCCCGGTAGGCCGGGAAATAGCCGAGGTCGTCCTCGAGCACGACCAGGTCGGAGCGGCTGATCTCGCCGTCGGTGGAATACACGTCCGTGCCGTCGAGCTGGTCCTGCTCCATGGCTTCATAGGCCAGGCTGTGCTCGATGCCCCGGACCGGCTGCGTCAGGCCGTAGCGGGCCTTGAGCCCCGGCCAGCCGTCCTCGCGATTCAGGAACTCGTGCGAGAGCGCGAAACGCAGCCCGGATACGTGCTTCAGGTCGGAGATCGTCTCGAGGCCGTAGCGTTCCGCCGCCTCGCGGGTCACGGCGATGGCATAGGTATTGTTGAACCCGAGGGGCGGCAGGAGCCGCAAACCGCGCCTGGCGACAGCGGCCTCGATCGCCCGCCAGTCGTCGAGCCCGGGCTCGGCGAGAATCACTTCGGCAATGGTGCCGCTGTACTCGGGATAGAAATCGATGGCGCCGTTCTGCAGCGCCGTGAACGCGATCTTGGTGCCGTTCAGCCCGAGCCGCCGCTCGACGCCGATGCCGCGGTGCTCGAGAAGCTGCGCGGCGATCTCCGCGAGGATGTAGCTTTCCGTGAAGTTCTTGCTGCCCGCGACGACGGTGTCGGCGTCCGCCGCAGGCGCGAGCGCCAGCAGGAGCAGCAACGGCCCTATGCGCTTCGTCATGCCAGGCTTTCCAGCGCGGTGCAAAGCTGGCGCACGTAATCGTTGGCCGGACGCGCGATCACCTCGTCGACCGTGCCGAACTGCTGCACGCGTCCGGCCCGCATGACGACCAGGCTGTGCGACAGGTTGATCGCTTCCTGCGGATCGTGCGTCACCAGCACGGTCGACACGGGCTCCTGCTGCTGCAGCTCCAGGAAATGCGCATGGATGCCGGCACGCGTGAGGGTATCGAGGCCGGAGAACGGCTCGTCGAGCAGGAGGAGCTCCGGCTTGCGCATCATGGCACGGCAGATGCCCGCGCGCTGCTGCTGTCCGCCCGAGAGCTCGTGCGGGTAACGATCCAGCACCTCCGCCGGCAGCCGCATCAGCTCCAGCAACTCGGCGAGGCGGGACTGCTGCAGATCGGCCGGCCGGCGATCCAGCACGGCCGGCAGCAGGATGTTGTCGCGCACGCGCAGGTGCGGGAACAGCGACACGTCCTGGACGGCATACCCGATCCGCTTGCGTAAGGGAAGCAGGTCGCCGTAGTCGACGGCCTGTCCCAGCACGCGGACGCTGCCCGCATCGGGCCGCAACAGTCCTATAATGAGCTGGACGAGAGTCGACTTGCCGCTGCCGCTTGCGCCGAGCACGGCGGTCGTCCGGCCGCGGGGCAGCGCCAGGGATACGTCATCCAGCGCCAGCACGTCGCCGCGGCGGAGCGAGACCGCGTGAAATTCCACGGCGTTTTGCGCGTTGGTAGCAGGCATGCGTTGTAAGTCGGGTTTCGCCGGTGCCACCTTACGGGGTCGGGGCCGGGATCACCAGTGACGGCGGCGCGGCACAGCCGATTTCCGGCGCAACACGGAGGCGACCATGGGCAGCGAGGCGAAGAAGGACGACGACCTGAAGAACCGCTTGAGCGACGAGCAATACCGGGTCACGCAGAAAAAAGCGACCGAGCGGCCGTTTACCGGCCGCTGGCTCGACAACAAGGAGGAGGGCGTCTACCGCTGCGTCGTCTGCGGCACCGAGCTGTTCAGCTCTGAGCACAAGTTCGAATCCGGTTCCGGCTGGCCCAGCTTCTGGCTGCCGCTGGCCGGGGACAACGTGCGCACCGTGCGCGATACGAGCCACGGCATGGTCCGGGAAGAAGTCGTGTGCAACCACTGCGGCGCGCACCTCGGGCACCTGTTCGAGGACGGGCCGCAACCGACCGGCCTTCGCTACTGTGTCAATTCGGCATCGCTCGATTTCGAGAAAACGAGCTGACGCCCCGATTTCCCACTCGCAAAAGGCGGACTCAATGAACCGGAATTACTGGATGGTGGCGCTGCTTTCCGTGCTGCTCGCGGCGTGCGGCGGTCCCGCGCAGGACGGCGGCAGCGAGCCGGCCGATGCGGCAGCGGGCGACCGTGCGACAAGCCCGGAGCCGTCGGGCACGGAGCCCGGGGCGTCGGCGGATACCGCCGGCCAGGGAAGCGCCGACCGCGTGAGCGGCGCCGCGGCGGAGTCGACGCAGATCGTGCCGGGCCTGACGATGCGCGTGCTGGAAGCCGGCAGCGGCGCTACCGCGGAGCCGGGGCAGGTCGCCGTCGTGCACTACACCGGCTGGCTTTACGATCCGAACGAGCCCGACAACCGTGGCACGAAGTTCGACAGCTCGGTCGATCGCGGCCAGCCGTTCGAATTCCCGATCGGCCAGGGCGCGGTCATCGAAGGCTGGGATCGCGGGGTCGCCGGCATGCAGGTCGGCGAAGTGCGGGAGCTGACCATTGCACCGGAGCTGGCGTACGGCGAGCGCGGCGCAGGCGGTGTCATTCCGCCGGGCGCGACTTTGGTGTTCGAGGTGGAGTTGCTCGACGTGCGGGACGCCGGCGCCTGACCTCCAGGCCGGGTCGCCTGTGAGACGGGCCTACAGGTCGGCCGACGTCACCACTCCCTACGCCGGGTCGGGGCTCGCGCTATAGAGCAGCGCCCGCGCCTGGCCGATCCAGTCCTCGCGATAGATCCGGCTGCGCAAGCCGCGCAGGCGGGCGGCGATGCGGTCGATGTCGTATTCACTGATGCCGGCGAGCTGCTCGAAGCGGAAGATGCCGAGCTCGTTCAGGGTTTTCTCGATGGCCGGGCCGACCCCCTTGATCTGCTGCAGGTCGTCGCCGGCGGACCGTTGCCTCGTCGTGTCGTCGTACTGGTCGTTGGAGGCGTCGCGCAGCAGCTCGACCGCCTCTTTACCGATCGGTTCGATCCGCGTTTCGTCGGGACGCGTCAGCACCTCGAGCTCGGCGATGCGGTTGGTGGCGCGGTCGAGCTCGGCCTGGAGCTCGGCCGCCCGGGCATCCCGCTCGCGGAACTTCTCGACCAGCGGCGCCAGCCGGCTCTGCCAGTCACTCAACTGCTGGCTCAGGCGAAAGATCTTCTCGTCCTTTTCCTCGAGCAAGCGTTCCTGCCCGGCGCTGCGATCCTCGATGGCGGCGTAATCTGCGCGCAGCGCCTCGAACTCCTGCCGCAGCGCGTCGCGCTGCTCGGCGATCAGCCCGAGGTTTTCGCGCGCCTGCCGGATGCGCCGCTGCAGCTCCTCGCGGCCGGCAAGCGTGTCCCTCAACGTGACCGACAATTCCCGGGTGCGGTTCGAGGAGTCGTTGCTCGAGGCGTAATAGTCGCTGACCTGCTGCATCAGGCCCTTGTTCTGCTCCACGAGCCGGTCGTTTTCGGCTTGCCTGGCGTCCAACTGCTCCTGCCAGCCGGCATTGATGGCGAGCTTCTCGCGCGCCGAGCGGTTGCGGGCCAGCCACCAGCCGAGCACGAGCCCGGCCCCGAACAGCGAAGCCAGTATTGCCAGATGAACGGTTGTAAACTCAGGCATCTGTCAAATCCGATGGCCCCCACCGGGCCCTTCACCGCCGCCATGATGCCAGCCGCCCGCCGCGAATTTAGCCAATTGCGTCACTTATTTGGCCTGCCGTGGGGATAGGAGGCATGCCGCGGGCCGAAAAAACGAGCATCCAGGGCCCGGCCGGGGCGCTGGAGGCGCTGGTCGAGACGCCGCGCGAGGGGGCGCCGCGGGCCGCCGCCGTGATCTGCCATCCGCATCCCCTGCACGGCGGCACGATGGACAACAAGGTCGCCTATACGCTGGCGCGGGCGTTCCTGGCCCGGCAGTTCCTCGCCCTCCGCTTCAACTTCCGCGGCGTCGGCGCGAGCGAGGGTAGCTTCGACGAGGGCCGCGGCGAGCGGCAGGACGCGCTCGCGGCGGTCGGCGAGGCAAGGCGGCGCCTCCCCGACGCACCGCTCTGGCTTGGCGGCTTCTCCTTCGGGGCGGCGATCGCGATCGGTGCCGCCGCCGAGGCGCAAGCGGCCGGGCTGGTGAGCGTGGCGCCGGCGGTCTCGCGCGTGGCGGACGTCGCCGGCCCCGGGCTCGAGATTCCCTGGCTCGTCATCCAGGGCGACCAGGATGAGCTGGTGAACGTCGACGACACGATCGAGTGGATCAACGGCCTCGCTCCGGGACCGGAGCTCGAGGTGCTCGCAGGCGCGGAGCACTTCTTCCACGGCAAGTTGGTCGAGCTGCGCGAGGCCGTGGAGGTTTTCGTGGAGCAGCACACCTCGGCGCAAAAAAAACCGGGCTGAGGAGCCCGGCTTTTCCGTCGTGCCTTATGGCACGTTCAGACCATGTCTTTCAGTCCTTTCAGCGCGGCGACCTTGACGGTCTTCGATGCGGGCTTCGCCTTGAACGTCATCTTTTCGCCGGTGAAAGGATTCACCCCTTCACGAGCCTTCGTCGCGGGCTTCTTCACGACGCGCATTTTCAACAGACCCGGAAGCGTGAACAGGCCGGATGCATTGCGGCCGGCCAGGCTCTTCTTGATCTGGTTCGCGAGCGAATCGAATACGGCAGCAACGTCTTTCTTGGTCAGCCCCGTGTCGTCGGCGATCGAGGCATAGATTTCGGATTTGGTCGGCGACTTGGCCTTGTCATTTGCTGCCATGGAAAATCATCTCCTGAATACGGCGAAAAGCCAGTTGCCTGGCCCGAAAAAAATTCTGCGCGAAGATACCACAAGTCTTCGCGATCCGTAAGGCGATCTTCCGGTGTGCGGCGACTTGCTCGTGAAGCGGGGGCTACTGGTCGGTGAAGAACTGGCGCTTGAAACGGATTTCCGTCGGTTGTTCAACCCCTTCCGGCTTGACGCTGATATCGAAGATGAGGGTTTCACGATTTGCAACGGGTGTTTCGCCGATGTAATAAATCGCTTCCTCTTCGTCAATGCGTCGCATATTGACGGTCTTGAGCTGGCCGGTGAGGTTGACCGTTTTCACCGAAACGGTTGCCGGAACCGAGGTACCGGTTGCTTCCGCGAGCACCGATACGCTCAACATGGCGCGATCCTTACTGCGCACGATGTCGTAAAGCCGCGCGATCTCCACGGGCAACTGGGCGGTCACTTGTGCGCTGTAATGCACGATGTGCTCGCCGATGTCCATCGAGGATGCCCCGGCAGGCTCGGCCTGCGGCACGGTGGCGTCGGGACCCGGTCCGCCGCAGGCGGCGAGCAACGACAGAACTGACACGGCGGCTGTGGTGCTGGCTGGCCTCATCTTTTCATCTCCCCCGGCTTGGACGATCAGTTCATGGCGCAAACTATAGCCGATTTGCGGGCGCCGGTCCTTACCCGCGACGGGCGGCCTGGTCCGCCCGTCAGATCGGGACGGGTTTCAGGCTGTGCAGCAGGATGACCAGGGCCTGGATCAGGATGATGGCGAATACCGGGGAAATATCGAGTCCGCCGATCGCCGGGATCAGGCGCCGGAACGGTGCGAGTATCGGCTCCGACAGGGTGGTCAGGAGCGCGGTGATCGGGTTGTAGTTGTGCGGGGCGATCCAGCTCAGGACGATCCGGATCAGGATCGCGAAGAAGAACAGGTTGAGGCTCAGGATCACCAGCTCCACGACCGCGGTCACGGCTACCGGCAACGGATCGATGAGCCGGTTCGCGAGGGCGAGCAGCACCAGCAGGGTCAGGAACTGGATGACGAATGCCACCAGCACCGTGGCCGTATCCAACCGGCTGATCGACGGCAGGACGCGCCGCAACGGAAGAATCAGCGGCGAGGTAAAGCGCAGGATCCCCTGCGCGACCGGATTGCGAAAATCCGCCCGCAGCCAGGGCAGCCAGAAACGCAGCAACAGCAGTAACAGGTAAAGCTGCGCGAGCGTCTTGATGATGAAATAGAGAGCCTGTGTCATGGTATCGCTTGGTTGTCGCCGGTCCCGCGCGGCCCTGGTCGGTCGCGCAAAGATAGCACGATCGACCGTGAGCCGCGGATCATGCCTTGCCCGTTTCGCGCGCGCCGAACAAGGCCGTGCCGATGCGCACGATCGTCGCGCCTTCGTGAATCGCCGCGCGGAAATCGGCGGTCATGCCCATCGAAAGCGTGTCGGTCGGTATCCCGGCGTCGGCCAGCGACCGGGCAAGAAGTGCCAGGCGGCGAAACGGCTCGCGCTGTGCTGCGAAATCGTCGCGCGGCCGCGGGATGCACATCAGACCGCGCAACCTCAGTTTCGGCAGCTCGGCCACGGCCTTCGCAAGTCCGCCGATCGCTTCGGGCGCCACGCCGGACTTGCCCGCCTCCGCGTCGATGTTCACCTGGAGGCACACGTTGAGATCGGGCGCGTGATGCGGCCGGTGGCGGCTCAACCGTTCGGCGATCTTCAGGCGGTCGACCGTGTGCACCCAGTCGAAGTGCTCCGCGACCGGCCGCGTCTTGTTCGACTGCAGGTGGCCGATGAAATGCCACACGAGGTCGCCGCGCCCGACCGCTTCGATCTTCGCGAGTCCCTCCTGCACGAAGTTTTCGCCGAACTCGCGCTGGCCCGCGGCGGCCGCTTGCACGACGGCCGCCGCCGGCTTTGATTTGCTCACCGCAAGCAGGCGCACGGTACCGGCAGCGCGTCCTGCATCCGCCGTCGCCTGCGCCAGCAAATCTTGGATTTTTCGAAAGTTATCCGTGACTCTAATCACGTTTTGCAAGGGGCGCTCCGCTATACTAGGCGCCGGTTATGGTAAAGAACCGGTGCCAATCCCGGGCTGATTGGCAACCGTCGTCCCATGCCGGCGTACAGTCCTCAGAGGGAGAAACATGGCCGTCGATGTCGCGCAGTTGCTGTCGTTCACGGTGAAGAACAACGCATCCGACCTCCACCTGTCCGGCGGCGTCCCGCCGATGATCCGGGTCGACGGCGACATCAAGCGAATCAACATGCCCGCGCTGACCCACAAGGACGTCAATAGCATGGTGTACGACATCATGAATGACAAGCAGCGCAAGGACTACGAGGAGTTCCTGGAAACCGACTTCTCCTTCGAAATTCCGAAACTCGCGCGCTTTCGCGTCAATGCCTTTAACCAGAACCGCGGTTCGGCCGCGGTCTTTCGCACGATTCCTTCGGACATCCTGACGCTCGACGACCTCGGCGCGCCGTCGATTTTCAAGGATGTCTCGATGCACCCGCGCGGGATCGTGCTGGTGACCGGTCCCACGGGTTCCGGCAAGTCGACCACGCTCGCCGCAATGGTCGACTACATCAACGAGAACAAACCCGATCACATCCTCACCATCGAGGACCCGATCGAGTTCGTGCACGAAAGCAAGAAGTCGCTGGTCAACCAGCGCGAGGTTCACCGGGACACACTGGGCTTCAACGAAGCGCTGCGGTCCGCGCTGCGCGAGGACCCTGACATCATCCTCGTGGGCGAGCTCCGCGACCTCGAGACAATCCGGCTCGCGCTGACCGCGGCGGAAACCGGCCACCTCGTGTTCGGCACGCTGCACACGAGCTCGGCCGCCAAGACCATCGATCGTATCGTCGACGTGTTCCCGGCGGCGGAAAAGGAGATGGTGCGGGCGATGCTGTCCGAGTCGCTGCGTGCGGTCATCTCGCAGACGCTGCTCAAACGCATCGGCGGCGGCCGCATCGCGGCGCACGAGATCATGATCGGCACGCCGGCAATCCGCAACCTGATCCGTGAAGGCAAGATCGCACAGATGTATTCTGCTATCCAGACCGGGCATTCTTCCGGCATGCAGACGCTGGACCAGAACCTGTCCGAGCTGATGCAGAAAGGTTTGATCAACAAGGAAGAGGCCCGATTCCGGGCAGTGAACAAGGAAAACTTCTGACGACGGAGTCGGGGAGAGGAGGGATATGGAACGCGAACAAGCGGTACGGCTGACGCAGAACCTCCTGCGCAAGATGGTCGAGAAGGAGGGGTCCGACCTGTTCATCACGACCGGCTTTCCGCCGGCGATCAAGATCGACGGCCAGATTCACAAAGCGACGGACACGCCGCTCACGGCGGAACAGTCGGCGATGATGGTGCGGGCCATCATGAACGACAAGCAGATGAAGGAATTCGACGCGACCAAGGAGTGCAATTTCGCGATCAGTCCGCAGGGCATCGGGCGCTTCCGCGTCAGCGCGTTCATCCAGCAGGGGATGATCGGCGCCGTGCTGCGCACGATCACGACGGAGATCCCGACGCTGGGCGAGCTGGAGCTGCCGCCGATCCTGAAGGACGTCGTGATGAACAAGCGCGGGCTGGTGATCGTCGTCGGCGGCACCGGCTCCGGCAAATCAACGACGCTGGCGGCGATGATCGGCCATCGCAACGAGCACTCCAAGGGCCACATCATCTCGATCGAGGACCCGGTCGAGTACGTGCATCCGCACAAGGGCTGCGTGATCACGCAGCGCGAGGTCGGCGTCGACACCGAATCCTGGCACGCGGCGCTCAAGAACACGCTGCGGCAGGCGCCCGACGTCATCCTCATTGGCGAGATCCGCGACAAGCAGACGATGGAGTACGGTATCCAGTTTGCCGAGACGGGGCACCTGTGCCTCGCGACCCTGCATGCGAACAGCGCCAACCAGGCGCTCGACCGCATTATCAACTTCTTCCCCGAGGAGCGCCGGCAGCAGCTCCTGATGGACCTCTCGCTCAACGCCAAGGCGTTCGTGTCGCAGCGGCTGGTGCCGCGGGAAAGCGGCGTCGGGCGCGTCGCGGCAATGGAGATCATGCTGAATTCGCCGCTGATCGCCGACCTCATCTTCAAGGGCCAGGTCTCGCACATCAAGGAGATCATGGCCAAGTCGACGCGCCTCGGCATGCAGACCTTCGACCAGGCGCTGTTTGCGCTCTATGAAGAGGGCACCATTTCCTACGAAGAGGCGATGCGCAACGCCGACTCGAAGAACGAGCTCCGGCTGCGCATCAAGCTCGAGAGCAAGCGCGAAGGCTCGCTCTCCGATCAGCAGGCGGAAAGCCTGAAGATCATGGAAGAAGACAGCGCCCGGACTTTCTGAAGGCAGCGCAAAGCCCCTTATGAACGTAAAGCCCCTGTTCAAGCTGATGGTCGAAAAGAAGGCTTCCGACCTGTTCTTCAGCCCTTATGCGCCGGCGAAGATCAAGATCGACGGCAAGATCATGCCGGTCAACAAGCTGGAAATGACGCCGAAGATGGTCAAGCAGGCAGCGATCGAGCTGATGGACGAGAACCAGCTCGACATCTTCACGCGCGAGCTGGAGATCGACTTCGCAATCTCCGAGGCCGGCCTCGGGCGCTTTCGCGTGAACGTGTTCCAGCAGCGCGGCAACGTCGCCATGGTGTTGCGCTACATCACCGCGGAGATGCCGACGCTGGACGAGCTCGGCATGCCCGAGCAGTTGAAGGAGCTCGTGATGCTGCGGCGCGGGCTGATCCTCATGGTGGGCGCGAGCGGCAACGGCAAGTCCACCACGCTCGCCGCCATGATCAATCACCGCAATGAGAAGACCTCGTCGCACATCATCACCATCGAGGACCCGATCGAGTTCCTGCACCCGAACAAGCAGTCGATCGTCAACCAGCGCGAAGTCGGGCTCGATACCAAGTCTTACGAGAACGCGCTCAAGAGCGCGATGCGCGCCGCGCCGGACGTCATCCAGATCGGCGAGATCCGCGACCGGGTCTCGATGCAGTCCGCCATCGACATGGCCGGCACCGGGCACCTCGTGCTCGCCACGCTGCACTCGAACAACGCGCCCGAGACGCTGGACCGCATCATCAACATGTTCCCGCAGCAGCAGCACGCGCAGATCTTCATGGACCTCGCGCATTACCTGCGCGCCATCATCTCCCAGCGCCTCGTGCGCTCCCGCACCGGCCGCCGCGTCGCCGCCGTCGAGCTCATGCTCAACACGCCGCACATCAAGGACCTCATCCACAAGGGCGACATCTCCGAGCTCAAGGAAGCGCTCAAGGACAGCAGCGAGAAAGGCGTGCAGAACTTCGACCTGGCGCTGCTCAACCTGTACAAGGCCGGCACCATCACGCTCGAAGAAGCGATGTCCCACGCGGACTCCCGCTCGAACCTCGAAGCGAAGGTCAACTTCGGCTGAGCAAGCCGATGCTGCCTGCGTTTTCGCGGTCGGCAGGGCCGGAGGGGGGTGTCTTTATCGAAATGGCTCCCTCCGGGCCCTGCGGGCCCTGCGGTCCGCGGAAGTTCCGATAAAGACACCCCCCGCCGGCCCTGCCGCCCGCTTCCGAGGTGCCCGAATTGCGGGCGCCGTTCGTTGGTTGACGTGCGTGCCAATCG
>DASSBS010000169.1:0-42671 GCA_035698445.1 Woeseiaceae bacterium
GCACGGCAAGCCGTTTCGCGGCGCGCACGCCCGGATCGATGCCCTGGCGGCCGAGCATCACGCGGGCCTCGAACGGCTGGAACGCCTGTGCCGGAACCCGCTGCGCGCGGTCGATGCATTCCCCGCCCTCTTCAACAGCGCGATCGACCGGAACAATCTCATCATGGCGACCGGTGAATCGATCGCCCACCTGAACTACCTGCAAAACCTGGGACGCATCGGCTCGCACACCGACAGTGACGGCGTCACGTGGTACTCCGTGTGACCCGCGCCTGTGGGAGCCCGTCTCACGGGCGATCCGGCGTCGCGGTGCATGTCGCCCGTAAGACGGGCTCCTACAGGAGCCGGTTGATACGCAAAATGCTTTTTGTTAAAACGTGCAGCGCCGCCGCGGCGACCGCCGGGCCGGATGCGTCATGATCGAGATTCACGAGCTTACAAAGAGCTACGGTTCCCACACCGTCGTCGACCACCTCAGCTTCGACTGCAAGGCGGGAGAAGTCCTGGGATTCCTCGGCCCGAACGGCGCCGGCAAATCCACCACGATGAAAATGATCACCGGCTTCGTCACGCCGGATTCGGGAAGCGCCCGGGTCTGCGGGCACGACGTCGGAGACGATGCGCTGGAAGCACGCCGCCATCTCGGCTATTTGCCGGAAGGCGCGCCCTGCTATCCCGAGATGACGCCGCGCTCCTTCCTCGACTTCGTCGCGGACGTCCGCCAGCTTACGGGCGACGAGCGCCGCCGCCGGCTCGACGCGGTTATCGCGGAGCTGCACCTCGAACCCGTGCTCGACCAGTCGGTCGAGACGCTGTCGAAAGGCTTCAAGCGCCGGGTCGGACTGGCACAGGCGATCCTGCACGACCCCGATGTCCTGATACTCGACGAGCCCACCGACGGGCTGGATCCCAACCAGAAACACGAAGTGCGCGAGCTCATCCGCTCCATGTCCGCCGACAAGCTGATCGTGATCTCGACGCACATCCTCGAGGAAGTGGAAGCGGTCTGCAGCCGCGCGATCATCATTGCGGACGGGCGCATCCTGGCGGACGAGACCCCCGCCGGGCTGGCCGCGCGCTCGCGCTACCACAATGCCGTGCGCGTGATGCTGGAAGACGGGACGAACTTCGATGAAGTCCGCGCTTCCATCGACAAGCTCCCGTCCGTGGCCGGGACGGAAGCGAACCGCGGCCACCGCACCATCATCGCGCTGCCTGCCTCGGGCAGCGGCAACGTCGAGCCCTGGCGCGAGGTGTCGGAGCTCGCCGCCGCGCGGCAATGGCCGGTGGCGAGCCTGCAGCTCGAAGGCGGGCGCCTCGACGACGTCTTCCGGCAGATCACCGGGGCGGCGGCCACGTGAGTCTCGTCGCCGCGATATTCCGGCGCGAGCTCCGCAGCTACTTCGCGACGCCCGTAGCCTACGTGTTCATCGTCATCTTCCTGGTGCTGATGGGCACCTTCACGTTCTATTTCGGCGGGTTCTACGAGCGCGGCCAGGCGGACCTCGCGCCGTTCTTCAACTATCATCCGTGGCTCTACCTGTTCCTCGTGCCGGCCATCGCGATGCGGCTGTGGGCGGAGGAACGGAAGACCGGCAGCGTGGAGCTGCTGATGACCCTGCCGGTGACGCCCTGGCAGGCGGTGTTCGGCAAATTCCTCGCGGCGTGGGCGTTCACGGGCATAGCGCTCTTCCTCACGTTCCCGATCTGGCTCACGGTCAACTACCTCGGCGATCCGGATAACGGCGCGATCCTCGCCGGCTACATCGGGAGCCTCCTGATGGCGGGCGGCTTCCTCGCGATCGGTTCCTGCCTGTCGGCGACGACGCGCAACCAGGTGATCGCGTTCGTGATCACGGTCGTCGTGTGCTTCCTGTTCCTGTTCTCCGGCTTCCAGGTGGTGCTCGACCTGTTCTCCGGCTGGGCGCCGCAGACGATCGTCGACGGCATCGCCTCGCTGAGCTTCCTCACGCATTTCCGGGACATCAGCAAGGGCGTGCTCGATTTCCGCGATCTCGTGTACTTCGCGCTGGTAATCGGCACGTTCCTGTTTGCCAACACCATCGTCCTGCAGTGGAAGCAGGCCGACTAGTAGTGCACCCCGTCACGAATAATGGCCCATTCTCGCGGCGCCTTTTCGCGTCTGGCGGCGTTGCGACTCCTCGCAATAGCGGTGCTATTACTCGTCGTCGCGCCTTGCCAGACACGAAAAGTCACTCGCGGGAATGGTCCATTATCCGCGACGGGGCACACTAATGGGTACGCAATCGCAACGCCGGCTGAGCTCGATGAGCCTCGTGCTGCTGGCGCTGGCGTTCATCGCCGCCGTGATCGTCAGCAACCAGCTTTTCCGCGGCTGGCGCATCGACCTCACGGAGAACAACCTGTATACGCTGTCCGACGGCACGCAGCGCATCCTCGACAAGATCGACGAACCGATCAATCTCTACTTCTATTTCTCCGACCAGGCGACGGAAGACCTGCCGGGCATTCGCGCCTACGCCAACCGGGTGCGCGAGTTGCTGGAGGAGTTCGAAGCCGAGGCCGAGGGCAAGATCCGGCTGGAAGTCATCGATCCGCTGCCGTTCTCAGTCGACGAAGACCGGGCCGCGCAATTCGGGCTGCAGGGCATCCAGACAGCAGCGTCGCCCGATCCCATTTACATGGGCCTTGCGGGCACCAACAGCGTCGACGATGAAGAGGTCATCCGGTTTTTCGAACCGGAGAAAGAGGAGCTCCTCGAGTACGACATCGCGCGCCTGGTCAGCATCCTGTCGCGGCCCGAGCCGACCGTGATCGGGCTCATCTCCGGGGTGGGCATGACCGGCGACTTCGACCCGCGCACGCAGCAGATGCAATCGCCGTGGATCGCCTACACCCAGGCGCAGCAACTGTTCGATATCCGCAATCTCGGCACCGATTTTACCGAGATTGGCGACGACATCGGCCTCCTCTGGATCGTGCAGCCGAAGAACCTTTCCGATGCCACGCTCTATGCCATCGACCAGTTCATGATGCGCGGCGGCAAGGCACTGGTGTTCGTCGATCCGCTGGCCGCAGCCGACCCGGCGACGATGCCCCAGGGAATGCCGCAAGGCATGCCGCCGCAGGCGCAAAGCTCGAACCTGCCGAAGCTTTTCCGTGCCTGGGGCATCAAATTCTCGACCGACGACGTGGTGGCCGACGTCGAGCTGGCGCTGCGCATCTCCTCGCGCATGAGCCCCCGGCCCGTGCTGCATCCCGGGATGCTCGGCATCACCGCGGCGCAGACCAACTCCGAGGACGTGGTGACCGCCGATCTCGAGCTCATCAACATGGGCACGGCCGGCCATTTCGAATTCGACGAGGACGTCGCCCCCACGGTCGAGCCGCTGATCACGTCCAGCACCTCCGCGGCAACGATGTCCGCGTCCGAGTTCCGGTTCCTGTCCGATCCGTCCAGGCTGCTGGAGGACTTCACGCCTACCGGCGAGCAATACGTGCTGGCGGCAAGGATCAGCGGCAACCTGAAGAGCGCGTTTCCCGACGGGCCGCCGGAGACCGGCGAGGCCGCGGATAACCCGCAAGAGGACGCGGCCGCCGCCGAGGGCGGCGCGAAGACCACCGATGCCGCCGCGCAGGAAGACGCCGCCCCGGTGCAGGACGAGGCCTCGCCGGAAGCCGACTCGCCGGAAGCCGAGCCGGGAACCGATCCCGCCGGGGACGCCGCCGCGGAAGGCGACGGGCACCTGAGCGAATCCGCCGCGCCCGCGAACCTCATCGTCGTCGCCGACGTCGACCTACTCTCCGACCGCATGTGGGTGCAGGTGCAGAACTTCTTCGGCCAGCAGATCGCGAACGCTTTTGCGGACAACGGCACCTTCGTCGCCAACGCGCTGGAAAACCTGTCCGGGAGCAACGACCTCATCGCGGTCCGCAGCCGGGCGACCTACTCGCGGCCGTTCACGCGGGTCGAGGAACTGCGCGCCGGGGCGCAGGCGAAATTCCAGGAGACGGAACAGCGGCTGCAACAGGAGCTGGAGGAAACCGAAGCGCGGCTGACGGAGCTGCAATCGGGGCGGCAGGATACCGGCAACATCCTCATGACGCCGGAACAGCAGGCCGAGATCGACCGTTTCATAGACCGCCGCGCCGAGATTCGCCAGGAGCTGCGCGCCGTGCAGCGCGGCCTCGACCGCGACATCGAGCGGCTCGGCACCGTGCTGAAGGTCGTGAACATCGCGCTCGTCCCGGTCCTGCTGATCGCTTTCGTGCTGTTCGCAGTCTGGCGCCGCCATAGGAAGCAGCAGGCGTGAGCGCGCGCACGCTGAAAATCCTCGGCATCGCCGTCGTCGTGCTGTTCGCGGCCGTGTTCCTGCTGGACCGGCAGCGGAACAGCAGCGAGGAAGCGGACGAACTGCTCTTCCCGGACCTGAAAGAACAGCTCGACGCCGTCTCGGAGGTCACGGTCACCGATGCCGACAGCGAAGTTACTCTCGCGCGCGAGGGCGACCGCTGGGTTGTACCCGGCAAGGGCGGCTACGACGCGGATACCGGCGCCCTGCGCGACCTGCTGATCGCGATCGCGGAAGCCCGCAAAGTCGAGCAGAAGACCTCGAACAGCGAATACTACGACCGGCTCGGCGTGCAGCCGCCGGATGAGGAAGGCAGCACCGGCATCCTGGTGGAAACCGCCGGCCCGGGAGCGGCGGCGTTCGCGCTGATCCTCGGCGATTCCGTGCAGCGCGAATACCGCTACGCCCGTGTCCCCGATGAAGCACAAAGCTGGCTGATCGACCGCAATCCCGACGTCCCCGACGATGCCGCCGACTGGCTCGTATCCGAAATCGTCGACATCCCGTCATCGCGCATCCAGTCGGTCACGATCACGCACGGCGACGGCGAGACGATCCGCCTCTCCAAGGAGAATGAAGACGCGGCGAACTTCGAGCTCGAGCCAATCCCGGAAGGCCGGGAGCTGAGCTATCCCTCCGTGGGCAACAGCGTCGCCTCGGCGATCGGCGGCCTCGAGCTGGAAGACGTCCGGGCGGCCGGAGAAGGCAAAGAAGCCGGGGACGCTGCAACGGCAACGACCGTCTACAAGATGTTCGACGGCTTGCAGTTGACCGTCGAATCGACGACCGCGGACGACGAGACCTGGATCAGCCTCGAGGCCGGCGCCGTTCCGGTGGAAGCGGACGAGGAAGCACAAGCCGCAGCGGGTGAGAATGCCCAAGCCGCGGCGGAAGCGCCGCCGGACGCGAGCTCCGAAGCCGCCGGCGCGGCGGCACAGGACGGCGCAGCGGCGGAGCCGGAAACCACGGAAGCGGCCGAAGAATCGGATAGCGCGGACGCCGAAGCCCCGGATCCGGCGGAACAGGCCGAGATCATCAATGCCCGCGTCTCCGGCTGGGAATACCGCATCCCCCAATACAAAGCCAACCAGCTAACCCGCCGCTGGGAAGACCTTCTCGCCGACCCCGAACCCGAATCGGCCGGGGAATGACGGCTGCAGGAGCCCGTCCCACGGGCGACACGGCCTTGAACGATGGGTCGCCCGTGAGACGGGCTCCTGCAGATGTCAAAGCCATCGTCTTCGATCTCGGCGGCGTCCTCCTCCGCCTGCGTAACCCCGTCGAAGCCTTCGAGCTCACCATCACCGAGCCCGAATTCCTCGATCTCTGGCTCAAGTCCCCCTCGGTCCGCGAATTCGAGCGCGGCGCCATCGATGCCGAATCGTTTGCGAAAGCCGTCGTCGAGGAGCTCGGCTTGCCCATGCACTGGCGCCGCTTCCTCGACCGCTTCCACGGCTGGCCGCAGGCACTGTTCCCGGACGCGCTCCCGATGCTGAACGCCATCCCGCCCGGCATCCGCCGCGTGCTCCTCTCGAACACCAATGCCGCGCATTGGGAACGGGAAGAGATTTCGGGCGCGCTCGCGGGTTTGTTCGACCTGGAACTCCTTTCTTTTCGAACGGGCCTCCTCAAACCCGACCGGGCGGCCTTCGAGCAGGTGCTCGAGGTCTGCGGCTGCAGCCCTCGGGAGATCCTGTTCTTCGACGACAACCCGGGCAACGTCCGTGCCGCGGAATCGTGCGGGATCGAGGCGTATTTGTCGAAGGGGCCCGAGGCCGCGCTGCGCCGCATAACGGCGCCGCCGAGTCGCCCGTGAGACGGGCTCCTGCAGCACACGGCGGGGTAAGCCGGCGCGACGCGCGGATCCGGCGATAGCCGCGCCGCGCGCTCCGCTGTCTCCCGGATTGCCGCCCGGAAAGTTGCTATAATTGCGGCAGAAGCACGTCCCGGCCTGCGCTCGCAATCGCCGACGTCCGAATAAAAACCCTACAGGTGGATCCATGATTCCTCTCTCCAGGAGATCGCTCCTCGTGGCGACGCTGCT
Source organism: Woeseiaceae bacterium (assembly GCA_035698445.1). Classification (GTDB taxonomy): domain Bacteria; phylum Pseudomonadota; class Gammaproteobacteria; order Steroidobacterales; family Woeseiaceae; genus IDS-8. The sequence continues at coordinate 6,379 of DASSBS010000169.1, forward strand.
CGGCGCCGCCTTTGTCGCCGGCGCCGGTTGGTCGGCGCTCCGGCTGTGGCCGTACAACGACCTCCACGGCCTCGCCTTCCAGCTTTACCGGTCCGCGAAACCGGCGAGCGAGCCGCGCCTGGTCGAAACGGGTCTCGCCACGCTCGAGATGACGACCTTCCCGGTCGCCTCGAAAGCCCCGGTCGCGCGCACCGGCGGCGGCATCGACGCGATCGGCAACGACGTCCTGGTCATGAGTTTCCGCGGCCAGTTCTATCTCTATCGGGATACGGAGCCGCAGCCGTCGCTGGTCGCATTGGATATCGCCGCCGACAACGGCTACGACGGCTATCGCGAGTACATCACCGGGCACGGGCTCGAATTCCCGAACTGGAAGACGTACTTCCGGTTCATCGACGTCGCCTACGACGACACGGGCGCCACGCCGGCGCTCTGGGTGACGCACCACCAATGGCACGACGACGAGGACTGCTTTACCCTGCGCCTCTCGAAGCTGGCGCTGCGGCCGGGCGCGCTGGAACGCCAGTCCGCCGCTCCGGAGGACTGGCAAACGGTCTACGACACGGTTCCGTGCCTGCCGCTGTCCGCCACGCCACCCGTTTTCGAAGGCCACCGCTCCGGCGGCCGCGTTATCGTCCTCGGCCCGGACGCCGTGCTGATGTCCGTCGGCGATCACGGCTATGACGGCTGGAGCAAGTCGCGAATGCTGCCGCAGGACGCAACGAGCGATTACGGCAAGATCCTCGTCGTGGACCCGGGCCGCGGCACGGCGCGGCAGTTGTCGAGCGGGCACCGCAATCCCCAGGGGCTCATGGTGTCGGACGACGGCCTGATCTGGTCGACCGAGCACGGGCCCCGCGGCGGCGATGAGCTGAACCTGATTGCCGACGGCGGCAACTACGGCTGGCCGCTCGTGACCTACGGCGTGCGCTACGCCGGGCCCACCTGGCCGCTTTCCGACGCCCAGAACCGTCACGACGGCTACGTCCGGCCGGTGTTTGCGTGGCTGCCCTCGATCGGGATCTCGCAACTCATCCAGGTCCGGGAATTCCTGCCGACCTGGGACGGCGACCTGCTGGTCTCCTCCCTCAAGGCCAGCACCTTGCACCGCCTTCGCTACCGCGAGGGCCGCGTGATCTTCGACGAGCCGATCCCGGTGGGCGAGCGCATCCGCGACATCGACCAGCTCGCGGACGGCACCATCGTGATGTGGACGAACGACGCGGAGATCATGGAGCTCCGGCCCGTCGATTCCCCGGGGCCGGACATCGAAACTTTCGTCGCCGGGCTGCCGCTGGCCCTGCGGCGCCCGGTCACGAACACGATCGGCACGTGCCTGGAGTGCCACGCCGCGCGTGCCGGCGCCGTGGCGCAGGGGGCGCCCAACCTCTGGGGTGTGTACGGGCGCCCCATTGCAGAGAGCCCTTTCGACGGGTATTCAGACGCGCTGAAGGGACTGTCCGGCCGCTGGGACCGGGGAACGCTGGACGCCTTCCTGAAGAACGTCCAGGGCTTTGCACAGGGCAGCTCGATGGGGTTCTCCGGCATCGCCGATGACGCGCTGCGCTCCGCCGTCATCGGCTATCTCGATTCCCTGCGCGACGGCGGCGGCAAGGACCCGCAGGAGACGGTGCCCGATCGATGACCGCCGCGCCGGGGATCTTTACGCGCGTGCAACGGGCGCGGGTTTGGTTCGTCTACGGCTGTGGAAAAATCCGGGAACGCTGTATCGCGAGATGCTCTCCAGATTGTGCTCCCTGCCCCCCGAAATCGCCGCCGCGGCGGACATGGCGCTACGCACGGCCGGTCCGATCCCCTCCCCCATGTCCACCGACGCGAGGCCGACGGCGTCGCCGACGATGAAGGCGTTGCCGCGCCGCACCGTATCCGCCTGCCCCCGGAGAAAGTAGCTGTAGCCGGTCGGCTGGTAGTCGTAATCGCGCACCAGGCCCTCGCGTTCGAGCTTCTGCGTGAAGCTCGCCCAGTAGTCCTTGAGCTTCACGCCGTTCGCCTTGATGGATTCCGCCTTGCCGCCGAGGCCGACGTTCACGTAGCCGTCCGCCTTCGGCACGTACCAGGCGTAGCCCGGCAGGCCGCCGTCGAAGAACCAGAGTTTGCACTCTTCGTTCTGCCAGTCGTAGGCGAACTCCTGTTCGAGCGTGGCGATTTGCAGCGTGCTTTCGCGCGGGCTGGCGTCGTGAAAGAACCGGCGGTAAACGGGGCAGGAAGTCCCGCCGGCGCCGATGAGATACTCGCATTCGAAGCGATCGTCGATCGTGAAGCCCTCACCGTGCTCTTCGATGCGCTTGACCTTGTGCGTGACCACCCGCGCGCCGGAGCGGCGCAGCAGCCAGTCGTCGAACTCATAGCGGCGGATGGAATGCTGGACGGTGCGCTTCCTCAACTTCAGGCGGCGCCAGTTGAATTCGAGGCGCTCGAACGTCAGGAACCGGTGCGGATAGCGGGCGACGTCGATCTCGAGGTCCTCGACGACCTGCGGCGTGACCCAGCCGGCGCACAGCTTCGTGCGGGGGAATTCAGCCTTGTCGAGGACGAGGACGTCGAGGCCGGCCTGCTTCAGCTTCCAGGCGCAGGTGGAGCCGGCGGGACCGCCTCCGACGACGACTGCGTCCGCGCGTTGCAAGCCGCGTCACTCGGGCCGCGAGGCGCTCGCGGGCTCGGCTTCGTACTGGTAGCGGCGATTCATGGGCACCCGGTTGTTGCCGTTCGGCGCGAACAGCACCTGGTAGAGCTGCAGCGTGCCGCAACGGAACGCCGCCGACGATCCGGCGAGGTACAGCCGCCAGGTCCGTACGAATTCGCTGCTGTACATCTGCCGTACCCGGTCGCTGACCTTGTCGAAGTTGCTGAGCCACGTGCGGCAGGTTTTCGCGTAATGCAGCCGCAGGTTCTCGACGTCCAGCACCGAGAACTTGAACGGCTCGAACACCGCGGTCATCTCCCCCAGGCTCGGAATGTGCCCGCCCGGGAAGATGTGCTTCGCGATCCAGGCGTCGGGCGGCCGCGGGTTGCTGCGGCCGATCGAGTGGATGAGCCCGAGCCCGTCCGGCTTCAGGCTCTGCGCCACGACCGAGCCGAGCGTCCGGTAATTCCGCAGCCCGACGTGCTCCAGCATGCCGACCGACACGAACACGTCATAGCGGCCGATGATGTTGCGATAGTCATCCTCGATGAACGTAACCCTGTCGGCGAGGTTCCGGATCTCGGCCTGCTCCCGCGCGTAGCGCACCTGCTCGTGCGAGTTGTTGTAGGCGGTGACGGTGACGCCGTAATGCTCGGCCATGTGCAGGGCCAGTGCGCCCCAGCCGCAGCCGGCTTCGACGACGGACTGCCCCGGCTGCAGGCGGAGCTTGCGGCTGACGTGGTCGAGTTTCGCGAGCTGCGCCTCCGCAAGGGTCGCGTCCGGATGGGGGTAATAGGCGCAGGTATAGACCATGCGCTCGTCCAGCCACAGCTTGTAGAACTCGTTGCCGAGATCGTAGTGCTCGTGCACGTTATGCCGCGAGCGGGAGAGCGTGTTGGACCTGAGCGCCGCGAGCTGCGACCGGACCTTCTGCAGGCGGTATCCGCGTGTCGTCCTGGCCGAGAAGGCGCGCGACGCTTCGTTCACGAACTCGTAGAAATCACCGTGAATCTCGATCAGGCCTTTCGCGTAGCCTTCGCCAAAACCCATCGGGGGGGAGCGCAGCATGGCCAGTAAGGCCGACCGGTCCCTGATCTCCATGCGGGCCACCGGCGTGCCGTCACAGAAGCAGTACTCGTTGCCGTTCCACAGCTTTACCGAGATCCGCGGATTGCCGACGAGCTCGAGGCAGCGCCGGGCGACGGTGCCTTCGAACCCGCTATCCAGGACCTGCTGTTTGGCATCGGCTTTCAAGACAGGGACCTCTTGCAATGCGGACGTCGCGCCGACAGAAGGTCGCGCGAGCCCTTTCAGTTTGGCATTCATGAGGCGAATCGACAAGTATGGGCCGGCCGCGGGGCCCTCAGCGCCGGGCACCGGAAGTCGTAAGAAGCGGCGCAAAGGCGGTTTTGCGGGCAAAAACCGGCCTTTTCCGGAAACTGGACGCCGCAGGACGAAACGGGTTGTAGGAGCCCGTCTCACGGGCGACAAGCACGGTTTACCGCCGTGTCGCCCGTGAGACGGGCTCCCACAAAGAGGGAATCGCCCGTGAGACGGGCTCCTACAAGAGGGATCGCCCGTGAGACGGGGTCCCACAGATAGGGTCAGGCGCGGGCTTTAAGGGCGTCGCGTATTTCGCTCAGGAGCTGCACCTCGGCGGAAGGCTTCGGCGGCTCCTGCGGGTGTTCTTCCGCTTTTCGCTGCAGCCGGTTCATGGCGCGCACCAGCAGGAATACGGCCAGCGCGATGATGACGAAATTCAGCACCGCGTTGATGAAGAGGCCGTAGTTGATGGTCGCCGCGCCGGCCGCCTGGGCGGCGGTGAGCGAAGGATAATCCGCCGCCGTCAGGTTCCAGTAGAGCTGGCTGAAATCCACCTTGCCCGTGAGCAGGCCGAGTGGCGGCATGACGAGGTCATTGACCAGCGACGTGACGATCTTGCCGAACGCCGCCCCGATGATGATGCCCACCGCCATGTCGACAACGTTGCCGCGCAGGGCGAATTCCTTGAACTCCTTCAACATCGTTGTTCTCCGTTGGTGTTGAAGGTGCTGATATTAGCCCGGCGATGAAACGGGTTGTAGGAGCCCGTGAGCGCCAGGGATGGCGCGAATGCAGAGAATGCAGGAGCAATTCTCTGCGACACGGGCGACAGCGGCGCCGACGTCCTGGTCGCCCGTGAGACGGGCTCCTACAGGCAAGGGCCAGGCGCCTGTAGAGCGGTTCGGGTCAGGCGCGGAGCAGCCGCGCGGGCGCGTGGTTCCCGCACCACGCGAGAAATTCCGCTTCCGGCAGCGGCTTTTCGATGTGGAAGCCCTGGCCCAGGTCGCAGCCGAAGCGCGTGACCAGCTCGAGCTGCTGCCCGGTTTCGATCCCTTCCGCGACAACCTCGAGGTTCATCGCCTTGCCGAGCGCGATGATCGCCTGCACGACCCGTTCGTTGTTCGACGACTCGGTGAGCCGCGCCACGAAGGACTGGTCGATCTTGAGCGTCTGGGCCGGCAGCTCGGCCAGGTAGCTGAGCGAAGAATACCCGGTCCCGAAATCATCGATGTGAATACCGACGCCAAACGTCGACAAGTCGATGAGCAGTGGGCGTGCAACGGTCAGGTCCTCGAGCAGCGCCGTCTCGGTCAGCTCCAGGTTGATGAGCTTCTGGCCGATGCTGTACTCCTGCAGGATCGACTTGATCAGCGACAGCAGCTTCTGGTTGCGGAGCTGGTGCGCGGAGAGGTTGACGCTGACCGGCACCTCCCAGCCGCCCGAGCGGCGCCAGCCCGCGACCATATCGCAGACCTTGCGCATGATGCATTCGAACAGGATGTCCGAGATGCCCATCTCCTCGCTCAGCGGGATGAAATCGACCGGGCTGATCACCGTCCCGTTCGGCCGCACCCAGCGGGCGAGCGCCTCGGCGCCGGCGAGCTCACCGGTCTTCAGGTCGATCTGCGGCTGGAAGTACGTCGTGATCTCGCCGTTCTCGATCGCCTGCCGCAGCTCCGCTTCCATATCGAGCTTGTGCTGGGCGCGATCCTGCATCTCGCTGTGGTACCAGGTGATGCTGCCGTCGAGCCGCCGCATCGACCGGTGCAGCGCGCCTTCCGCACAGCGAAACACCGTGCCGGAATCGGCGCCGTGCGCCGGGTGATGCGCAATACCGATACTCGCCTTGAGGAACAGGTCCCGGCCATTGACCGGAAACGGCTCCTGCACGGTCGCCTTGATGCGTTCGATCACGGCGCTGATCGCGGCTTCGTTCCTGCAGCGCGGCACCAGGCAGCAGAACTCGTCGGCGCCGAAGCGCCCGACCACCACCCGGCGGGCTTCGTCGGCGAACGCCGTGCCGAGGCGCTTGCCCAGCGCGCGCAGGAGGCGCGTTCCCGAGTCATAGCCCAACGTTTCGTTCAGGAAGCTGAAGCGTTCGATGTCCAGGAGGATGACCGCCGTGCTGCCCTCTTCCTTGCCCGCGCGGTCGATCATGCGCTGCAGCTCGTCGATCAGCTTCAGGCGGTTCGGCAACCTGGTGACGGGATCGAAGTACGCCAGCCGGTGCAGCTCCGCGGTCCGGTCCATGACCCGCTGCTCGAGCACCTCGTTCGCGCGGCGGAGCGCCAGGTCGGCGTGCCATTTGCCGCACAAGGCGGCCGCGAGCTGCCGGCATTCGAGCGCATGGAACGGCTTTTTAAAGAAGAAGATCCGGTCGGCGGGCGGGATTTCCCGCCCCAGGTCTTCCGGTTCCGGGCTCAAGGAACCCGTGACCAGCACGATGTTGACGTTAGGGTCGATGGCACGGATCTGCTTCGCGGCCTCGACGCCGTCGATGCCGGGCGGCATGCGGATGTCGAGGAACACGATGGCGAAGGGATTGCCGTCGCGCACGGACTCGGCGACCGCTTCGACGCCGGCGGCGCCCTGCGTGCGGGTGTGCACCTCGAACTTCGCAGCGCCCTTCGCGTCGGTTTCCTCGCCGAACAGCACCTTTTCGAGATCGCCGAGCGTGGAGGTTGCGGCATCCGGCTCGAAATTGCTGCCGAGGCAATGCAGGTACTCGCCGATGATCAGCGCATCGTCGTCTACCGCGAGGACACGGTTCGTCAATGGCGCGCGGGATTTCATGCGGCCGTCTGCCGGACCATCCCCGCCACGTCTTCGGCGAGCCGCATGAACGACAGGGGCTTGTTGAAATAATGCAGCTTGAGCGGCGGCGGCACGCGGCGCTCGAGCTCGTCCCGCGGAATGTCCGAGAAGCCCGTGACGAACACGATCTCGACCTTCGGGTCGAGCTTGCGGATCTGCGTGCCGGCTTCGACGCCGTCAATGCCGGGCGGCATCCTGACGTCGAGGATGACGACGTCGAAGGGCCGGCCTTCGTCCGCGGCGCGCGCGGCCAGGTCGATGGCTTCGCGGCCCTGGCTGCAGGCGGTGACGCTGAACCGGGGAGCCGCCGCGCTGGCTTCCACGGCCTCGAACAGCTCCGCCTCCAGCGAATCGAGCGCCTTCATGTAGTCGGTCTGCTCCTGGTCGCCGAACGCTTTCCGATAGCAGTCGAGGATCGTGTCGTCGTCGTCGGCAATCAGGATCCGAATGCCCTGCTCGTGCTCTGTCATGTTCATGAGTCAGCCTCCCCGGCGCGGATGCACTAGGCCGCCGGCAGTAATACGTGGAACGAAGCACCGCTTCCCGGCCCCGTGCTCTCCGCGCGAATCCGGCCGCCCATGGCGGCAAGCGAATTCGCGCACCAGTGCAGACCGAGTCCCGCAAACTCGCTCGGCTGCTTCGACGTGAAGCCGCGCTGGAAAATGCGCTGGCATATGTCATTGGTGAAGCCGCATCCGGAATCGCGCACGGTCACGCGCACCATCGCCCGGTCGTCCTGCTGCTCCAGGTCCGCGAGCACCTCGATGCTGCCGTTCGTCGAGTCCGTCCGCTGGATGGCTTCGTAAGCATTCAGGATCAGGTTCCCCAGCACCTGCGACAGCCCGACGCGATGCGCGCGCACGCGATATCGCCCGAGCTCGCGCTGCAGGTTGAGCCGGACGCGCCCTTCGTCACGTTCGGGGAGCACCAGTGCCGCTTCCTCCACCACCTCGTCGAGGTGGAGGTTCTCCATGACCGGTGCGACGTTGGCGAAGCGCTCCTGGTCGGTGAGGATCGCTTCGACCTGGTGCGCCTGGCGCGAAGCGACGTCGACGTTCTCCTGCGCGTCCTCGCTGGCGGCCTGCAGGTGACCGAAAGCGGAGGCGAGATACTCGAGGAGCTTGGTGCGGCGCTCGGGCGGGCATTCGGGATTACCGAGCTCGTCGATGGCCTGGCGCACGCGCAGGGAGCCGGCGCTGCGGAAGCTGCGGGACACGCGGTCGAGGCCGTTGATCAGCGGCGTCATGGCATTTCTGATGTTGTGCAGCACCTCGGCGGCGGTGTCGGCCTTGCCCGCCTTGAACGACTGCTCGAGCAACTGCCGGCGCGCGTCGTGCAGGTCCCTGGCCAGGCCGTCGAACTCGCCGGCGAGCGCGCCGATCTCGTCGCGGCGGCTGTCGTTGAGGCGTACCGTCAGGTCGCCGCTCCGGCGGATGCCGGTGATGTGATTCGCGAGGTGCTGCAGGGGCCGTGCGATGATGCGCCGCAGCAGCCACCACATGACCAGCGCGACGACGACGCCGGCAACGGACAGTGACAGCAAGGCGCCTTTTACCGCGCGCGCGCCGAGCGCCGACGTATCCGTCGGCGTGCTGGCCCGGAGGATCATCAGCGGCTCGCCGGCCAGGTCGTTCAACGCGCTGTAGGCGTCGACCGTCTCCTCGCCGGCAACGTAGCGGACCGACTCGGGACCAGCGGCGGCGATGCCCGCCTGCAGAGCCGGCTCCAGCGGCGAGGCGCCCCCGGCCGCGAACCAGTCGACCGCCACTTCCGTGCGCGCGCTGATGGCCTGCAGCCGCTCTTCGTCGAAAAACTGCGCCATGATCATCGTGCCGGCGATCGGACCTTCCTTGCTACTCGTAATGATCGGCTGGGAACTGATGAGCATCGGCCCGAGAGCGGTGCCGAGCAGGCCCTCGACGCGGCTGTCGAGCGTATCGTGCGAGAGCAGCCGGTCCAGCACCGGGGTCCCCGGCTCGAACACGCCGAGCGCGCCGGGATCGGACAAGACGCCGTCGCGGATCACCTGGCCCCACAACATGTTGCGACCGAGGTCGTAGATGACGAGCAGGTCGAGGTCCAGGTTTGCCAGGGTCGGCCGGTCCAGGTTCGACTTGACGAATCCCGGGTAGCGGCCCTGGACGAAGGCGTACGCATCATCCCAGGGCGCCCAGTCGCCGACGACCGACGAAAGCTGGTCGAGGTCTTCGTGGATGGCGCGCTGCACCCTGACCAGGTTCGTGTGCGCGGCCGAGAGCTCCAGCTCCTCGAAAGCCGGCGCGACGGTGCGGTGCAGGATGAACCAGCTCAGCAGGACGAGCACGGCCGTGATCGCGAGCAGCGTCACGAACATCTTCTGCTGCAGGGACAGGGATACGGTTCGAGCTGCCATGGCGCTCCGGCCCGGGTCGGCTGCCAGTCCAGCCGTGAATACTAGGCGGCACCTGGGCCTCGTGCTGTGAACCAATCGGCTTTCCAAGCTTCTGGCGCAGAAAGAGTTTCTGCGGCCGCCGCGGGTTCTGTAAGATGGCGGCCACGAATGCCGGGGGAGACCGAAACGATGAAGAAATTGCTGCCCACCTTCCTGAGGAGGGTCGAACCGGGGGTTTCGCTGCGCGAAAACCCCGGTTCGGCCCTTAACCTCGGTAAGACCCTGATCGCCATTGCCCTCCTGCTGCCTGCCGCCGGAGCGTTTGCGGACACGCTGATCCACGCGGGCCGCGTGATCGACGGCGACTCGGACGAGATCCTGGGAGAGACGACCCTGCGCGTGGACGGGGACACCATCGTCGGGCTGGAACGCGGCTTCACCGAGGCGGGACCGGACGATACCGTCATCGACCTGACCGCCTATACCGTGCTGCCCGGCCTGATGGACATGCACGTGCACCTCGACGGCGAGTACAGCGAGGACAGCCGGCTCAGCGAATTCATCATGAACGAGGCGGACTACGCTTTCGACGCGGCGAAGTTCGCCCGCCGCACGCTGCTGGCCGGCTTCACCGTAGTGCGGAATCTCGGGGATTCCTACAACGTGACGGTGGCGCTCAGGGAAGCGATCGAGGACGGCGACGTGATCGGGCCGCGGGTGTTCACGGCCGCGAAGGCACTTGCCTCGACCGGCGGGCACGCGGACCCGACGAACGGCTGGGCGAGCACGATCATGGGCGACCCGGGCCCGAAGGAAGGCGTCGTGAACAGCGTCGAGGACGCGCGCAAGGCCGTCCGGCAGCGCTACAAGGACGGCGCCGACTGGATCAAGGTTACGGCCACGGGCGGCGTGCTGAGCGTCGCGAAAAACGGCCGGAACCCGCAGTTCACGCTGGAAGAGCTGGAAGCGATCGTCGACACGGCGGCCGACTACGGGCTCCGGGTGGCCGCGCACGCGCACGGTGCCGAAGGCATGAAACGGGCGGTGCTGGCCGGCGTCGCCTCCATCGAGCACGGCACCTACATGACCGACGAAATCATGGAGCTCATGAAGGAGCGCGGCACCTGGTACGTGCCCACCATCCTCGCCGGCAAGTGGGTCGCCGAGAAGGCAGAGATCGACGGCTTCTTTCCGGAGCTGGTGCGGCCCAAGGCCGCGGCGATCGGCCCGCTGATCCAGGACACGTTCCGCCGCGCGTACGCAGCCGGCGTGCCGATCGTGTTCGGCACGGATACGGGCGTGTCACCGCACGGGGACAACGCCCGCGAGTTCGGGCTGATGGTCGAAGCGGGCATGCCGCCGATGGAGGCGATCCAGGCGGCAACGAGCGTGGCCGCAAGATTCCTCGGTATAGAAGAGCGGTACGGCACCCTGGCCGCGGGCAAGCAGGCGGACGTCGTCGCCGTCCCCGGCAACCCGCTCGAGGATATTCACGTCATGGAGGACGTGGTGTTCGTGATGAAAGCCGGGGAAATCTACAAACAGCCGTAACCGTCAACCGGACGTCGCTAGGGGTTCCGATTGATGTACGGGCTCCGTTCCGGTCGCCCGTGAGACGGGCTCCTACAGCGCAGGCGCCGCGCTTTTAGCTTGCGGCGGCAGCGACTCGTCCCAATGGAGCGCGTGGTATTTCTCGAGGATCGCCACCACCGGCTCGATCGGAATCGCCGTGAGCGTGCCGCGGCTGCTCTCGACCGTCGTCGCCTTCAGCAGCGCGTTGTAGATCGCTTCCTCCGTCGCTTCGGCCGTTGCGGCGAACAGCGGCGACATCGCCGTGTTGGCCAGCGTTTCGGCCCGCACCGGGCGGCGGCTGTCGCGCGGCGTCCGCAGGTCCGGGTCCGTCGAGAAAGCGATGACGTAGTCGCCCGAGCCGTTGCCGGCGAATGAGCCGGTCCGGGCGAGGCCCATGATCGCGCGCGCGGCAAGCCGCTCGAGATTGCGCGCGTAAAGCGGCGCGTCGGTGGCAACGACGATCATGATCGAGCCGTCCGGCCGTTCGCCGTCCCCGGCATCCGCCAGCACGTCATCGAAAGCGAACTCACCGAGCTCGCGCCCGACCGGCGCGCCGTTCATGCTCAGGACGCCGCCGAAGTTCGTCTGCACGAGAACGCCGATCGTATAGCCGCCCAGCGCCTCCGGCAGCACCCGCGAGCTCGTGCCGATCCCGCCTTTCCAGGCGAAGGCCTGCGTGCCCGTGCCCGCGCCGACGCTGCCTTCCTCCACCGGTCCGCCATCCGCGGCCGCAAGCGCCGCGAACACGTCCTCGCGCCCGATCGGAATGGCGCTCCACATGTCGTTGACCTGCCCGTCGTTGGTTTCGCCCACGACCGGGTTGATCGTGTGCTGGCCCATGCCCGGCTGCTCGTAAAGCCATTCTCTCAGCGCATCCGCCACGCGCCACACGCACAAGGTGCAGGTGAGCAGGATCGGCGTTTCGATCTCGCCCAGCTCGCGAATCTGCGTGACGCCGGTCAGCTTGCCGTAGCCATTGCCGACGTGCACGGCCGCGGGCACGGGATGCGTATAGAGATTGCCCGGGGCGGGAATAATGGCGGTGACGCCGGTACGCACGGCGTCGCCTTCGATCACCGTGGCATGACCGACTTTCACGCCGTCCACGTCGGTGATCGCGTTCAAGGGTCCCGGCGGGAAGATCCCGACGACGAGGCCGAGGTCGCGGGCGCGCGGGCGCTCGGCACCGGGGTCAGCCGCGAGGGCGACGCCAAGCGGCAGCCACATGGCTAATGCGGCGCCGAGGCGAAGGAAACGATAATTCATGCATGCTCTCCAGCGTTCCTCGTAGGAGCCCGTCTCACGGACGACCCGAACCGCCGCCGCTGTCGCCCGTGTCGCAGGGAATTGCTCCTGCATTCTCTGCATGCGCGCCATCCCTGGCGCTCACGGGCTCCTACATCTTCAATTTATCCGCGTAGGCGAACAGGCCCGCCGATCCACCCGTGTGAATGAACACAACGTTCTTCGCGTCCGCGAAGAAGCCCTTCTGCACGAGATCGATGAGGCCGGCCAGCGCCTTGCCACTGTAAACGGGATCGAACAGCAGCCCCTCGAGCCGCGCGAGCAGGAGCACTGCTTCTTTCATCGCCTCTGTCGGCACGCCGTAACCCGGGCCGACGTAATCGCAGTTGGCGATAACGTCCGCGCGCACTAACGCCCCCGGCGCGCCGACCAGCTCCGCCGTCCGCTCTGCGAGCTCGAACACGCGCTGCTCCTGGGCGTCTTTGGGGGCGTTGACCCCGATGCCCAGCAGCGGCACGCCGGAGTGGCTCGCCTGCAGTCCGACGACGAGCCCTGCCTGCGTGCCGGCACTGCCGGTCGCGTGCACGACGTGATCGACGACGAGATGTTCGCGATTCGCCTGCGCCAGTAACTCCAGCGCGCAATCCACGTAACCGAGCGCGCCGACCGGGTTCGAGCCGCCGCCGGGAATGATGTACGGCGTCTCCCCGTCCGAGCGCAACTCGTCAGCAACCTGCTCCATCGCCGCCGTCATGTCGGACCCGCTCGCGACCTCGCGCAAGCCCGCGCCGAGCAACCGGTCGAGGAGCACGTTCCCCGAGCTGCGGTAGGTATCGCTCGGGTCCTCGATGCGTCGCTCGAATACCAGCTCGCAACGCAAGCCGAGCTTCGCGGCGGCCGCGGCGGTCTGCCTGGCATGGTTCGACTGCACCGCGCCTTGCGTGATGACCGCGGTGGCGCCCCGGTCCAGCGCATCGGCCATGAGGAATTCGAGCTTCCGGGTCTTGTTGCCGCCGGTTGCGAGACCGGTGCAATCGTCGCGCTTGACGTAAATGTTCGGGCCGCCGAGGTGCTTCGTCAGCCGCGGCAGGAGCTCCAGCGGCGTCGGCAGGTGGGCGAGCGAAATTCTGGGAAAACGTGAAAGCAGCACAATCGTCTCCTGTTCTAATCGGGCAGCGGCGCCGCGCCGGTGGCCAGCTCGACCGTTCGCCGCGCCAGCACGTCCGTGGAAGCAAGCAGCGGCACCTCGGCATCGGCGGGAAACAGCACGAGCGGTATCTCCGTGCACGCGGCGAGGATCGCTTCCGCGCCGCGGCCGGCCAGCGCATTCGCGAGCGACGCGACGCCGCGTCCGACCTCGTCACTCCTGTCGCCTGCCTTGATGCGGTGAATGTAGCGCATGAGCTCGCCGATCTCGTCCTCCCGCAAAACCAGGGCCGTGTGGCCGGCGCGGCGCAGTGCCTCCTCGTAAAGCCCGGCTTGCTGCAGCCCGTCGGTTTGCAGCACGCCGATCCGGCGAGCGCCGGGCAGCACCCGTCCGACCTCGGCGACAGTTTCGGCAATGATGCTGACGAAGGGAATGGACGCCGCCTGCCGGATCGGCTCCAGGAAAGCATGCGCCGAGTTGCAGGGCATGACGAGGAAATCCGCGCCGGCATGCTCCAGCCGGCGCGCCATGTCCGCGAGCACGCGCCCCACGGCAGGATCGCCGCTCGCGATCGCCGCCTGCCGGTTCGGCACCTTCGGGTTGTGCTCCACGAGCATCCGGACGTGATCCTGGTCACGCTCCGCGCGGGTAAGGGCAATGACTTTCGCCATGAAATCGACGGTCGCGTCCGGGCCCATGCCGCCCAGCACGCCGACCGTCAGTTGTCCGCCGCTCATGCTTTCTACCCTGCCGTCAATCGGGCACGCCGAGCCGCTTGTGCATGATCGGGCTCGTCGTCGTGTACTGCAGGTGCACTTTCTTTTCGGGCTCGATGCGCTGCTTGATCGCGAACGCGGCAAGCGCCGCTTCGTGGAAGCCGCACAGGATCAGTTTCTTCTTGCCCGGATAGAAGTTGATGTCGCCGATGGCGTAGATGCCGGGCTCCGAGGTCTCGAATTTCTCGGTATCGACGTTGATCGTCTTGCGGTTGATGTCGAGACCCCAGTCGGCAATCGGCCCGAGCTTCGGCGCCAGCCCGAAGAACACCAGCAGGTGGTCGGCGGGAATTTCCAGCGCCTCGCCGTCCGCTTTCTCCACCCTCACATTTGCTACGCACCCGTCGCTGCCCCCGATCGCGGTGGCGTTCGCGGCATCTACGAGATCCATCTGGCCCGCCTCGACCAGCGCGCGCATTTTCTCGACCGATGCCGGCGCCGCCCTGAACTCCTCGCGACGGTGCACCAGCGTGATGTGCGACGCCTTGCCGTGCAGCTCCAGCACCCAGTCGAGCGCCGAATCGCCGCCGCCAAAAATCACAAGCTTCTTAGCTTCGAACACCTTCGGGTCGCGCACCCGGTAATGCAGCGTCCTGGCCTCGAACTCGCCGGCCTCGGCCAGCTTCAACGGCCGCGGCTGGAACGAGCCGACGCCGCCGGCGATCACCACCGCCTTCGCATCGAACTGCGTCCCCGCCGCCGTCTCCACGAAAAACGTGTCGTCGCCCTGCCGGCGAACGACCGTCACTTCCTCGCCGAGATGCATGCCGCAGTGAAACGGCTCGATCTGCTTCAGCAGCCGATCCGTGAGCTCCTGCCCGGTGCAGACGGGAATCGCCGGAATGTCGTAAATCGGCTTGTCCGGGTACAGCTCGGAACACTGGCCGCCCGGCTGCGGAATCGAATCCACGACCTCGGCCTTCAGCCCGAGCAGCCCCAGCTCGAAAACCTGGAACAGCCCGCAAGGGCCCGCCCCGACGATAACGACATCCGTACTGATCACTGCCTCGGCTTCCCGCTCGCAAAGAGGCCCGAATGTTACACGCCGGCCCGCTGAAGTGTGACAGTGCCGGCGGCAGACCCCGCACCCCTATCGCGCCAGTTTAAGTGGCGCGATTCTTGAATCGCGCCACTTGAGGGCCTAATATGGCGCGCAAACGCGAATCGCGCCAGTACCAGCCCATGCCGAAGCGCATACCCGACAAGGAAATGGACGCCATCGTGGCCGTCAGGGCGAGGAAATCCGGCAGCGCGTGCGCCGGCCGCTCCTGGCCCGTCAGCCGGTCGGGTACAGCCGGCTCTTTCTGGACGACTACCGGCCGAATGCCACTCGCTACCTCTCGGCTGCGCATCGCGCGCGGCTTCACGAGATGGGTCGTTCACCGGACGGACAGCGCCCTGCGGGCACGTACGCGCGCCAGCGCCTCAATTGTCTCTTGATCGATCTCTCGTGGAACTCGAGCCGGCTCGAGGGGAACAGGTATTCGCTCCTGGAAACTCAGCGCCTGCTGGAGCTGGGTGAGAGCGCCGAAGGCAAGGACGCGCGCGAGGCGCAGATGATCCTGAACCACAAGGCGGCGATTGAGCTGCTCGTCGACGAAGCGAGCGAGATCGGCTTCAACCGCTACACGATCCTGAACCTGCACGCGCTGCTCTCCGACAACCTGCTGGCTGACCCGGAGGCCTCGGGCAGGCTGAGGCAGCGTCCCGTCGGCATCTCCGGCACGGTGTACCAGCCGCTCGAAGTGGCGCAGCTCATCGAGGAATGCCTGCAGCAGATCCTGGACACGGCAGAGTCCATTGACGATCCCTTCGAACAAGCGTTCTTCGTGATGGTGCAGCTCCCGTATCTCCAGCCATTCGAAGACGTGAACAAGAGGGTTTCGCGGCTCGCAGCCAACATTCCGTTGATTCGCCTGAACCTTTGTCCGCTTTCCTTCGTCGACGTGCCCGAGCGCGCCTATGTGGACGGCATTCTCGGCGTCTACGAGCTCAATCGCGTCGAGCTCCTGCGCGACGTCTTCCTATGGGCCTACGAGCGCTCGTCCCAGCGGTATTCTGCCGCGCGCCAATCGTTGGGCGAGCCGGATCCATTCCGCATGCGCTATCGCGCGCAGATTGCGTCCGCTATGGCTGAAGTCGTGCGGGTCAGGTTGGACAAGAAAGCGGCGACGGCCTACGTGAGGGAGAGAAGCGAGGCCGTGTCGGAGCCGGATCGCGCGCGTTTCATCGAAGTCGTGGAGACCGAGTTGATGAGCCTGCACGAGGGAAATATCGCTCGATATCGGATTCGGCCGGCGGAGTTTTGGGGATGGCTGGAAGATTGGCGGTGACGACGTGCATGCCTTCGTCCCGCCGTTTGAGCGATGCTTCATAGACCGAGCGGCCGTCCGGCAAAAAAAGTACTGTTCTGGAGCGAAGCATACACTTGCTGATTAACGTTATGTTGTCGCACGATACAGGTCACGAATATACTCCGATACGTTCTCGATCTCCGGGTAAATCGTGCCGCGCGCGATTCCCAGTGAGGCCAGTTGCTCGAGGATTTTCTGTTTTTCATTGCGCAGTATTAGCAGGCGCTTCCCGCGAGGCTTTAGGACGTACTGTTCAGGAACCTTGGCAGCCACTGTCTTTCGCCCGTCAATTCCGAAAAGCAGGAAAGCGCCGTCTTGGCGAATCACCCTCGCGTTGTCCAACTTTGGTTTAACGAAGACAACGCTTTCCAAGTCTCTCGGATTTATCTTGGGTTCGAAGTACGGCTTTTCCTTCTTGATTTCGTGAAGTAGGTAACGGGCTTCTTCCGACGCATTAAAGGCGTCGCTGCGCGAGGCTCCCTAGCGGTACGGTCCCCCATTGCGGACAAATATACCCAGAAACAGCAGAAAATTCCGTTAGGGGCGTGCGAGTGTGCGATAGAATTGTCGCTGTGCAGAAAACAAGCATGGCACGTGGTCACGATCCTGAAGCAACCGCAGGCCACGCGTGACCGGCTGAAGCGCCTTCGGAGGTACGGGAGTCGCGTAGTCGCGGACTTCGAACCAATGTCGCCTCGAGGCGCGTCGCCGCGGCGTCTGCTTGACGTGCCCGCCTTGAACTGACTAGACTTCTGACTAGTTAGTTCACAGACCAGAGTCCACATGAATGCCGCAACCAAGCCGAAAAGCTGGGCAGTGCAGGACGCCAAAGCCAGGTTCAGCGAATTTCTGCAGGCGAGTCTCACCGAAGGGCCACAGCTAGTGACGATGCGCGGCAAGGAGACCGCCGTGCTCGTACCCGTGGAGGAGTGGCGGCGCCTGACAGCTCGCGCGCGCCCCGGTTTGAAAGAGCTGTTGCTCGCCCCGGAGCCGCGCGCCGATATTCCCGTTCCTGCACGCGGCAAGCGGCGGCGCCGGTCGCCTCGTCCGATTGATTAATGCCCTACCTGCTGGACACGAATGTCATTTCAGAGCTGCGGAAGCGCAAGCCCCACGGCGCCGTTCTGAGCTGGATCGAAGACGTACCGGAAGAGGCGCTGTACGTCTCGGTCGTCACGCTCGGCGAGATTCAGGCGGGAATAGAGATCACCCGGGAACGGGACAGGGAAAAGGCAGAAGAGATCGAGCGCTGGCTCGACGACGTTGCCGGAGCCTGGAATGTCCTGAACGTCGATGCGGCCGTCGCGAGGCGCTGGGCGAAGCTGATGCATCGCCGTCCGGACCATCACCTGGAGGATGCCCTGATCGCCGCCACCGCGCTGGTATTCGATATGCAGGTCGCCACCCGCAACACGGCAGACTTCAAGCGCTTCGGCGTGGAGTTGATCAACCCGTTTACCGGCCGTTGAGCCGCCAGCGATCCCGGCGATGCGGAAACGGGACGGTGCGATAGTGGCGTCGTCAGCGGGAGACTTCGTCGAAAGAGGCGAGGAACTCGAGGCCTTTGCGAAGTTGCGCGCGGTCGAGCGTACCGGGCGGGATGCGCTTCAGGTCGGCGGCAACCCAGCGCACTTCGTGTGGCTCGCAGAAAGCCCAGACGAGCCGCCCGATGCGCCACACGCTGGTGCGCTTGCCGCAATGCGGACAGCCCTGCATGTCCCGCTGGTGCAGGGGGAAGGGAATCACGTTGTCGTAGAGTCCGGGCATACGTCACCATGTCGCCCGCATGAGCAGATAATTGCTCCTGCAAAATCTGCATTCACGCCATCCATGGCGCTCCGGGCTTCTGCATGATCTCTGGCGGCGGATGTCGGCTGCGTGACCGGGCTCTCAGCGCGCAGCGCGGGCGGGTTTTGCGCGTCGATTTTGAGACGCAGGTTACGCTGTCGGGGCGGTGACGGTCGCGGAACTGTGATCTGCGTTAGACTTCGGGCTGCGTTATGACACAGTACTTCGACTCCCCGGGTGAGCTCGCCGACGCCGTCGTCGCGGCGATCGGCAACAATATCGTCCTGGGACTCCCCGTCGGGCTCGGCAAGGCGATCCATTTTGCGAATGCGCTGTACGCGCGTGCGGAACGCGATTCGACGATCAAGCTGACGATCTTCACCGCGCTGACGCTGGAGCCGCCGGAGCCCGGCAGCGATCTCGAGAGGCGCTTTCTCGAACCGTTGGCGGAGCGGCTGTGGGGCGAGTGGCCGCGCCTCCGTTACGCGGACGCCGTGCGGCGGCAGTCGCTGCCGCCGAACATCGAGGTCCGGGAGTTCTATTTTCGCCCGGGCGCCTACCTCGGCAACGCCATGGCGCAGCAGTCGTACACGAGCCTGAACTACACCCAGGTGGCGGGCGAGCTGCTGAAGCTCGGCGTCAACGTCATCGGCCAGCTCGTCGCGCCGCCGGCGGGCGGCAGCGGCCGCTACAGCCTCGGTTCCAACCCGGAAGTCACGCTCGACCTCCTGCCGGCGCTCGAGGCGCGCCGCGCGGCGGGCTCGCCGATAGCGTTCGTCGGCGAAGTCAACGACCGTATGCCGTACCTGTTCGGCGACGCCGAGCTCGACGCGGCGCGCTTCGATTTCGTGCTGGCTTCCGACGAGTGCCATTACCCGCTGTTCGGACTGCCGCGGCGCGCCGTCACCGATCGCGATTTCGCCACCGCCATGCACGTCGCGAGCCTCATCCCCGACGGCGGCACCTTGCAGCTCGGCATCGGCTCGCTGAGCGAAGCGCTGGCGCATTGCCTCATCCTTCGGCATCGGAACCCGGACGTGTTCCGCGACGTGCTGCAGCGGCTGCCGGGCGGGCCGCATTCGGGGCGCCGCCCCGACCTGCCGCTCGAGACCGAGCCGTTCCGGGAAGGCCTGTACGCCTCCACCGAGCTCCTGAGCGATGCCGTCTTCGCGCTGTTCGAGGCCGGGATCGTGACGCGCGGCGCCGACGGTCCGGACGGGCCGCTCTTGCATGCGGGCTTCTTTCTCGGTTCGAGCACCTTCTACGATTCGTTGCGAACGCTCCCCGAGGAGCGGCGGCGGCGCATCGCGATGTCGAGCATCTCCTTCGTCAACAGCCTCTACGGCGACGAGGCGGCAAAGCGGCAGCAGCGCCGCAACGGGCGCTTCGTGAACGAGACGATGATGGTGACGCTCCTCGGTGCGGCGGTGTCGGACGGCCTGGAAGACGGCCGCGTCGTGAGCGGCGTCGGCGGCCAGTTCGATTTCGTGCGCATGGCGCATGCGCTGGGCGACGCGCAGTCGATCCTGATGTTCGGCAGCCGCCGCCTGCACGACGGCATCGCGCGCTCGAACATTCTCTGGAGCTACGGGCACGCCACCGTGCCGCGCCACTATCGCGACGTGTACGCGTGCGAGTACGGGCTCGCGGCGACGCGCGGCCAGCCGGACGAGGCAGTAATCGCGGCGCTGCTGAACGTCGCCGATGCCGAGTTCCAGGCGGGACTGCTCGCGCAGGCGAAATCGGCGGGCAAGATCGGCCGGGATCTCACGATCCCGGCCAGCGCTGCTGCCAACTCGCCGGCCGCGCTGCGTGGCGTGTTCCGCGAATATCCGGAGCATTTCCCGCCCTACCCGCTCGGCTCCGACCTGACGCCGGTCGAGCGCGAGCTGGCGGGCGCGCTCGGCTGGCTCATGAACCATACGGCGCGGACCTGGCCGAAGCTCCGCACCGCCGCCGCCGCGCTGGTGAGGCGGCCGGCACCGGATTCCCGGGCGGCGCTCGCGCGGCTGGGACTGGATGAGCCCGCCTCGCTGCGCGAGCGCTTCCTCGCGCGCCTCGTCAATCACGCCCTCGCACAGGAACGCGCATGAACAGACCCGGCAAGCGGCCGGCCGCATCGGCCGTCGACGACAACGTCTACAAAATTTTCCCGAACGACCTGAACTCCGAGAGAACGGTGTTCGGCGGGCTCGTCATGGGGCTCTGCGACCGCACCGCGTTGATCGTCGCCGAGCGCCACACGGGCCTCACCTGCGTGACAGCAGCCATCGACAGCCTGCATTTCATCTCGCCGGCGCGCGCGGGCGAGACGCTCATCGTCAAGGCGAAAATCAACCGCGCGTGGAACAGCTCCATGGAGATCGGCGTCAAGGTCATCACCGAGGACCCGCGGAACGGCCAGACGCGCCATGTCGTGTCCGCCTATTTCACGTTCGTCGGGCTGGACAGCGACGGCCGGCCGGTGCCGGTGCCGCTCGTGCTGCCGGAGACGGCAGAAGACAAACGGCGTTACGGGGCCGCGGAAGTGCGGCGCAATGCCCGCATGAGCGCGCGGCTGAACCCGGAGAGCTGACGCGCGGGCGCCGCGGCTTGTCGCCCGTGAGACGGGCTCCTACAGCTCAACACCAACAACAAAGAGGCTGCTCATCGCAGGCCGACTGACGATCCCCACGCCGGTAATTCTTGCAATCGAACAGAAGAGCAGCACCCGCGTTGCGGGCTGCGCCGCAGCGCCGCGGCTGGTACGGATATTGCTTCGCACAGGCAGGTACCAGTCCCGAGCAGCCATCAGGAGGCGGCCATGTCCACGTGCGAGACCTGCGGCAACGATTACGACAAATCCTTCATCGTGCAGATGCAAGGCGAGAGCCACACCTTCGATTCGTTCGAATGCGCGATCCAGGCGCTGGCACCGGAATGCGACCATTGCGGCACGCGCATCATCGGGCACGGCATCGAATCCGGCAGCGAGATGTACTGTTGCGCGCACTGCGCCGAGCGCGGCGGCGTCCCGGAAGCGGTCGATCGCGTGTCCTGACGGCGCGTTGATCCTGCGATTGCGTTCGGCCGTTGCGGTTGCGTTCGCGGTGCGAGTGCGTTCGGCCGGGCGGATTGCGTTCGGCCGGTGCAGTTGCGTTCGGTGCGATTGCGTTCGGCCGGAAATTGCTTCACGCTAACCGCGTACGTTTAGCAGAGCTGGCGGAATGAACACGGACAAAACGGCGGAATTCGTCAACAGCACCTGGGACGATTCGATCGTCCCGAAACTCTCCGAGTACATCGGCATCCCCAACAAGTCGCCGTCCTTCGATCCGGACTGGGCGCGGCACGGGCACATGGAGCGGGCGGCGGCGCTGCTGGCGGACTGGTGCCGGGAACAGCCGATCGAAGGCATGGCCGTCGAGATCGTGCGGCTCGAGAACCGCACGCCGCTGCTGTTCATCGAGGTACCCGGCGATTCGGACGACGTCGTCCTGCTGTACGGGCATTACGACAAGCAACCCGAATTCAGCGGCTGGGCCGAAGGACTGGAGCCCTGGAAGCCGGTACTGAAGGACGGCAAGCTGTACGGGCGCGGCGGTGCCGACGACGGCTATGCCGTGTTCGGTTCGCTGACGGCGATCCGCGCCCTCCGGGAACAGGGGATCCCGCACGCGCGTTGCGTGGTCATCATCGAAGGTTGCGAGGAAAGCGGCAGCTTCGACCTGCCGCACTATATCGAGGAGCTCGAAGACCGCATCGGCTCGCCGAGCCTCGTGGTCTGCCTCGACGCGGAGTGCGGTAACTACGACCAGCTCTGGTGCACCACGTCGCTGCGCGGCAACCTCGTCGGCACGCTCAGCGTCGAAGTGCTGACCGAAGGCGTGCATTCCGGCAGCGCGAGCGGCATCGTACCGTCGAGCTTCCGCGTGCTGCGCAATTTGTTGAGCCGCATCGAGGATGAAGCGAACGGCAAAATCCTCGTGGACACCCTGTACAGTGACGTGCCGGAGCAACGCCTGGAGCAGGCAAGGCTGGCGGCAGACGTGCTGGGCGATTCCGTCTGGAAGCGCTTCCCGTGGGTGGACAAAAGTGCGTCGCCTGCCGAGGCGCCGCTGGAGCTCCTGCTCGCCAACACCTGGGGGCCCACGCTGAGCATCACGGGAGCCGACGGCCTGCCGGCGCTCGTCAACGCAGGCAACGTGCTGCTGCCCCGCACCACGCTCAAGCTGTCGTTTCGCCTGCCGCCGACCGCGGAGCCGCAGGCGGCGGCCGACGCCGTCAAGCAGGCGCTCGAAGCCGATCCGCCGCCGTTCGCGCGCGTCCGCTTCCACGCCGAGTCCACGATGGGCGGCTGGAACGCGCCCGCGGTCGCCGGCTGGCTGGAGTCGTCGATGCAGCACGGGTCCGAGGCGTTCTTCGGGAAACCGTCCATGTACATGGGCACCGGCGGGAGCATCCCGTTCATGGGCATGCTGGGTGAAAAATTCCCGGAAGCGCAGTTCCTGGTCACGGGATTGCTGGGCCCGAACGCGAACGCACACGGTCCCAACGAGTTTCTCCACATTGCGACCGGCAAGCGGCTGACCTGCTGCGTGTCGCAGGTGCTCGAGGATCACTACGCGCGGAAGTGAGCCATGCAGCGCGCGCTGATCGTCATTGGCCTGCTGGTCCTGGTCGCCGGCCTGCTCTGGCCATGGCTCAGCCAGTTGCCGCTGGGCCGCCTCCCTGGCGACATCGTCATCGACAAGCCCAACCTGAAGATTTACGTGCCGATCACCACGATGATCCTGGCCAGCGCGCTGATCAGCGTGCTGCTGTGGATCTTCCGCCAGTGACGAACAGCGCCGAACCGTGATCCCGCAGCAGGCGGCACGGCATCCAACCGCGCACGGAATTGACCAGGAAGATCTCCTCGGCCGCTGCGAGGTCCTCCAGCGGAATCCTGGCCTCCTCGATCCTCCCTTCGGCGAGCAGCCGCGCGCGAAAGGTCCCCGGCAACAGGCCGCAGTCGACCGGCGGCGTCAACAGGCGCCCGCGCCGGCGCACCACTACGTTGGCGATGGTCGATTCCGTGATTTCACGCTCCCGGTTCCAGAGCAGCACGTCGTCGCAATCGCCCGCGCCGCGCCGCGCCTGCTCGAACACACTCCGCTCCGTGGTCTTGTGATAGAGGAACGGATCGCTCGCATCGACCGGCTGCCTGGCGAGCGCCAACCGGAGCGTTGCTCCGGGGGCCACCGGGAGCGGACCCTGCGAAAGCGTCACGGCGCCGTCGCGGCCCAGCCGCATGCGGACCTTGCACGGCCGGGCGGGCAGCTCCCCGGCCAACCGGTCGAGATCCCCGGCCGCGGCTGCACGGTCGAAAGGAAAATCGAAGTACGCGGCCGAATCCTCCATGCGCCGCAGGTGCTCGTCGCGCAGGAACCAGCCCTCGTCCCGGGTCCAGAGCAGGCTTTCCAGCAGGCTGAAGTCGCGGCCGCGAGTGCCGCTCGACAGCACCCGCGCCTTGTCGAGGCACTCCGCGAATTCGGCTTGCGCCTCCGAGTCCCAGACGATACCGCCGCCGGTGCCGTAAACGCCATGGCCGCTGCGCCGGTCGATCCAGGCCGTCCGGATCGCGACGCTGAAGCGGGCCTTGCGCGCCGGCGCCATGCAGCCGATCGCGCCGGTGTAGATCTCGCGCGGTGAATCCTCGAGTGCCGCAATGAGCTTCATGCTCGCGACTTTCGGCGCTCCGGTCACCGAAGCACAGGGGAACAGCGCCGCGAAAATATCCGATACCGACGCGTGCGTGGATGCGGTCACGGTGGACGTCATCTGCCACACGGTCGGGTACTTCTCGATTTCGAACAGCGCGGCAGGCAGCACCGTGCCGGGCACGGCCACCCGCCCCATGTCGTTGCGCAGCATGTCCGCAATCATGACGTTCTCGGCGCGGTTCTTCTCCGATGACCGCAGTGCGTCACGCAGCGCGTGGTCCGCTTCCAGCGTCAGCCCGCGCGCCGCCGTGCCTTTCATCGGTTTGCAGGTCAGTCGGTCACCGTCGAGATCGAAGAAGAGCTCGGGGGATGCCGACACGATGACATGGTCGCCACAATCCAGGTAAGCGGCGTACGGGGCGTCTTCCGCGATACCCGCGAACAAGCGCCACGGATCCCGGATGCCGCCGGCGTGCTGGCGCACGGTGAAGTTCACCTGGTAGGTGTTGCCGAGGGCGATCTGCTCCTTTATCGCGGCGATCGCACGACCGTACTCGCCGCGCCCGACGGGCATATGCCAGTCGGCGTGAGCCGCCGCCGTATCGGTGTCCTCCAGCCGTTCCGTGACGGTCGGCGGCGCGAACACGCCGAAGCAGGCCGGCGGCAGCACGCCGGCCGGGTACGCCGTCAGCGCGTCATCGAAGGCCGGTGAGGCCTCGTAGGTGACGAAGCCGGCCGCGTAGAGGCCGTCCGCGGCCACCCGGCGCTCGGCTTCGGCAATGACCCCGGGCACCTCGGCGACGCGCCGCGCCACCAGGATCTCCAGGGGATCCGTGAAGCGGAGCCATTGTGCCGCAGCCGCGTCGCGGAGCACGATTTGTCGAAGCATGGGTTTTCGCCGGCCTGTTTGAGCGGCCAATATGGCACAAATACCAGCTCGTGACTTGTTGGAGCCCGCCATTGCGGGCGACCGGTATGCGCGTGATCGGAGGCACGGTGGCACCGGTGTTCCGAACGCCGAGGCTTGGCAGAGGCGCGACCGGGGGAGGCCTTTGGCGAAATGGCTCCCTCCGGTCCCTTCGGGACCTCCGGTCCGCGGAAGTTCCGCCAAAGGCCTCCCCCGGCCACGCCTCCGCCACCAACCTCCGTGGCAGCTCACCCTTCTGCGA
Source organism: Woeseiaceae bacterium (assembly GCA_035698445.1). Taxonomy (GTDB): domain Bacteria; phylum Pseudomonadota; class Gammaproteobacteria; order Steroidobacterales; family Woeseiaceae; genus IDS-8. Next base: position 31,266 of record DASSBS010000169.1, read on the forward strand.
TTGACGCAAAATTTAGCGCGCACCAGGCGAACCGGCGGAGCCGTGATCGGGGGGAGGGGTCTTCGGCGGCGTGCGAGGCAGGGATGCCGAGCCCGCAGGCCCACAGGGACGTGCTTGTGGCCGGCGCCGAAGGCCCCTCCCCCCGGTCGCGGCTCCGCCAGCCACGGCGTCTTGAGCACCGGTGCCACAAGAGGCTTCGATGACCTGCTACCGGTCGCCCGCAATGGCGGGCTCCAACAGGTCGATGAGTTCAAGCCCGCAGCAGGAGATTCTCGCCGGTTTCGAGATCGAACAGGTGCAGGCGGGAAGTGTCCAGCCATAAGGAGGCGCTCTCGCCTTCTCCGACCCGGCTCTGCGGATCGAGTGAGACCACGAGCTGCGTGCGGAGCGCATCGCTGTCCAGCTCCCGGGCGAGCGCCCTGAGGCGCTCGGTGACGTCAGCCGGAGCCTCGTAGGGGACGTAGGCGTACTGTTCGTTGCCGAGCCATTCCGTGACGTCGACCACCGCCGGGAAGACGACGCCGGCCGATCGCCTGGCGGCGTCGAGCATGGAGGCATCGTCGAAGTCTCCCGGCCGGATTCCCGCCATCACCAGTGACCTGCCGGCAACGGCTGCTGCCCGGGGTTCGTCGAGGGCGACCGTTGCGAACGGAAACCGCAGTTGCCTGCCGTCGACCTCCCCGGGGACGAAATTCATCGGCGGTGACCCGATGAAACCGGCGACGAACATGTTCACCGGCTGATCGTACAGCTCCCGCGGCGACGCCACCTGCTGCAATACGCCCCTGCGCAGCACCGCCACGCGATCGCCGAGGGTCATCGCTTCGGTCTGGTCGTGCGTCACGTACACGGTCGTGATGCCGAGCCGCCGCTGCAGGCGGGCGATCTCGGTGCGCATCTGGCCGCGCAGGCGGGCGTCCAGGTTGGACAACGGCTCGTCGAACAGGAAAGCCCGTGCATCTCGCACGATGGCGCGCCCCATCGCCACGCGCTGCCGTTGGCCGCCGGACAGGTGCGAAGGCTTCCGCTCCAGGTGCTCGCCGAGCTCCAGGGTGTCGGCCGCAGCATTGACCTTTGCCCGAATCGCCGCCTCGTCGAACGCTTTGGACAAGCGCAGCGGGAAGGCGATGTTCTCGAACACGGACAGGTGCGGATAGAGCGCGTAGTTCTGGAACACCATGGACAGGTTGCGCTTGCGCGGCGGCTGCTCGTTCACGCGTTCGCCGCCGATCAGCACGTCTCCGGACGTGACGTCCTCGAGTCCGACGATCATCCGCAGCAGCGTCGATTTGCCGCAACCGGACGGTCCCACGAGGATCATGAACTCGCCGTCGGCGATCTCCAGATCCACATCGGTGACCGCCTGGAATCCGTCGTCGTAGCGCTTGACGATGTTCCGCAGCGTGATGGATGCCATGCGTCTTACCCCTTGACGGCGCCGGAGGTGAGGCCGGCAACGATCCTGCGCTGGAACAGCAGGACGAGCACGATAATCGGAATCGTGACGACCACGGCCGCGGCCGACAGGGTCGCCACCGGCGGGTTGAACTGGTCCGGCCCGACGAAGAAGGCCAGCGCGGCCGGCACCGGCCGTGCGGCTTCCGTCGACGTCAACGAGATGCCGAACACGAAATCGTTCCAGGCCATGAAGAAGGTGAGGATCGCCGCGGTGAACACCCCGGGCGCCGCCAGCGGCACGATCACCTTCCGGAAGGCCTGCCACGGCGTGGCGCCGTCCACCTGGGCAGCCTGCTCCATCTCCCACGGGATCTCGCGGAAATAGGTCGCAAGCGTCCAGATGGCGAGCGGCAGCGTGAAGGACATGTAAGGAATGATCAGGCCGAGCCAGGTATCGAACAGCCCGAAGGTGGTCCACATCTGGAATAACGGACCGACGAGCGAAACGACCGGGAACATGGCGATGGCGAGCGCAATGCCGAGCACGAAGCGCTTGCCCCCGAAGTCGAGCCGGGCGATGGCATACGCGCACAACGTGGCGATCGTGACGCTGAGCACCGTCGCGATGAGCGAGATGCCGAAGGAGTTGACCAGCGCGCGCCGGAACAGGTCGAGATTCATGACGTTGACGTAGTTTTGCAGTGTCCAGTCATTGGGGAAGAACTGCGGACTCCCTGCCTGTGTCTCGTACGACGGCTTCAACGACAGCATCAGGATCCAGGCGACCGGGAGCAGGCACCACGCCAGGATGATGACGAAGCCGAAAGCGCTTGCCGGTCCGAACCGCTTCATCACGCCTCCCTCCGCGCGGCCGCCAGGTCGACCCGGAAGAGCTTCACCAGCAGCCAGGCGATCAGCAGCACCGACAGGAACAGGAGGACGGACAGCGCCGAACCCATCCCCAGCTCGAACTGCTCGATGACCTGGCGATACGTCAGGAACGACAACGACTCCGTATCCTGGGCGCCGCGCGTCATGATGTAGATGTTGTCGAAGATGCGGAAGGCGTCGAGCGCGCGGAACAGGACCGCCACCATGATCGCGGCCCGCATGTTAGGCACGATGACCTTCCGGAATCGCTGCCAGTTGCTGGCGCCGTCCACCCTGGCGGCTTCGAGCGCGTCCTGCGGAACCTGCGCGAGTCCCGCCAGCAGCAGCAGCGACATGAACGGCGTCGTCTTCCAGATCTCCGACACGCAGATCGCGAACATCGCCGGCCATTTGCTGCCGAACCAGTTGAAATCCTGGGCGACGAACGGCAGCCACGAGTTCACGAAGCCGTTGTTGAGACTGAATGCAAACTGCCACGCGAACGCCGAAACCACGGTAATGATCCCGTACGGGATGAGGATGGAGGTGCGGATGATGCCGCGCGCGAAGACGATGCGGTGCATCACCATCGCAAAGGCGAAACCGATCACCAGCTCGACCGCGACGGTCACGACCATGATGAAGAGCGTGTTGCCGACGTCGGTCCACCACAGCGTGTCGGTCAGGACCGTCACGTAGTTCGAGAGCCCCGCGAATTCACGATCGTCCGGCGCCGTGAGGCGGTAGCGGAACAAGGAGAGGTAGAGCGCCCGGAGCATCGGGTACGCCGTCACCAGGAGCATCATGACGACGGCCGGCGCGACGAGCTTCCATCCCATCCGGTTTTCGGCCCGGAAGCGGTCGGAGAGCGGGGCCGGCGGGACAGGAGTGGCTTTCATGCTCTATCCGAGACTACGTAAGTGAATCGCCGCGCAGCACGCTGCGCACGAATTGTTCGGACTGCTCGGGCGTCGTATCCGGATCGACCGAACGGGGCGGGTGCCAGCGCGACAGGATCGCGTTGACGATCGTGGCCCAATACGGCGTCGCCGGCCTGGGTCCGGCCTCCTGGATGCTCTCGCGGTAGAGCGAGAGCAGATCGGCCGGAAAGCGGCTGGTGAGCCCGGGCGCGTCGTAGGCGGCTTCGCGCGCCGGCATCTGCCCGGTCTCGACGGCGAACCGGACCTGGTTCTCGAGCGAGGTGATGCACGCGATCGCCGCCAGCGCCTGTTCGGGATAGCGGGTCGAGGCGCCGATGCCGATGTTGATGCCGCCGATCGGCGGTCGCGACGGCCGCCCCGCCACCGTGCGCGGATATCTCGCCCAGCCGAGATCGCCGCGGACGGCGCTCTCCTCCGGATAGTGGGTGTAGACGAAGGTCCAGTTGACCTGGAAGCCGCTACTCTCCGCGAACGGCCCCAGGACGGTGCCTTCGTTCGAGACCGACAGGTCGGCCTCGGCAGCCGGCGAGGTCGCGAGCTTGCGCACGATCCGGGCGGCCTCGGCGGCCGCCGCGGAATCGAGGTGGATGGCGGCATCGTCGCCCGACTCGGTGTCGGTGATGATCTCACCGCCGGCGCCCATGATCAGCGCATTGATCCAGACGACGTAGCCTTCGTACTTGTTCGCCTGTACGCCGACCTTGCCGCCATGCGCGGACGCGGCCTCGATGATCTGGTCCCAGGTGACCGGCCGGTCCATTCTCAAACCGGCCTGCTCCGCGAACGACTTGCGGTACCACAGGACTTGCGTGTTGGCCCACATCGGGACGACCACCAGCTCGCCTTCCCAGGTCGCGCCGGCGATAGCACCCTGCAACACCCCTTCGGCGAACGCTCGCTGGCGCTCGGGCGGAATCGGCCAGAGGAAACCGGCGTCGGCAAACTCGGCGGTGAATACGGGATCCAGGCTGACGAGATCGATGGACTCGTCCCCGGCCGCGAGCCGGCGGGCGAGCTGGATCCGCTGCTCGCTGGCGCTGGTCGGAAGCTGGGCGGTCGCGATCGTGTACTCGTCGGTGCTGCACCGCTCCGCGATGCCGGGCTGGCCGAACGTGCCTGCGAAACCGGGCGGCGGCGGCGGATCGGGATTGATGTACCACGTCAGCGTCGGCTTGCCGGTGCCGTCGTCCCCGCAGCCGGCGACCAGCGCGGCAGCCGCGACGGCCGCGGCCCGCGCGCCCGCGCGCCGCCGGTCATGGGAGTGTCTCCCGGAGCCGCCGGCTGCCGCGCGGTCGGTCAGGCTGGCACGGTGATTCAAAGGCTCCCCCCATGGAATTCGTAGCGCAGCGCCAGCAGCAACGAGCGCCCGAACAGCACGCGGGCATTATAAAGCTGGCCGATGCCGCTGGCGCCGACGTCGGTGCGCGGATTGCCTTCGGTCAGGCCGACTTCGTTCGAGAGATTGTCCACGTTGAGCTGCACGGTCCACTCGTCGTTGAACGCGTATTCCACCCCGGCATCGAGCTTCAGGTAGGCCGGCAAGCGGATCGTGTTTTCGTCGTTCGCGTAGCGGCGGCCGTAATGGGCGACGGACAGAAATGCCCGGCCGCGCCCGCCCGCGAATTCCACGGACGGCACGATCCGGATCATCGACTGCGGTATGCGACGCACCCCGTTCCCCGAATTATCGACGGACATGCCGGTGAAGGCGCGGTACTCGGGATCCTGCAGCGTCACTGAGAATTCCAGCGCCACCGTGTCGACGGGTTCGTAGACGCCCTCCAGCTCCAGCCCGACGGTCCGCGTCTCGGCACGGCGCACGACCGTTGACCCGTCGACCAGGATATCGGTGAACGGCACGTTGTCGAAGTCGGTGCGATAGGCCGTCAGGACCAGAGCCAGCTCGTCGAGCGAGACCTTGTAGCCGAGCTCGGCATTGGCGACACGGTCTTTCACCTGGATGCCGTTGCGGATGTCGTCGAAATGCGGCAGCTTCGCCGAGCGCGTGAAATGTCCGAACAGCGCCTGGCCGTCCGCCAGCCGGTAGTTGAACCCGGCCGACCAGCCCAGGTTATCGAATTCGGCATCCACGATGCGCCGTTCCGTGCCCGCGAGCGCCGCTGTGTCCCAGGTCGTCGCCGGGTCGCCGTCCAGGTCCACATCCGGCACGCCGTTGCTGATCGCGGCGTGCACCTCCTGGCGATCGTAGCGCAAGCCGAGATCCAGCCGCAGGCGCTCGTTCACCTTCCATTCGTCCGCCACATAAAGCGCCCACGCGCTCGCGTCGTAGTCGGCGCGCAGGTTGAGAAAGGAATAGCGCGTGAAGCCGGCGGGGTCGGTGACGCCCGGCAGGAACAGCCGTTGCGGGCGATCGCCGACGTCCGTCAGCAGCAGGTTGCCGAGGCTCCAGCGATCGGCCATCGAGTAGTCGGCCGCGTAGACGCCAAGGCTCAGGTCGTGGGCTGCCGTCGAGAATGTCAGGCGCGAGTCGTTCTGCAATGCCCGGAACCGCTTCGCAATCGCCCAGTGCCCGTGGTTCTGCACCAGGAAATCCGGATCGAAATCCCCGCCGCTCGCGATGAAGCTGAACTCCGGCGCGACGCCGCGCCCGGCGGCGAAAGCCGCGCCGCTGACCGGCGCGTCGCCGGTGAACAGGCCGTCGAACGTGACGTCGCCGTCGGTGAGGCGCGTATGGCTCCTCAAGGACAGGCCCGACCGCCAATGCCGGCTCAGGTCGGCGCCGAGCGTCAGCAGTTCCGGATGAATACCGTCGGCGAGATCGCTGCCGGCGAGCCCCACTTCGACCGCGCTCGGCGGCAGGCCCGCGGCGCGGATGTCGCTGCTGTGCAGGGAATACTCGCCGGCCGGGCTGCCGTCGACCGCCACCGGGTTGGAGGGGTCGCCCCGCAGCGGGATCGGCACGACGAACAGCGAACGGTCGTCGAGGTACTTGGCGTAGAGCTCGAGCTCGCCGTTGTCCAGCTCGCGCAGGAGGCTCACGCGCATCTGCCCGCCGCGATCGGCCGGGTAGCCCGCGTAACGAATCCCGTCCGACCGGCGCAGGTAGCCGCCGGCGGACAGGCGCCAGGCATCCGACAGCGGCCCGCCCCAGAGAACGTCGACCAGGCGGGTGCCGTAGTCGGAGACAGCCGCTTTCACCCGGATCTCCGGCACGCCAGGCGGCACGGCGTTGATGAAATTGATCGTGCCGCCGACCGCACCCGAGGTGAAGATCGGCGCGGTGCCGCCGCGCACCACTTCCACGCGCGCGGTGGCCTGGCTCGGCCGGATGAACTGGTCGGGGTTATAGAACGAGAGCTCGAATACCGGGTAGACGGGCAGGCCGTCCTCGATGAGACCCACGTAGCGGTAACCGCCGTCCTGCACGATGCCGCGGGCGAACACGTTGCCCTGCGTCGTGCCCGCGGTCGATTCGACCCAGAAGCCCGGAACCGCCGAGATGAGGTCGGCGGTGCTGGTCGGCGCCCGGCGCGCGATATCGGCGCGATCGAACGTGGAGATGGCGACGCTCGACTCGAACCTGGTGCGCAAGCGCGAAGCGGTGCCCGTCACTACGATCTCGTCCATGCCGAAGGACTCGGCCGGGTCGGCCGGCATCACGGCGGCGGCTGGCGCAGACGGCTCGTCGGGTGCCGCGGCGAACGCCTGCTGCTCCTCCGGAGCCGGCTGGATGCCGACCGAATTCTCGTTCAGGAAGACGTACCGCAGCCCGGTCCCGGCGAGCATGGCGGCAAACGCCTCGCGGCGGGTATAGCGGCCGGCGAGCGCCGGTGCGCCGAGTCCTTCCGTCGCGCCGGAAAAGAAGACGACCTGCACGTCGAGCTGGCGTGCCAGCGCCTGCAATGCGCTGCCGAGCGGCTGCTCGGCGACGGAGACCTCGAAGATCCGGTCGGCCTGGGCATAGCCCGGACCGGCAATGGCCAGCAGGCAGATGAGGAGAACCCGGACACCGCGCAGGATTCCCGGCACGTCGCGATACGGCTGCGCCGGCCCGGCCGTCAATGCTTGCGGTGGATCCGGATGGCGTCGGCTCCGCGGTCCACCTCGATGTCCGGTTCGAGCTCGAGAAACGCGACGAGCGCGCTGACGTCATTGGCAAAAAACACGGAGGTGATCTCGCGTTGTGCGAGCCGCGGGTCCTGCACGATGATGGGTTTGCGGTTGTAACGGTTGAACTCGGATACGACGTCCGCGAGCGGCACCTTCTCGAAAATCAGCCGCCGTTCGGTCCAGGCGATCGCCTTGTCCACGTCGATCCCGTCTTTCCGGTGGATCGCGCCGTCTGCCGTGGCGACAGCTCCCTCGCCGGCATGCACCAGGACCTGCTGCTCCGGCCGCTCCCGGGAGACGGCGTGGACCACCCCCTCCACGACCGCGAGGCGCGTCGATTCAGGCGTGTGATAGACGGAAAACTTCGTCCCGAGGACTTTCAGCGCCACGTTGCCTGTCTCGACCACGAACGGCCGCCGCGGATCGTGCGCGACGTCGAACAGCGCTTCGCCGGACATGAGCTCGACGCGGCGCACTTCGGGCTCGTAGCGCACGGCGATCTCGGAAAGCGTATTGAGGACCACGATCGACCCGTCGCTCAACGCAATGGAGCGCTGCTCGCCGAAATCCGTCTTGTGCACGAACGTCGGCGGCGCGTCGGGGGGCAGCAGGAACGGCAGGCTGCCCAGAACGGCCAGGGCCGTGACGGCGGCCGCAGCGAGCCAGCCGATGCTGGGCCGGCGGCGCCCTGGTTTCCGCTCTGTTCTGGGCCGGCCGGCAGAGCTTCCGTTGATCGGAATCGCGGCCGGCCCGGGGCGGTCGATCGCCGCCAGGGCATCCTCGATGCTCCGCGGGCTGTCCGAGAGCTCCTGCTCCAGGACCGCTATCGCAAGAAACGAATCGATGTGCTGCGGCGATCGCTTCAGCCAGCGCACGAACCGGCGGCGCGTTTCACGGTCGTTCGGGCCGTCCGCCAGCTCGAAAAACCAGGCTGCCGCCTGTTCGGATCCCGGTACGTTCGGTTCGGCAAATTCGGTGTTCATTCCCTGTTCCGATCAGGTTCGCGGGGCATCCACAGCCAGCCGATCGCGGAGCCGTGCGTAGGCTTTGACGATGTAACGTTTCACCATTCGCTCCGACACCCCCAGGTGTGCGGCAATTTCCTCATAAGTCATGCCGTGCGTCGTCTTGAGCACGATGGTCGCACGATAATGAGCAGGCAAGGCCTTCAGGGCCCGCTCGATGCGTTCCAGCCGCCTGGCGTTTTCATAATGGTCGGCGCTGTCGTCCGGACCGGCAAAGCGGTCCAGCTCCTCCGTCGGCCGCGTCTCCAGCATCTTCTGCCCGGTCCGCCAGTCATTGATCACGTTGGCCGCCACTCGAAAAAGGTAGGCCCGCGGATGCTCGACTACCCGGTTTTCCGGGATGCGCAGCAGGCGCAGGTACACCTCCTGCGACACGTCCTCCGCATCCGCTTCGGCCTTGAGTCCGGCCCGCAGAAAATTCAGCAGGCGCAGGTGGTATTCGTCGTACCACTGCGCGACGTCCGAGCCCCTGCCCGGTATCGATTCTTCTTCCGGCTCGACATCCCCCCGCACAGCTATCTTTCCCTTCAGCCGCCGTGGCGTCGAGTGATACCAGAAATCCTCCTGCAAGGGAAATCACCCGCTGCAGGCGTTTCGGACAGTGACCTTCCGGACTGCCGGCGGCGCATTCGAGGCCGGTGCTGAGTTGATGCCTGCACGTATCAAGACGGCGCAGGCCGGGAAACGGACCCCCCTTTGGAGGCCGGCCACTCCGCTGACGCAGGAGCCCGTCCCACGGGCGACTCGACGCCTGCCAATCGGATCGCCCGTGAGACGGGCTCCTGCAGGGAAGTCCCTCTGCAGGCGCCCGTGAGACGCCTACAGGGGAAGATCCCTCTGTAGGAGCCCGTGCAGCCCGGTCAATAGCTCAGGCGGAAGGTGATGCCGAACGTCCTCGGCTGGTTCGTCCTGAAGCCCAGGCGGGCACGGCCGCCGCGCTCGCGGTCGAATGACAGGTTGGCGTTCTCGTCGGTCACGTTATTGACGTAGAGCACCGCTTCCCAGTTTTCGCCGGCGAGACCCGTGCTGAGGTTGAGGATGTCGTAAGCGTCCAGCTCGAGATCCACGACCGTCGCCTCTTCGCCGGTTGCGCCCCCGAACGGCAGACCCGAGACGAATACTCCGGCACCGGGAACCTGGTCGCTGGGTTGGGTAATGCGGTCACCAATGTGCTGGAACGTCGCCGAAACGAAGGGCTCGGAATCCGCCGGCCCCCATGCCACCGGCAGGTAGTAGGTCCCGATCGCCGCGAACTGCGTCTCCGGCACCGAGGCCAGCCGATTGCCTTCCTTGATGCCGCCGAGCACCTCGCCCGTGCTGGGAGCGATCACGGTCGAGTCGAACTCGGCCTCGATGAAGCTGCCCGAGAGCGATACGTCGAGGTTCTCGATCGGCTGCGCCGCAAACTCGACCTCCACGCCCGTGGTATGCGCTTTCGGCACGTTGAACGAGATGCGCGACGAGCACGAGCCCGCATCGAGCGTGACCTGCAGGTCCTCGATGTCGGCGTAGAACGCCGCCGCATTCAGGCGAATACCGTTGTCGAAGCTCGACTTCACTCCCACCTCGTAGTTCCACAAGGTTTCGTCTTCATAGGTCTGGAACCCGCCGAAGATGACTTCGTCCTCGGGCGTGCACAAAGTCGCGTTCAGCGGGTCGTTGACGCCGCCGAGCCGGAAGCCCTGCGACGCTTGCGCGTTGAACGTGATGTTGTCGCTATAGTCGTAGCTCGCCAGCACCCGCGGCGTGAATCCCGCCGATGACGTTTCGTCGACGATGCCGTCCGCGATGTTCGCAAACAGGCCGCCCAGGGTGATGGTGCGCGTTTCCTCGTAGTCGTAGAACCGCCCGCCGGCCGTCAGGTGCAAACGGTCGGTGACGTCATAGCTCGCCTCGCCGAAGAACGCCATCTGCTGCAGGTCATAGGGCAGGTCCGAATTGAACGGCGAGTCGGCGGGGAACCCGTTCGCGACCGACGCCGCGGTGCCCGCGCCCAGCGTCGCATCGGTAAAGGCGTCGTAGCCGGGTGTCGGCAGCCGCTGCGCGTACACGCGCTCCGCGTCCGCATAGAACGCACCGATCAGCCACTGCACGGGCCCTTCGTTATTCGAGCTCAGGCGCAGCTCGTGCGTAAACTGCTGGAAGTCCGTGGTGTCCACCAGGTTGGACGGCAGCAGGACGGCGACGTCGGGAAATCCGAGATCGACCGATACGCTCCCCGTGAGCGCGCTCGCATCGCGGCTGACCAGGATATCCCGCTCGGTGTAGCTGGTCGTGAACAGGAGATCGACGCTATCGAGGGCCATGTCGAAGGTCGCGTCCGCGATCAGCAGCTCGTCTTCGAACGCTTCGGGCAGGCGCAGGAACTGCTCGCGCTCGCCGAGCTGGATCGGCGGCCTCGTCGTCGTGAACGGGTTGGCGAACAGGTTGTAGACCTCCTGCCGGTTGAAGCCGTCGGTCTCGATCCGCTGGTACACGATGCGCGGGGTGATGAGCAGGTTGTCGGTGGCCTGCCAGGCCAGCGTCAGCCGGCCGCCGTTGCGCGTCCCGCTGTTGACGTCCTCGGTGACCGAGCCGTCCTCGTGCAGCGCGTCGATGAAGCCGCCGTAGCGCGTCGAGTAGCCGACGGCGCGCAACGCGGCCCGCTCGCCCAGGGGCAGGTTGAGCATGGCCTTGAGGTGCCCGCCGGTTTCACCGTCGGTCATGCCGCTCAGGTTCGCTTCCGCCGAGCCTTCGAACTCGCCCAGCACCGGCTGGTTCGTGATGTAGCGTATGGTGCCGCCGACCGACCCGGAACCGAACAGCGTGCCCTGCGGTCCTCGCAGGGTCTCGACGCGGTTCAGGTCGTAGAGGTCGATATCCGGCGTGAACAGCGACAGCGAGATCACCGTCTCGTCCAGGTAGATGCCGACCTGCTCTTTCACGCCCGGCTGGTCGCGCACGATCTGGCCGGCGGACACGCCGCGGATGGCAACCTGGCTCTGGCCGGGTCCGAGGTTCTGGATCGTGAGCCCCGCGATGTTGCGCGACAGTTGCTCCAGGGTCACCGCGCCGGAACGCTGGATGTCTTCCTGCGACTGGACGTTGATGGAGAATGGCAC
>DASSBS010000170.1:0-11007 GCA_035698445.1 Woeseiaceae bacterium
CCATGCCTCGCTCACGCTGGAGCCGAACGAGCGCGTGTGCCTGATCGGCCGCAACGGCGCCGGCAAATCGACGTTGCTCCGCATCATCACGGGCGAGCAGCAAGCGGATGCCGGCGAGATCCGGCGCAAGCAGGGGTTGCGCACCAGCCAGCTCGAACAGGCCCTGCCGGAGACCCTGGACCTCCCGGTGCATGAATACGTGGCGGCAGGACTCGCGCATTTGCAATCGCTGATCGACGAGTACGAGCGCCGCTCCGCCGCCGGGCTGGACCGCGCCGGCCTGCGTGAGCTCGAGGAGCTGCAACGGCGCATCGAGGCCGAGGGCGGCTGGAGCCTGGACAAACAGGTCGAGCGGATTCTTTCCGAGCTGAAGCTGCCGGCGGAGCAACACCTGTCCGAGCTGTCCGGCGGCTGGCAGCGGCGTGTCGGCCTGGCGCGCGCGCTGGTCTCCAATCCGGAATTGCTGCTGCTCGACGAGCCCACCAACCATCTCGATCTCGCGAGCATCTGCTGGCTGGAGGACCGCGTGCGCGGTTTTCGGGGAACGGTGCTGTTCATCACCCACGACCGCGCCTTCCTGCGAGGCCTGGCCACGCGCATCGTGGAGCTCGATCGCGCGCAGCTCACGAGCTGGCCGGGGGACTACGACAACTTTCTACGCCGCAAGGAAGAATCCCTGCAGGCCGAGGAGCGCGAGAGCCAGCTCTTCGGCAAAAAGCTCGACGAGGAAGAAACCTGGATTCGCCAGGGCATCAAGGCCCGGCGCACGCGGAACGAAGGCCGGGTACGCGCCTTGCAGGCGCTGCGCGCGGAAGCGGCCGAACGCGGCCGCTTCAAGCCGCAGGACAAGGCCCGTATCAATATCGAGGAAGCCGACGCGTCCGGGCGCAAGGTCATCGAGCTGCACAACGTGCATCACGGCTTCGGCGGCGAAACGCTAATCGACGGCTTGTCGCTGAAAATCATGCGCGGCGACCGCATCGGATTGATCGGCAACAACGGCGTCGGCAAAAGCACGCTGCTGCGCATCATGCTCGGCGAGCTCGAGCCCGATGCCGGTACGGTCAAGCACGGCACCAATCTCGAGATCGGCTATTTCGATCAGCTCCGCCGCGACCTGGATCCCGACAGGACCGTGGCGGAGACCGTGGGCGACGGGCGTGACTACATTCTCGTCAACGGCAAGGAACGCCACGTGATCGGCTACCTGCGCGGCTTCCTGTTCCCCGCCAAGCGCGCCATGACGAAAATCGGCGCGCTCTCCGGCGGCGAATGCAATCGCGTGATTCTCGCGCGGCTCTTCACCCGGCCGACCAACCTGCTGGTGCTCGACGAGCCCACGAACGATCTCGACGTCGAAACCCTCGAGGTGCTGGAGGACCGCCTGATGGAGTACCGCGGCACCCTGATCGTCGTCAGCCACGACCGCGCGTTCCTGGATAACGTCGTGACCCAGGTGCTGGTCTTCGAGAACGGCGGCGTGCGCCGTTACATCGGCGGCTATTCCGACTGGGCAAGGCGCGGCGAATCCTTGACCGTAAAGGAAGACCCCGAAAACGCGCCGGCGGAAAATGCCGTCTCCGGGCTGCGCCGGCGGCCGGCATCGGCGAAGCTAAGCTACAAGCTGAAACGCGAGCTGGACCTGCTACCGGAGCGTATCGAAAGCCTGGAAGCCCGCATCGGGTCCCTGCAGGCGCAGATCGGTGAGCCTGACTTCTACGCGCGTGCGTTCGCGGAAGTCCAGCCGGTGCTGGATGAGCTTGCCGCACGCCAGGGAGAGCTGGAAGCTGCCGTGGAGCGCTGGGCGGAACTGGAAGGCCTGCGGCAGTAGGCGTTGCAGGCGGGCAGGAGCGCTTGACACTCCCGCGGTGCGGCTCCAATACTGTTCCGGCGGCTTCTATACAAAATCAAAAAATATGCCGGGGGGGCTCGCTTTGACGGACGGCGCAGTCAAATGAAGAGAGCGGTGGCGATCCGCGTCGCAAAGCCGCGCGCTCCCATCGCGAACGTGTTCAAGGAGCCGAGGCAGATCTCGATCGAGCTGTTGCGCGTCGGGCCGTTCCGAACCCGAAGTAACGCCAGTTTCGGCCGCGGCGTGGACGCGCTCGCCGAGTCGATTTCGCGGCTCGGGATCATCGAGCCGATCGTGGTGCGGCCTCGTGATGATGGGGCTTACGACCTGATTGCCGGAGAACGGCGGCTTACGGCGGCGAAGCGCCTCGGCCTCGCCAACGTGCCCTGCATCGTAAGGCGATGTTCCGACAGTGAAGCCATGTCGGTTGCACTGGTCGAGAACCTCCAGCGCTGCGACCTCAATCCGATTGAAAGGGCCTTGTGCATCAAGCGGCTCATCGAGGAGTTCGGCGTCACGCAATGTGACCTCGGCACCATGCTGGGGATGTCGCAGTCGTCGGTCGCGCATCACCTGAAACTCCTGTCGTTGCCCGGTGCCGTCCGGAAGTTCATCGAGAGCGGCGACCTGACGATGGGGCACGGCAAGGTGCTGGGCCGCGTATCGAGCACCGACAAGGTGGTGGCGCTCGCTTACTGGTGCGTGCAAACGCACAAAACAGTGCGCCAGCTCGAAGCGGAGATTGACCGCATGCACACCGACGCCGTCGCAGCCAGCAACGGCCGGCCGAAGCAACTCAAGCAGCAACGCGAGCTTCCGAACGGCGTGTACGTCCTGATCAGGGAAAACGCCGACGGCTCCGGATCCGGCACTCTCGAAGTGCCCTACTACTCCGCGACCGAGCGGGACTGGGTCATCAAGACCCTCTCGCACAAGTAAGAGCTCTCACCCTTACCGATACGATGCCACGTGGCATAACACGCGCGGCCGGTCTCCCGGCGCGCCCGTGAAGCCCTCGCGTGCCAGCGCTAGCAACATCGAAACGGCAAATCAACCCGCAATAAAAATACTGTTGACGGCGGTATGACCGCGTTACGGTCCGGCCCGGTCATTCAGGCGGGAGGCGTGGCAGTCATGACACTCATCTGTGTATTGAAGCAGTTCTTCCTGCGCACAGCGCAGATCGTGACGAGCATGGTCGGGCGTCCGGGACTTCCCGCCTGGCGGGCGCTGGGCGTTGCCGCGTCGATGCTCGTCGTTTCCACCACGATGGCCCAGCAAGGCTCGATCAGCGGAACGCTTCCCGAAGCGCAGATCAACGCGGAACAGGCGGCAGTCGGCAACGCGCTGTCCAACAACCAGATCAACACGCAGAACCCCGAATCCTCGATGCAGTTCGCGGTGGAAGGCGCGACAGCCGATCAGGACGAAGGCGTCGCGGGCGAGGACATCAACGACGGCAACCTGGCGGACAATGCCTGGCCGACCGGCGGGCTCCCCAGCCCGCTGTTCGGCGCCGAGCCGTTCACCCAGCAGATGCTGCGCTTCGAGGAGTTCGGGCCGGTGCCGCTCGGCGAGCCCGGGAACGTCGTCCCGCTGGGCGATTTTCCCGCGCCTCCCGATGCCTTGAGCGGCCCGAGCGGCACCGCGATCGATACCTTCCTCGCGAAGTACGTCACCCCGACGCTGGCATTGCCCGATCCGTTCCCGACGCGGCTCGCGAACGATCCGGACAACGGCGGGACCGACCTGAACCCGTGGCAGGCACAAATCGAGGCCTATCTCGGCCGCCCGCTCGTGACGCCGCCGGCCGAGGGCCGTCCGCCGGGCGAGGGTTGGGCGCACCAGCGCTGGCAGGAATTCTTTCCGGAAGTCTATTTCACGACGGCGCAGGCCGGTGCCCGCCCGAACGGCGGCGTGCGTGACGCGCTGCAGCGCCACCACTACACGGCCGGGGAATTCGGGCCGGGAGGCCTTTACCACAATACGGTGGGAACGCCCGGCTTCGAAGGCACTACCGCCAACATACCGGTCAGGTTCCATCCGAACTTTCCCGTCCAGGACCCGAATGCGGTCTGGACGTTCGACGGTACCTTTCCGCCGAAGCTGCTAATGGCCCGGTACGGAGAACCCATCCTGATGCGCCATTACAATGCGCTGCCGATCGACCCCTCGGCCAACTACGGTTTCGGGCTGCATACGCTCACGACGCATGAGCACAACGGGCACAACCCGGCCGAGAGCGACGGCTACACCCAGGCGTTCTTTTTTCCGGGCCAGTTCTATGACTACCGCTGGCCGATGGTGCTGGCGGGTTACGACTCCATCAACACCACCGCGACGGACCCGAAAGCGGGTGCGCCCGACGGCAACGGCGGAATCGTGAAGCTGCGCGGCAATTACCGGGAAACCATGAGTACGCACTGGTTTCACGATCACATGCTCGATTTCACGGCCCAGAACGTCTACAAGGGCAACGCCGCGATGATGAACTACTACAGCGCGATCGACCGCGGCAACGAAGTCATTGACGATGGCGTGAACCTTCGGTTTCCAAGCGGCTCCGCGCTCGACTGGGGCAATCGCGACTACGACGTCAACCTGCTGATCGCCGACAAAGCCTGGGACAGCGACGGCCAGCTCTTCTTCAACATCTTCAACCTGGACGGGTTCATCGGCGACCAGCTCCTGACGAACTGGCTCTGGAAGCCCTATTTCAAGGTGCGCGCGCGCCGCTACCGTTTCCGGATCCTGAACGGCTCCGTATCGCGTTACTTTCGCATCGCCCTCGTGGAGGAAGTGCAAGGTGACGGCGGAGAGATCGCCGGCCCGGACGACTCCGTCTCCTACAACCTGGTGCCGTTCTACATGATCGCCAACGACGGCAACATCATGGAGCACGCCGTCTATTTCAACGGTGACCCCGGCATGGGAGGGCTCCCCAACCGTCGCGGCATCCTGCCGACGCAGGGCATCGCGGAACGTTACGACATCATCATCGATTTCTCGCAGTTCGCGCCCGGCACCAAGCTCTACATGGTGAACCTGCTGGAGCACGAAGACGGCCGACGGCCGAACGAGGAGATTCCGATCGAGGAGGTCCTGAACGGCGAATACCACAGGCGCACGGGAGCCGGTCCGGAGGACGCCGATGTGCCCCTGGCCGACGGGCAGGAGTACGACACCGATCCCGCCGTGACCCGGTTCCTGCAATTCGTCGTCCAGCCGTACGACGGGGTGGATCCGAGCATGAACCCCGCCGAGTACGTTGCGGAGCTGCCAAACGGCCAGCCAGGAAAGACAATGATCCCGCTTCCGACGTTCACCCAGGCGGAGCTCGACAACGCGATCCATCGCACCTTCGACTTCGCACGCTCGGATGGCACCGACCTCTCGCCGTGGACGATCAAGACGGACGGCGGTGCCGGCTTCAATATGGATCCGCGACGGCTGTCCGCCTCCGTTGCCAACAATCGCGTCGAGATCTGGCACCTGGAGGGGCACGGCGGCTGGAGCCATCCGATCCATATCCACTTCGAGGAAGGCCAGATCATCAAGCGCGGCGGCGTCGAGCCGCCCGAATGGGAGCGGTGGGCGCGCAAGGACGTGTATCGCATCGGCCGCATGGACGATGCCACGTCGAGCGTCGACATCGCGTTCCGATTCCGGGAGTTTCTCGGCAGTTTCATGGAGCACTGTCACAACACGCAGCACGAGGACCACGCCATGTTGCTGCGCTGGGATTCCGAGAGCCCGGGCCAGGTGGACATCATGCCGACACCGATGCCTGCCTGGGACGGGGTCGGTTACGTGCCGACGTACGCGCTGCCGACCTACCACACGGGCGATGTGGACGCCGCGCAGGAGTCGGATGCCAATCCCGACTTCGGCCACCTGGAACCATAGTCATGGGCCGCCGCACCGCACTTATGCTGTTCCTGGCCGCCGGCATCCTGAATCCGGGCGCTGCGGGAGCGGACCCTGCGCATGCTCATGCAGCGGAGCACGATCATTCCGGGCGCCCGCATGCGGCGCACGATCATGCCGGCCATCATGACATGGCCACCATGGACGACGGCGCGGATGAGGAGCGGCCCGCGCGAGGGGGTGGCGTCCGTTGGGGGGCTGATTATTTCCCCAACGTGCCGCTGGTCACGCAGGACGGCGAGACGGTGCACTTCTTCGACGACCTGATCAAAGGCAAGGTCGTGACGATCAACCTGCTTTACACCAATTGTCCGAACATGTGCTCCCTTGTGACGGCACGGCTGGCGAGGGTGCAGAAGCTCCTCGGGGAGCGGGTCGGCAAAGATATCTTCATGTACTCGATCACGATCGACCCGGAGCACGACACGCCGGAAAAGCTCAGGGCCCACATGGAGAAGTTCAACGTCGGTCCCGGCTGGACGTTTCTCACCGGAAAACCGGAAGACATCATGCTGCTGCGCATGAAGCTCGGATTTCTAAGCGACGGCGTGCAGGTCGAACTGAATGATCACAGTGGAGCGGTACTGATCGGCAACCAGCGGACCGGACAATGGATGAAGCGCATGGCCACGAGCAGCCCGCACATCCTGGCTGCCCAGATAGGGAGCTGGCTCTCGAACTGGCGCACGCCCAACCCGCAGCTCGCGGGCTATGCGGGCGCGCCCAAGCTGCAGGCGCCGAGCATGGGCGAAACGCTGTTTCGCACCCGCTGCGCCGCCTGCCACGCGATCGGCAACCTGACGCGCACCGTTGCCGGTGACGGCACGGTCGATGCCGGCGAGCTCCTGGGGCCGGATCTCCTGGGAGTGTCCGAGCGACGCAGCCGCGAGTGGCTCGTTCGCTGGCTCAAGAACCCGAAACAGATGCTGCAAGACGAGGATCCCGTCGCACTCGCGCTGTACGCGGCGTACGGCGAGGTCACCATGCCGAACTTTCGTTTGAGTGACATCGAGGTAGAGGCACTGCTCGAGTTCATGCGGGAGGAAAGCAAGCGGGTCCGGTCCGGCGCGCTCGCCTCCCGGCAGCCCGGTCCGGATCCGCAAGTGAAAACCTCGAGGAATGACGACATCGTTGAAAACGCGGTTGTGAGGATTGCAAAATGAAACAGCTCGCCAACTTCCTGATCAGCGCTGCGCTCCTTTCGCTCGCCTGCACCGGCTCCGCACTGGCCATGGAGATCACCATCGATCCCAACGGCTACACGGGCCAGTGGACGCTCGATTACGGCGACGCCCGGAGTGGCATCGCCGTGGTCACGCTCGGCAAGCCCGATACGGTCACGGGCGCGCACACGCTTAGCCTCGGCGGCACCGAGATACTCTTCGACGTCGCCGCCGATGGCAGCATCGTGCCGCGGAACACCGCGGCAGCGGACGCCCGCGGAAGCACGCTCCGGCTGAAGACGGCAATCATAGTGATCGATCCGGGACTCTTCACCGGTGATTGGCGCATCGTCGAAGGCGGCACCCCCGACCTGCAGGGAAAGCGGCGGGTTACGCTGGTGCGCGGGCTTCGATTTTATGCCCTGTCGGTTGGAGCCACCGGCGGCTTTCACTTCGCCATCGACGGAGAGGGTACGGTGAGTGTACAGAACAAGCTCGCGGCCACCGGCGGGTACCGGACGTTGACGCTGAACAATACGGAACGTTTCCAGGAGTAAGAACCCGCCTGGACCCAGCTCTCCGCTTCAAACCAGTAGCGGATCCCGGCGGCTTATGGCCCCATGCCCGGCTCGAACATCGAATCCTTCGCGGGGGGATTGTCGGGATCAGAAGCGTTCGCGGCTCGTCGTCGCACCGAGGCGACGGTCAGGGGCGAGCAAGCCGCGCCGATCTCGGTTATCATTGCCGCCCACCGTCATGGAGCCTACGGGTACCCACCCATATCCTCTTTCGCGGTCATTTACTGGAGGACACATGGGACGCAAGCTTTACGTGGGCAATTTGCCCTATTCCGCTACTGAACAAGCACTTATCGACAAGTTCGCCGAGTTTGGCACGGTCGATTCGGCAAACCTCATCACCGATCGCGACACGGGCCAGAGCAAAGGCTTCGCCTTCGTGGAAATGAGCCGGGATTCGGAGGCGAACTCCGCAATCGCCGGGCTCAACGGCACCGATTACGACGGGCGGCCGATGAAGGTCAACGAAGCGAAGCCCCAGAACAAGAAGCCGGGCGGCGGCCGCGGCGGCTTCGGCGGCGGCGGCCAGCGCTGGTGACCTGCCGGCTTCAGGCGTCGCCACGGCGCACTGGGGTCGACAGCCGCCGGATCGAGCCGTGAGAGGGCGACCCGCAACCGTTGCAGCTCCGCCGTTGGCGGATCCGTACCAGCTCGTCTCGGTGCTGGCCACGCCGGCGCCTGCCGGCGCGACCGGCTCGTCGTGGCACCGCTACGAGATTCGCCAGGGGTTCAACCGCATTACCGGTTACCGCCAAGGGGGCGTCGAGAGCGTCACCAGGGCGGTCGAGGCACTTGTCGTGCAGCTCAACGATCGCAGGCTGTACCAGCGCGGGCGTGTCCATCTCGCGCTGGCGCCGGCTTCCGGCGCAGTCAGTGGCGATGCGGCGCGACAGCGCGGCACCGGACGCGCTCGCAGCACCTTATAGTCCGGTCAGCGTTCCGGCATCGTCAGCCGGTAGTCTTCCACGGCTGTTCGCGCTGTTTGGCCGTGCGGTGGTCGAGGCGCTGGCGAAGCTATCGCCGCAGTGCCGGATACGGCGCATCCCACGGCACGATCTCCGCAAACACCGGGTAGTGATCGGAAGGATAGCGCCCATCGCGGTTGTCGCGGATGATCTGCGCTTCGAGCACCCGCGTGCCGCGCTCCACGAAGACGTAATCGATTTTCGGGCCGTTCCGCCGGCCCGTGAACTCCCCGAATGTGCCGGCCGCTCCCGCATCCGGATGCAGGACCCGGAACGTGTCCACCAGGCGGACGGGCGACCTCCCGTCGCCGCCCTCGAGGTGGCGGATCGCCGGGTTGGCTTCGCCCGCGTTGAAGTCGCCGGTGACGATCACCGGATCCCGCGGCTCCCTGTCGGCAATGCGCTCGGCGAGCAGTTCGGCGCTTCTCAGGCGCGCCCGCTGGGATTCGTGATCGAAATGCGTATTGAACACCCAGACGGCCCTGCCCGATTCGCGCTCGACGAATCGGCCCCAGGTCACGATGCGGGGGAACCGGTTGCCCCAGTCCATCGAGCCTGGCACAGCGGGCGTGTCCGACAGCCACAGCGTGCCGCTGTCCGCCACGCGCCAGCGATCCTTCAGGTACAGGATGGCGGAATACTCACCGGCTTCGCGGCCGTCGTCGCGCCCGCCGCCGACCTCCTCGTAGCCGGACACCGCGTCGCGGATGGCGTCGATCTGGAACCGTAGCGCTTCCTGGAGGCCGACGAAATCGCTGTCCTGGCGGCGAATGACGTCGAACACGAGCTCCGCGCGTTGCGGCCAGGCGTTCGGGCCGTCGGGCGCGGTACCGTAGCGGATGTTGAACGAGAGGACGCGAACCGCGAGGTCGCGGGACGGCCGGTCCGCCGGCTCCTGCACAACGCAGGCGCCCAGCAGCAGGGCGAGCCCCAAAGCCGCGATCCGCCGCGGCAGCGAATGCACCCGAGGTCCCTTCCCGGGAGTTCGACGTGGCGCTCGCCGCCGCGCGTCCGGAGATGACGTTGGCCTTGCCGAAGGCCTCGCTCCGCGATCGGGCATATCGGTTCTCCTAGGCTTGTGCGGGCTCATGATAGCCGACGGCGTGCATGCCCTCGGGCAGGCTTTACCGGAGTCTTGCCAGAGCCACAAAACTGGCTAAAATAGCCAAATGTCCAAGCGTATATCAGCCAGCGATGCCAAGAACAACTTTGGCGGGGTGCTCGAGGAAATTGCCGTCTCGGGCCGAGTCGACATCCTGAAGCACGGACGGCTCGTCGCCGTGATGCTGTCCCCACGCCTGCTCGAGTCCCTCGAGTCTGCCGGAGCGGTCGTCGAGCAGGATAGACGGTGGGGTAAGAAGCACATGATCCCACCCGAAAGCGCCCGGGCCGCGCGAATGCTGAGCGCCCCGGGCGGTTTCGATGACGACTAAGCGCGACACGGCGGCCCCGCTTACTCCGGACGATGTCAGAAAGATCCTGAGCGTCTGTTCGCCGCGAGGTCTGCTGGTCGGCGGCCAGGCGCTCGCGTTCTGGGCTGATCACTTCCAGGTCAGCCGTCCCCCGGATCTCGTTTCCGGCGTGACCGCCGACGCCGATTTCATCGGCGACTCACATCTGGCCAGGGACCTCGCCAGGAAACTCGGCTGGCGAGTATGGGTTCCGACGCTCGATGACGCGACTCCGCAAACGGGTAAAGTCACCCGTCGGTCGCGGGACGGAGCGGTGAAACAGGTGGACTTCCTCTCCGGCGTCGCCGGCCTCACGACCAAGGATCTCGTTCGCCGGGCCGTGCACATGGAAGTGCCGGGGATCGGCGAGCTCCGGGTCATTCATCCGATCGATGTGCTCGACAGTCGTATTCAGAATCTCCATCTGCTTCCCGGGAAGCGCAACCGCGCAGGGATTGCCCAGGGGAAGCTAGCCGTGGACGTGGCGCGGGGTTTCATTCGGCGAGAGATCGAAACGCATGGGGAAAGAGCCGGCCTGAAGCTGCTCGAGCGAGTCGCCGAGATTGCGGCCGACATTGCGGCCGTAAGGGTGTTCCTGCTCTACGGCATCGATCCGTTGCAGGCAGTCCCCATCGAGGATTTCCGAACCACGCCGGCCCTTCACAAGCTGCGTTGGCCGCAGATCCTCGCTGAAGTCGAGAAGAAGAGACGGATGCTGCGAAAAGCCACGTCAAAATCGAAAAAATGATCCACGATCCACTGAGGCCTGAGAGTCAGGAATTTCATTGGCGCCTCCTGGGCTGTCCTCAGCGTTTCTCGAACTTCAAATGAGTCACCGTCGGCGTCGCCACCGTGCGCACGAGCTCCAGCCCGTGCAGGCTGTCCCCGACGCCCTCGAACAGCCTTTCGCCGCTGCCGAGCAGCGTCGGCACGAGATGGATCTGCATCTCGTCGACCAGCCCGGCCGCGAGATACTGCCGGGCGGCCTTGGCGCCGCCCGCGAGGGCGACGTCCTTGCTGCCGGCGGCACGCCGCGCCCGTTCCAGCGCCGTCTCGATGCCGTCCGTCACG
>DASSBS010000171.1:0-15030 GCA_035698445.1 Woeseiaceae bacterium
CCCGGGGTGTGCTGATGCGCGGCCGCGGTGCCGGGGCACGCTGCACGGCTCGCGGCGCGGGCGCGGCCCGGCGCGGCGGGCTCGCGTTCATGTGCGGGCGGGCCGCAGGCTCCCGGATCGAGGGTCGTGCCGAGTGGTCACGGGTTGAGGGCCGTGCCGCGTGCTCCCGGATCGACGGCCGCGCCGCGTGCTCCCGGGTCGAGGGCCGCACCGAGCGCTCGACCGCCCGGTCGCTGCGCGTCACGCGCCCCGGGGCGTCCCGTCCGGGTCGAGCTGCGGGCCGCTCGGCGCGGTCGGGCCGCGGCCGAAAGCGGATAGCGCGGTCCTCGCCGGCATCGCGCCGGGCAACCTCGGTACGCTCGCGCGGGCGGAAGCGGATCGTGTCGTCCCCGGCCTGGCGCCGTTCGGCAACGGTGCGGTTCCGGTCGTGTCTCGGCGTGTCGTTCGACCGCGGACGGGCGAAGCCGGGCTCGGCCTCCGCGCGGCGCGCCGCGATGCCGTCGCCGCGAAACCCGGGCCGGGCGCGGTCGCGGCCGGCGTTCACCCGCCGGGCGTCGCGCGCGTCGCGATAGCCTTCCTCCGACCGCTCGCGGCGGCGATCCGTGTAATAGGCCTCGCGGCGATGGTAACGGTCGATCAGTGCGCCGCTGTGTCGCCGCGGACGCCAGAAATCGCCGTCGCGCTCGTGATGCGGCGGCCGATGCGCGCGATCGTTCACGTAGTAGCGGTTGTAGACGAGGATGCTGGGACGGCGGTACCAGTGACCGTAATAGTGGCGGCCGTAGTAGGGGTGGCCCCAGTAGCTGTGGTGAAACACCAGCAGGTGGTCGGTGAACCAGCCGATCCGGAACGCCGTCGTCACGCCCCAGAAGTAGCCGGAGGCGAACGAATAATCGTAGGGGTAGGGATAGTAGTAGACCGGGTAGGGCCGCGGGTAATAGTGGTACACCGGCGTCGGCTGGTAGACGACGACGCGCTCCGGCTCGTAGTAGGGCACGTAGATGATCTCTTCCTCGACCGGCTCGATCTGGATGACGCCCTCATCGCGCGTGACGGTCTGGTGATCGTCGCTTTTCAGGTTGCCGGCGGCATACGCGCGGTCGCGGAACGCTTCGATGGCGGCAACGACGTCGGCCTGCTGGCGGACGACGGCTTCGCCGAGCGCGTAGGTCCAGTCGAGATCCTCGTTCATCATCTCGATGACCTCGGGGTAGTTGAGCAGGGCGACGACGGACTCGTCCCATTCCGGGTCCGGCTCCAGGCTGTCGTCCTCTTCGAGGTCTTTCAGGAAACGCGCCGCCTGCACGATCTGCAACGGGTACGCCGACGCCGGGAGCACGACCGCCAGCAACTCGTCGGGATAGAGCGCGATGGGGCCGACGAGCGCCTGCAGCTCCTCGTCGCTCAGCACGGGATCGGCCGGAACGGCTTGCGCATCGCCCGCTTCGCCGATCGCTTCCGCCTCGAGCGGATTCCCGTCCTCGTCGACCGGGACCTGCGCCCAGGCGACACCCGCCGACAGCAGGCCCGCGATCGCCAGGAGCGCCCAGCGCGCGGTCCACCCTTCGATTCGCCTCGTTGTCCTGTTCATCGCGATCTCCCATCCCCGGCCGGCACACGCCCTCCGATTGGACCCGCACCCCCAGCCATCGTGCCAGAAATGCTACGCCCCGCAACCTGAACGCCCGCTTAAGGGGTCGGACCCACGCACCGAAAGCCTCCATTTCGACCCCAAAATGGTCCGTTTAAGCGCGATTTGCCGCTCATTCAGGCCCGTTTTTCAAGGCTGCTCAGCGGCTTGCGCAGGTCCGACCCCCACCTGGGTATGGGTGTGGGCGGCGGTCAGGGCTTCGGTGAAGGCGACCTGCTCTTCGTCGGCGGCGGGGGAGCGGCGGTAGCGGCGTACGAACAGGTAGACCAGCAGGACGATGTGGATGGTGCCGGTGAAGGCGTAGAGGCCGCGAGCACCTATTGCCTGCATCAGGCCGGAAGCGAGCAGGGGTCCGATCACCGCGCCGATGCCGTACATCAGCAGCAGGCCGCTCGAGACGACGACGAACTCGTGATCGGCGGCGTGGTCGTTCGAGTGCGCGACGGCGATCGAATAAACCGGAAACGCCGCGGCGCCCCAGAGGCCGCCGAGCAACACGATCGAGCCCGGCGTCAGCCGTTCGCTGAATACCAGGATGCAGGCCGCTACGGCCACGGCGAAGCCGGCGCAAAGCGCCATGACGTAGCGGCGGTCGATGCGATCGGACCAGGCGCCCAGCGGCCACTGGCTCGCGGCGCCGCCGATGACGGCCGCCGTCATGAACCACGCCGTCAGCGCGACGTCGTGCGACCACGCCATCGTGAACACCGGCGCGAGCGACCAGAACGAGCCGTTCGCGAACCCGGCCGCGAGACTGCCGAGCATGCCCGCGGGCGATGTTCGGTACAGGCGCGGCAGATCGATCTCCACCACCTCGACCGTCCGCGGCGCCGGCGCGGTCGAGAGCACCACCGGCAGCGCCGCCAGCGACACCAGCACCGACGCCAGGGCGAACAGGCTCATCAGCGCCGGGTCGTCCAGCAGCATCATCTGCTGACCGACGCCGAGCATGGTCATGTTGATCAGCACGTAAGCCGAAAACACCGAGCCCCGGTTCTGGTTGGTCGCGGTCTCGTTCAGCCAGCTTTCGATGACGACGTAAAGCGCCGCAAAGCAGAATCCCGAGATGAACCGCAGGACGATCCAGGCCGGCAGATCGATCCACAAGCCGTGGAGCAGGGGAGCGGACGACGCCAGCGCGGTCATCGCTGCAAACACGCGCACGTGCCCGACCCGCTGCACGAGCCGCGGTCCCCACCAGCAGCCGATCGCAAAGCCGAGGAAATACGTCGCGCCGAACGCGCCGATCGCGAAGTTGGAGAAGTCCTCCAGCGTGGCGCGAACCGGGAGCAGGGTGCCCTGCAGACCCTGGCCGATCAGCAGGATGGCAACTCCCGTCAGCAGCGCGGCAATGGGGGTGATGGCGCGAATCATGGGCAGGGCTAATGGTGGGACGAAAGGCGCGATTTATAGGCCAATTCCCGCGCGGATAAAAGCCGTAAACCGGCAGCGCGTCGCGATTCGTGGAAAATATTTTCCTAGTGGCCCCCCGCCATTGCGGAAACGGTGCGCCCCAGCCGCTGCAAACCCTCTTCGACGTCGACGGTCCAGGGATGGCCGAAGCTCAGCCGGATAAAATGGCGGTAGCGGTTACCGGGCGAGAAGATGCCGCCCGGCGAGATGCTGATGCCGTCCGCGATTGCCCTTTCGAACAGGGCGACGCCGTCGACGTTACGCGGCAGCTCCAGCCACAGGACCGATCCGCCAACCGGCTTCGAGGTCCGCGTCTCCGGCGGGAAATAGCAGGCGACCGCGGCGCTCATGCGCTCGGCGTTGCATTGCAGCACCGGCCGCAATGTCTTCAGGTAGCGCTCGTAATCGCCGCCGGCCAGGAACTCCGCCAACGTGAGCTGTTGCAACAGGCCGGACGTGCAGGAGTACGACCGCTTGAGCGCGCTGATGCGATCGCGATAGCCGCCGGTCACGATCCAGCCGATCCGGTAGCCCGGCGCCACCGTCTTCGAGAACGACCCGCAGGTCAGCACGCGCCCGCTCTGCGCGTGGAAGGCCGCGGGTTTCGGCCGGCGCCCGTCGAACAGCAGCTCGCCGTAGACGTCGTCTTCCACCAGCGCGACGTCGCGTTCCTCGAGCAGCCGGACCAGCGCCCGTCGCTTGTCGTCGTCCATGCTGACGCCGAGCGGATTGCTGAGCGTGGTGGAAAACATGCAGGCCTTCACCGGGTGCGCGTCCAGCGTCTGCTCCAGCGCATCGAGCTGCACGCCTTCCTCGGGGCAGGTCTCGACCTCGATCGCGAGCATGCCGAGGCACTCGATGAGCTCGAGCAGGCCGTGATAGGTTGGCGACTCGACCGCGATCACGTCGCCTTTCGACGCCACCGCGGAGAGCGCGATCAAAAGCGCTTCCTGGCCGCCGTTCGTGATGCAGATGTCGTCCGGTTCGACGGGGCTGCCGACCGTGTCGAAATAGCGGTAGGCGATCTGCCGCCTTAAGGACGGCTCGCCGAAGCCCGGCGCATAACCGAGGCTGCGTTCTTCCGCACGCGCCATCACCCGTTTCATGGTGCGGTGCAGCGCTTTGGCGGCGGATTTCGCCATGCAGGGATTGGTGATGCCGAAGGGCAGCACGTCCGGCTGGTGGATGCCGTCGAACACGCGGTCCATCAGGCTGCGGCAGCCGACCGCGACGGGCTTTGCGTCGCGCCGGAACTTCGGCGCGGACAGCACCAGCTCGTTGCCGGCGAGGCTGCGGACGTAATACCCGGACTGCGGCCGCGACTCCACGCGCCGCTGCCGCTCGAGCTCGATGTAGGCCTGGCGCACGGTGGGAATGCTGACGCCGATACGGGTGCTCATCCGCCGCAGCGACGGCAGCCGGTCGCCCGGACGCAACGCGCCCGTCTCGATGTTCTGCGCGACGAGGTCGATGACCTGCCGGTAGAGGTAATCGCCGTTGGATTTATCGAGGCTCAGCGTCAACTGTTCAGGTTACATTTTTCAAGGATTGATTCTGTTATAGCTCCAGCGCTCCGGTAGAGTCAAGCGCGACCTTGCCGGAATCCTCGAAGGAAGATCCATGAACAACCGGGCCCTTTACCTGATCACGGTGCTCATCTGGGGCACGACCTGGATCGCGATCGAGTTCCAGCTCGGTGAGGTGGCGCCCGGCGTGTCGATTTTCTACCGCTACACGCTCGCCGCGCTCCTGCTCTTCGGCTGGTGCGGCGCCCGGGGGCTTCCGCTTGGCTTCGATCGCGGCGCCCACGTCCGCTTCGCGCTGCTGGGGCTCCTGCTGTTCTGCCTCAATTACATGCTGACGTACTACGCCCAGGTGTACATCACGTCCGCGCTCAGCGCGATCGCGTTCTCGACCATGCTCTGGATGAACATCGTCAACTCCCGGCTGTTCTTCGGCACCCGCGCCGGCGCACGCGTGCTGCTCGGGTCGGTGCTCGGCATCGCCGGCATCGTCGTGCTGTTCCTGCCGGAAGTGAGCGCGCTCTCGTTGTCGGACACCACGCTGTACGGCGCCGGTCTCTGCGTCCTCGGGGCGTACGTGTCATCCCTCGGCAATATGGTGTCGCAAAGCGCCCAGCAGCGAAGACTGCCCATCGTGCAGTCGAATGCGTGGGGCATGCTGTACGGCGCGCTATTCACCGGCCTGCTCGCCCTCGCGCAAGGGCAGGCGTTCACCTTCGATTGGTCCGTCGGCTATGTCACGTCGCTGCTGTACCTTGCCGTGTTCGGCTCGATCGTGGCGTTCGGCAGCTACCTGACGCTGCTCGGGCGCATCGGCGCGCACAAGGCAGGTTACGCCGTGGTCATGTTCCCGGTCGTGGCGCTCGCCGTTTCCTTCGGGTTCGAGGGGCTGGCGCTCACGGCAAACATCGTGCTCGGCGTTTTGCTCGTCATGGCCGGCAACGTTCTCATCCTGCGGCGCGATCGCACCGCCGCGCCGCAGGCACGCGGCTACCGAAGCTCGACGGTGGCCGATTCGCCGTAGATGGACGCGAGCTCGGCCGCCGTCAGGTAGGCCGGGTGGTGCAGCTCGGTGATCTCGGCATACTCGAAGCGCCGGCCGTTCTTCGCGATTTCGAACACGTAGGTGTCGGTCGCCACCCTGTCCGTTCCCTCGATGCGCATCAGCTCCGAAATGTCGTCTTTGTCCAAGTCGGCCAACGCCGTTTCGCCGATATGGCGATGGCGCTTGACGATTTTCCAGCCGGCGGACCGGAACACGGTGCCGATCGACTCGCCCGCGAGGACGCGGACGTGTTCGGCGGCAAAAGCGGGATCGATCGCCGGCGCGAAGCGGACTTTCGCATAGGTGCGGCAGATCTTCGCGCCGTCGGTCAGGCTGTAGAGACTGGAGACGCGCCGGCCGGTATCGCTTTCGAGCACGTCGACTCCGTAGCTGCCGAACTTCTTGTGGATGCGTTCGCTGGAGAGGATTTCGGCAGGTCGGGACATCGGGCTCGGCGGCATTGGAAGACGCGGCATGTTAGCGTATTCGGGTGTTTTGATAAATTCCGCGGTACAACAGAGGCTTATTTGAAGTAGTTAAAGTCGAGTATTGTGGCTGGCGTAGCCACGGCTACGCTCTTACCGCGGTGGGGGGTTCGCCGAGTGGCGGCGGATCCGGGGTTATACTGCGGCGCGATGGGTGAGGAACTGCAATGTCATCGCTGTGGGGCGTCGCTGGCGGCCCTCACGCTGCCGTTGTCGCGGCGGGACGAGTGTCCGGGGTGCCGGGCGAGCCTGTACGTCTGTCGGATGTGCCGGTTTTTCGATCCGGCGGTGCCGAAGCAGTGCCGCGAGGACGACGCCGAGGAGGTCCTGGACAAGTTCAAGGTGAACTTCTGCGAGTGGTTCAAGCCGAGCGCGGACGCGTTCGACCCGGCGCGGGCGCGGCAGGCGGCGCGGGCGGCAGCGGAGCTCGCCGGCTTGTTCGGCGGCGAGAAGGCGGAGCAAGCTGCCGGGGATCCGCTCCTCGAGAACGCGGAAGACCTGTTCAAGTAGAAGGCGATGGCCGACAAAGCGCTAGTCATCCTGTCAGGCGGACAGGACTCGACCACGTGCCTGTACTGGGCGCTCGACCGTTTCGGGCGAGGCGCCGTCGAGTCGGTCACCTTCGATTACGGGCAGCGGCACCGCGTCGAAATCCAATGCGCCGGCGACGTGGCGCGCTCCGCCGGTATTCCCAACGCCGTCCTGCCGATCGACACCTTCGCGGCGCTCGGCGGTAATGCGCTCACCGATCCCGACTGCCCGGTGCCGGAGGCCACGGCCGGCGACGGCGAGTTGCCGGCCACGTTCGTGCCGGGCCGCAACCTCATTTTCCTGACCTTCGCCGCGGCGTTCGCCTGGCCGCGCGGCATCGGCCACCTCGTCACCGGCACCGCACAGACCGATTACAGCGGCTACCCCGATTGCCGGCGCGACACCATCGACGCCCTGGAAACAAGCCTCTCGCTCGGCCTCGAGCGGACGATGGTCATCCACACCCCGCTCATGCACCTGTCGAAGAAGGAGACGGTCGAGCTCGCGGAGCGGCTGGGCGCCCTCGAAGCGATGGCGCTGACGCACACCTGCTACAAGGGGGAACGGCCGCCTTGCGGCACCTGCGCCGCCTGCCTGTTGCGCGCCAAAGGCTTCGCCGAAGCCGGTATCGCGGACCCGCTCGTAAGCTCATGACGTACTCGGTAAAGGAAATCTATTACACGCTGCAGGGCGAGGGCGCGCAGGCGGGCCGGCCGGCCGTGTTCCTGCGCTTCGCCGGCTGCAACCTGTGGTCGGGCCGGGAGAAGGACCGCGCGCGCGCCGTCTGCCGCTTCTGCGATACCGATTTCGTCGGTACTGACGGCCCGGGCGGCGGCAAGTTCGGCACGGCCGGCGAACTGGCCGACGCCGTGGCGCGCCGCTGGCCCGCAGCGCAAGGCGGCAAGCCCTACGTCGTCTGCACGGGGGGCGAACCCCTCCTGCAACTCGACGAGGCGGCCATTGCCGCACTGCACGCGCGCGGCTTCGAAATCGGCGTCGAAACGAACGGCACCGTGCCCGCGCCGGAAGGTCTCGACTGGATCTGCGTCAGCCCCAAAGCCGGCGCGGCCGTCGTGCAACGGACGGGTGACGAGCTGAAGCTGGTGTACCCGCAACGCGAGGCCGAGGCGCAGCCGGAGCGTTTCGCCGACCTGGACTTCGCCCATCATTTCCTGCAGCCGCTCGACGACGCCGACAAGGAACGCAACACGCGCGCCGCAATCGAATACTGCCTCGGGCATCCGCAGTGGAAGCTCAGCCTGCAGACGCACAAGGTGACGGGCATCGCCTGAGCGGAGCCGACGGGTGATCCACCATCGAATCCTGCGGCCGGTCGTGCGGTTGTGGCGCCCGCTTCCTTTCTCTCCAGAGGCGCCGTGAGGTCGCCCGCGAGACGGGCTCCTACGACGTCATCGCCAGATATGAACGCGCTCGTCCGGCGGCAGGTAATGACCGTCGCCTTCGTGCACATCGAAGGTGTCGTAGAACGCATCGATGTTGCGCACGACCCCGTTTACGCGGTAGATCGGCGGCGAGTGCGGGTCGCTCTTGATGCGCAGCTCGGTGGCCTGCGGCCGGTACTTGGAGCGCCAGACCTGCGCAAAGCCCAGGAAGAAGCGCTCGCGGCCGGTCATGCCGTCGATCACGGGTGACTCCTTGCCGTCGAGCGACAGCTCGTAGGCGCGCAGCGCGATCGCGGCGCCGCCGAGGTCACCGATGTTCTCGCCGAGCGTCAGCTCGCCGTTGACGAACAGGCCGGGCAGCGGCTCGAAGCCGTTGTATTGCTCGACCAGCGCCTGCGTGCGCTTCTCGAAAGCGGCCCGGTCGGCTTCGGTCCACCAGTCCCGCAAGTTGCCGTCGCCGTCGTACTTGCTGCCCTGGTCGTCGAACCCGTGACCGATTTCATGGCCGATCACGAGCCCGATGGCGCCGTAGTTGCGCGCATCCTCCGCGTCGAGCATGAAGAACGGCGGTTGCAGGATCGCGGCCGGGAACACGATTTCGTTCATCGGCGGGTTGTAATAGGCATTGACCGTCTGCGGGGTCATGAACCACTCGCTGCGGTCGACCGGCTTCCCGAGCTTGTCGACCTCGCGGTAGTGATTCAAAACGCGCGCGCGCTGGATATTGCCGACCAGGTCGTCCGGCGATACCTTGAGCCCCGAGTAGTCCTTCCATTTCTCGGGATAGCCGATCTTCGGCGTGAATTTTGAGAGCTTCTCCAGGGCCTTCGCCTTGGTTTCCTCGCTCATCCAGTCGAGATTCGTGATGGATTCCCGGTAGGCGAGTATGAGGTTCGCCACCATGTCCTCCATGCGCGCCTTGGCTTCGGGCGGAAAGTGCCGCTCGACGTACAGCTTACCGAGCAACTCGCCGAGATTGCCGTTGATCGAGTCGACGGCCCGCTTCCAGCGCGGCTGCTGCTCCAGCCGGCCTTGCAGCGTTTTTCCGTAGAAGCCGAAATCGGCATCGACGAAATCCTGCGACAGGTAATCGGCGTAGCTCGAGAGCGCCTGCAGCCGCAGGTACTCCTTCCAGATGGACAGGTCGACCGTGGGGGCAATCTCGTTCATCGCCTGCATGTACGACGGCTGGCTGACGATGACGTACTCCTGCCGGCCGGTGCCCACGCCTTCGAAGTAGGCGTCGAGATCGAAATTGGAGAGCATGCTGTCCAGCTCCGCGGCGGTGACCTTGTTATAGGTCTTGTTCGCGTCGCGGTTGACTACCTTGTCCCATTGCTTCCCGGCGAGCCGCGTTTCAAGCGCCATGATGCGCTGCGCGGCGCCCTCGCTGTCCTCGTAGCCGGACAGCGCGAGCATCTTCTCCACGTACTGGACGTACTCGTCGCGGATTTGCTGGCCGCGCTCGGTCTCGTCGAAATAATAGTCGCGGTCCGGAAGCCCGAGGCCCGACTGCCAGGTGATGATGACGTAGCGGTCGGGCTGCTTGGCGTCCTGGCTGATGAATAGCTGGAAGGGTGCGTCGAGACCGAGCTCGTTCGTGGCACCGAAGAAGGCGACGACGTCGTCGAAGTCCTCGAGCGCGTCGATGCGCGCGAACAGGTCGTCCAGCGGTTTCACGCCGAGCGCGTTCGCGCGCTCCACGTCGAGCCAGGCATTGTAGAACTTCCCGATCTTTGCCCCGGCCTCATCCTGGCCGGCGTCTTTCGAGACATCCTCGATGATGGCCCGAAGCTGCGCGAGCCCGGTATCTCTCAGGATATTGAAGGAGCCCCACCCGGACTGGTCCGCCGGGATCGTCGTGTTCTTCACCCAGGTACCGTTGGCGTACGCGAAGAAGTTGTCCTGCGGCCGCACCGACGTGTCCATGCCGGCGAGGTCGATGCCGGACTGCAAAGGGATATCGGCGGTGGCGGTAGCGGTGGCGGTAGCGGCTTCGGGAGAGGAGGTGGAGTCGCAGCCTGCAACGAGTGCGGCGCAGGCCAGCACAACACAGTATCGCATCATTGTTTTATTCCCGCGGTCGGCGCGCACGGCTCATTCCGGGCGCGGCAGATTCCGACAAGCATAACCGCCGATGGTTCGCCCCGCCAGAAATGAGGGGCAGGCCCGGTGCCGGGCGGTCCGCCACGGGATGGATCCGATCCCGTTTACGGGCGACGCGGCGGCCCGTCAGGCTCTTTTGGACACGGGCACCGGGCCCGGGCGCTCCGCGAGTTGCTGCACGATCCACTCCACGTAGCGCTTCTCCATGCGCTCCATCGTCGAGAACGGCCCGGGACGGAAGTACCGCGAGTTCACGCCCTTCCAGTTGTTGAGGATGATCGTCTTGTCCGCCAGCGTCGTGACGTGCCAGAGCCAGGTCAGCTCGTCCACGTCGTAATCCTTGCCCTCCACGGCATCGCCGCGCACGAGCCAGAAGATATCGCAGATGCAGTTGCCCTGGTCGACGGCTTTGAAGACGTAGCCGACGACGTGGTCGCTGTACGCCAGCAGGAACGAGAACGGGCCGAAGGTGAAGTCCGATGCTCCGCAGTCGTAATCTTTGAGCTTCCCGAGCAGCGGCGCCACCGGTTCTCCGTCGCGGCTGCCGGTCTTGTAGCCTTCGAACATTGCGGTGCGGCTGTAACCGTAGCCCTGTTCTCCCGGGCGGGCCCGCGTGTCCACGAAGTCGTGCTCGATGGCTTGCAGGCCGCAGGCCGCGAAGCGGCCGAGCATCCTGTCCTGGATCCGGTCCCGTTTGGCCGGGTCCAGCATCAGCGTGTGCATACGCGCATATTCGGGATGCGCCGTCGCGCAGTGGTAGCACTCCTGGTAATTCTCGACGGCGAGCTTCCAGTTCGCCTCGATGGCGTAACTGCGGCGTGCCGCGACCTTCAGGTTCTCGAAGTCGAAGAGGGCGAACGGTTCCGCCAGGTCGCGGCGCGCGCCGTCGAGCGAGGGCGGGTCCTCGCAGAAGCACACGAAGACCAGCCCGCCCAGCACGTCGGCGCTGACGGGGTGCAGCCCGTGGCTTTTTTTGTCGAAACCCTTCGGCATGGAACGAGCCGCCGTCAGGTTGCCGTCCAGATCGTACATCCAGCCGTGATAGGGACACTCGAACTTGCGCGTGCTGCCGCTCTCCTCGAGGCACACCAGTGAGCCGCGATGCCGGCACACGTTGGCGAATGCCTTGACCCTGCCGTCCGAGCCGCGCACCACGATGGCGGATTCCTTGCCCATTTTCGTGACGAAGAAATCACCCGGCTCCGGGATTTGCGAGGCGTGGCCGGCGAGCAGCCAGTTGCGGTTGAGGATGCGGTCTACTTCCAGCTCATAGATCGCCGGATCGGTGTAAAACCGCTGCTCGAGCGGCGTTCCGGGCTCGTGAGCGGCGATGAGCTCGGCAATGGTCCTTGAGTCCTGCATGGCGTCCGGGGCGTGTAAGCGCTCGCTTCTGTTGTAAAAAAAAAGACCATAGCACACGCACCGGCCGCGAAAATCCGCGCCTTCACCATCTGAAACCGGGGACGGCGGCAGGCGTTGCTGCTGCAGGCGCCCGTCCCACGGGCGACCGGACGTCGGCCATGAATCGCCCGCCGACGGGCGACCGGATATCGGGATTGAATCGCCCGTGAGACGGGCTCCTACAGCGCCCTTTGCTACGATCGGGCAGTCCGTTAGGCTGTCGCGTCGGTTCCGTGAGGTTGCGCTGATGCCGAATATCGATCGCCTCTGGACAGTCGCCTTGCTTTCCGTCGCCGTGGCGCTCGCCGCCTGCGACGGTACCGCTACCGTTTTCAATCCACCGCCGGACGACCCCGGCCCCGCGCCGCCGGACGATTCCGAACCCCCGGCGGAGCCGCCACCGATCGCGGTCCAGCGCGCATTTCCGCAGCTCGCGTTCGTCCAGCCGCTCCTGATGCTGCAGGCACCGGGCGACGACACCCGCTGGTTCGTGGTGGAGAAAGCCGGTGTCGTGCGCGTGTTCCCCAACGATGCGAATGCGAGCCCCGCCGACGTCCGAGTCTTCGTGGACCTTGCCACCCGCGTTGATTCCTCGTTCGGCGAGTCCGGGCTGCTCGGCATGGCCTTTCATCCCGGGTTCGCGACCAACGGCTTCGTCTTCCTTTCCTATACGCGCACCGGCGCGGGGTTCAATGAGCCGCTGCAGTCGGTGGTTTCGCGTTTCGAGGTCGACGGCACGGGCAATCTCGATCCCGAGACGGAGGAGATCGTCCTGCTCGTGTCACAGCCGTTCGCCAACCACAACGGCGGCAACATCGTGTTCGGGCCGGACGGCTTCCTCTACATCGGGCTCGGCGACGGCGGCGGCGCCGGCGACCCGTTTGCTAACGGGCAGGACACCACGACGCTGCTCGGATCCGTCTTGCGTATCGACGTCGACAGGGCCTCGCCTTACGCCATTCCCTCCGACAATCCCTTCGCGAACAATCCGGAATGCTTCCAGGCGACGAATGCCGCCGACTGTCCGGAAATCTTCGCCTGGGGCTTTCGCAATCCATGGCGCTTCAGCTTCGACCGGGAGACGGGCGAGCTGTGGCTCGGCGACGTGGGGCAGAACGCTTTCGAGGAAGTCGACCGGGTCGAATTGAGCGGCAACTACGGCTGGGACGATCGCGAGGGCGCGCATTGCTTCGAACCGCCGGAGGGTTGCAGTACCGGGAACATCGACCCGATTACGGAATACGGCCACGACCTCGGCATCTCGATCACGGGTGGCTACGTGTACCGGGGCAGCGCGATCCCGGATCTCGCCGGGTTCTACCTGTTCGGCGACTTCGGTTCCGGGCGCATCTGGGCAATCTCCTCCGCGAGCGAGCAGGGCGTCGAGCCGGACGAGCTCGTCGACACCGCCCTCAGCATCGCCTCCTTCGCCGAGAGCAGCGCCGGCGAGCTGTTCGTCGTCGATTTGACCGCGGGCACCCTGCACCAGATCGTCTCGCCGTAGGCAAACGACGTCGGTTTTTGTCGCCCGCATGTCGGGTACGTGATTGCCGCGCGGACGTCTTTTGCATTACCCTCCGCGACTTCGCGCCCAGGAGAAGGCAAAGAGAGGGAGCCCGCCGCATGAGCCCCAGTTCCAATATCGAGATTGCCCGGTCTGCAAAGCTGTTGCCCATCCAGGAGATCGGCAAGAAGCTGGGGCTGTCGAGCGACCTGCTCATCCCGTACGGGCACGACAAAGCCAAGATCGATTATCGCGTGCTGAAGAACGCCGCCGACCGCGAAGACGGCAAGCTGATCCTCGTGACCGCGGTCTCGCCGACGCCGGCGGGCGAGGGCAAGACCACCACCACCGTCGGCCTGGGCGACGGGCTCAATCACATCGGCAAGAACGCGGTGATCTGCCTGCGCGAGCCGAGCCTCGGTCCCTGCTTCGGCATGAAGGGCGGCGCGGCGGGCGGGGGGTACGCGCAAGTCGTGCCGATGACCGACATCAACCTGCACTTCACCGGCGACTTCCACGCGATCGGGGCCGCGCACAACCTGCTCTCGGCGCTGGTCGACAACCACATTCACTGGGACAACGCGCTGAATCTCGATCCGCGGCGCATCACCTGGCGGCGTGTCGTCGACATGAACGACCGCGCGCTGCGCAACATCGTGATCGGCCTCGGCGGCACCGCGCACGGTGTGCCGCGCGAGAGCGGCTACGACATCACCGTCGCCTCGGAGATCATGGCGATCTTCTGCCTCGCGAACGATCTCGAGGACCTCGAACGGCGCCTCGGCAACATCGTCATCGGCTACACCTTCGACCAGCAGCCGGTAACCGTGAAGCAGTTGAACGCGCAGGGCGCCATGACCGCGCTCCTGCGGGACGCCTTCCTGCCGAACCTCGTGCAGACCATGGAGAACAACCCGGCGTTCATGCACGGCGGTCCGTTCGCCAACATCGCGCACGGCTGTAACTCCGTGATCGCGACCAGGACCGCGTTGAAGCTTTCCGACTACGTGGTCACCGAAGCCGGCTTCGGCGCCGACCTCGGCGCCGAGAAGTTTTTCGACATCAAGTGCCGCAAGGCGCACCTCCGGCCGGCAGCGGTCGTGCTGGTCGCGACCGTGCGCGCGCTGAAGATGCACGGCGGCGTGCCGAAGGACGAGCTCGCGAAGGAAAACGTCGCGGCCCTGAAAAAGGGCTGCGAAAACCTGGGCCAGCACCTGCGCAATTTGGGCAACTTCGGCGTGCCGGTGGCCGTCGGCATCAATCACTTCACACACGACACGCAGGCAGAGCTCGATGCGGTCGTCCAATATGCGGAACAGTTCGGTGTCGAGACGCACGTCTGCCGGCACTGGGCCGAAGGCGGCAAGGGCACCGCAAGCCTGGCGCGCCACCTGGTCGAGCTGACGGAGGGGCACGCGCCGCAATTCCACACGCTCTACGACGACGAGATGCCGCTCTGGAACAAGGTCCGGCACATCGCCCGCACCATCTACGGCGCCGAAGACATCATCGCGGACAAGAAGGTGCGGGACCAGTTCGCGCAGTTCCAGGCGCAAGGCTACGGCGAGTACCCGATCTGCATGGCGAAGACGCAGTACAGCTTTTCCACCGACCCCAACCTGCTCGGTGCGCCCAAGGGTCACATGGTGCCGATTCGCGAAATTCGCCTCGCCGCCGGGGCCGAGTTCGTGGTGGTCGTCTGCGGAGCGGTCATGACCATGCCGGGTTTGCCGCGGAAACCCGCCGCCGACCAGATCCATGTCGACGCGGAAGGGCAGATCGAAGGCCTGTTCTAGTTCCTTCCCGTGAATAAACAGCACGGGGCACACTAGTGGCCTGTAACAGGGGAAGCGGAAGTAGCTCGCGAAGGAATGGTGGTGGCTGGCGCCGGTCTGGAGCGAAGCCGATAGCCAGCTATCGGCTGAGTGAAGACCAAGCCAGGCGCCGCCAGGCCGAGCGAGGTACTTT